>NZ_BAGH01000160.1 GCF_000308715.1 Nocardia tenerifensis NBRC 101015
ATTTCGTGCAAGGCGACGTGCACGTCCGGATGCCGCCGCCGCCACCCGCGCAGTACGGGCGCGAGCAGTCCCGCGGTCATGCTCTCCGCGCACGCGATGCGCAACTGCCCCTGCGCGCCGGCCGCGACGGCCCGCCCGACGGTCACCACCCGTTCGGCGGCCGCCAGCGCGACCCGCGCGTCCGCCACGATGGCCCGCCCCGCCGCCGTCGCCCGCACCCCGCGCGGCAACCGCTGCACCACCGGCGTGCCGATCTCCCGCTCCAGCGCGGCGAGCTGATGGGAGAGCGCGGGCTGCGACATGTGCAGGCGCGCCGCCGCCTCGGTCACCGACCCGAAGTCGAGCACGGCGACGAGACATTCGAGCGCGCGCAAGGTAGCCATTCGTAAATCTTATCGCAATCCGAGAAAAGATCGATGGCGAGACGGGATTGTGCCTACGCCCCTCCGGGTTGAAGCCGGTGAAAGCCAACAACTACCGAGGAGGCATCCGTGACACACACGATGAAAGGCAAGAAGCTCGTCATAGTCGGCGGCGGCTCCGGCATCGGACGGCGGATCGCCGCCGACGCCATCCACGCGGGCGCGACGGTCGTGCTGGCCGGACGCGACCCCCGAGCATCGCTCGTCGCGGATCTGGGCGACCGTGCGAGCACCGCGGCCGTCGATCTGACGAACGAGGAGTCGATCGCACGACTGGCGCACGAAGTGAGCGAGATCGATTACCTGGTGTCGGTCGCCGCCGCGCACGCCAACGGTCCGGTCGCAGATCTCGAAAAGCCCGCCGTCATAGGAGCTTTCGAGGCAAAGGTCATCGGTCCGATCATGCTCGCCAAGCACTTCGGGCCGCGGCTGCGCGAGGGCGGAGCGGTGCTGCTGTTCTCCGGTGTCGCGGCGTGGCAGCCCGCCCCGGGTCGCGCGGTCATGGCGACGACCAACGGCGCGGTCAGCTTTCTCGCCGAGGCCCTCGCGGTGGAACTCGCGCCGATCCGAGTGAACGCGTTGTCCCCGGGCATCGTCGACTCCGGAGCGTGGGATGGCTTGGGCGAGAACGAGAATGGCTTCTTCGCCGGCGTCGCCGCGACGTATCCCGCACGGCGCGTCGGCACCCCGGCCGACATCTCGGCGGCGGCGTTGCTCGCCCTCACGAACCCCTTCATGACCGGCACCACCCTGCACGTCGACGGCGGCGGGCGGCTGGCATGAAATCACCCGCCCGCTTCGGACTCGTACTGTCCACGGCCGCATTGCTAGTCGCTGCATGCGGCCCACAGTCGACGCCAGTCTCCGGCGCAGACCTCATCGATCACACCGCGGGCTTGGTCGTCCCCGGCTCGGTCCACCTCACGCCGGGAGCCGACCGATCCCGGTCCGCGCAACTCGTCCACACGGCACAACAGCTCTACACCTTCTGGCACACCGGGGATTCCAGCTATCTCGACCGAGCGCTCTCACCCGACTTCCGCGACAACACCCTTCCTTCGGGCCGTCCGCAGGGGCCGGCGGGACCCCGTGCCGCCTCCGCCGGCTTCCGCGTCGCGGTACCCGATCTCACGTGCGAGCTGGCCGATCTGTACCTCACCGACGACACCCTCACCGCCGCTTGGTGTTCCGCGGTCACTTCACCGGCCGCATGAAAGACACTGCGGGACAAGGGCAAACCATCGAGTTCCCCGCCATCGACATCCAGCACGCGGGCCCCGACGGCCGCATCGTCGAGGACTGGCACCTCGAAGACAACCTGACCTTCGCTCAGCAGGCGGGTCTGCACGCGGGCGGGTAACCGTCACTGCTCGCGGGGCGGTCGACTCCGCACCTCGGCGGCGAGTTGCTCCGCGTCGACGCCGAGGGCTTGCAGAGCGGGGTGCACGAACTCGTCCTCCTCCGTGAGGAGCCCGAGCAACAGGTGCCGGGTATCGACCCGGCCGCGATCGGCTTCGCGCGCTTCGGCATTCGCGCGTGCCAGCGCCTTCAGCGCCTGCGGCGTGAAGTGCGGGGCGACGGTGGCGCCCGTGCGGTAGGTCGCCCCCGCGCGCAGGGCCCGCCGGAATTTCTCCTGCGTGAGCCCCAGTGCGGTGACGGCGGTTCCGACGGGCGATTCCGGGTCGTCGGTGGCGACGCCGGTCAGCGAGAGCAGGAGGTCGCTCGGCTCGATGTGCTCGTGACCGAGCGAACGAGCCTCACGCAGGCTGTTCTCCAGCGCCTTTCTGGCCTGTTTGGTGAACGGAATGTGGCTTGACACACCGTGTTCGGCCGTGCCCGGCGTCAGCGCGATGCTCGCCCGCGCCGACGCCGGGTCGATGGCCAGCTCGGCCAGCGCGCGTGCGGTGGTGGCCGCGGAACCGATCTCGCAGGCGCGGAGGACGGCGAGCAGCATGTGTTCCGCGCCGATGTACCCGTGGCCGCGCTCGCGCGCCTCCTCCTGCGTCAGCACGATTATTCGGCGAGCTTGATCGGAGAACTTCTCGAACATAACGACCCCTTTCGGCCATCGGCCGTAATTCGATGGTAGTCAACGAAGCGGGGTCGCAGGGCGGTGCGCGGGAACCCGTTCGCGGGCGGCGGGCACTCGCGCAGGGGTCAGTCGGTCAGGGCCTGAATCTCGGTGTAGGGCGGCGCGACGATGGGCAGCGACCCTCCGTCGCGGACAGCACGAGCGGTCTCGACGGCCACGGCCAGCGCCGAGCGGTACAGCAGCGAACCGGTGCTGACCCGTCGCACGCCCAACTCGCCGAGTTCCGCGATGGACGGACCGGTCGGGGAGTAGAGGATATTGACGGGCAACGGCGTCGCGGCGACGAGCTGCGCGATGCCCTCGGGGTCGGTGAGGCCGGGGACGAAGATGCCGTCGGCTCCCGCCGCCGTGTACCGCTCCACGCGCGCCAGGGTGCGCTCGATGTCGTCCTTCACCCAGTACGTATCCACCCTGGCGTTGACGAACAGTTCTGGTGCGCGGTCTTTGATCGCCCCGATCAGCTCGGCTTGGTGATCCGGTTCGGCCAGTGTGCTTCCCGCGCGGCCGTCTTCCAGATTGATTCCGGCGAGGCCGGATTCGGCCAGTTGTTGGGCGTAATCGGCGACGGCAGAGGGGGTTTCGCTGAACCCACCCTCGATATCGACGGTCACCGGCACCGGAAGGCCGGCCAGCAGTCGCGCCAGCGCCATGGTCGCCGCCTCGGTCACGCCGGTGCCGTCCGGCAGACCCGCCGCCACGGCGACGCCGAGACTGGTGGTCCCGATCGCCGGAAACCCTTCGGCCGCAAGGACCGCCGCGGACCCGAAGTCCCATGCGTTCGGCAGGACCAGCGGGCGATCCCGGTGGTGCAGTTCGTGAAAAATCTTCGTCTTGTTCATGCGGACTCCTCGATGATTCCGGCGGCGAGGGCGATGGCGTGTGCTCGGCCCGGGCAGGCATGCGGGCCCGCGCCGAAACCCAGGCCAGGATGGCGCATGTCGAGCTCGACCACCTCTCCGTCGACGACCCGTCTGGTCGAGCGCAGCGGCGGGTTCTCGTCCATTGTTCGCTCGATGATCTGCTCGGCGGTGCCCGTCGCGTTCAGCTGCCGCGCGTTGGCGACCAACGCGCCGGTCGCCGCACAAGCCTGCACCAGCAGGCAGATTCGTGCCGCGGTGGCGTCGTCGGCGATACCGCCGCAGGCGGCGACCAATTCGGCGACGGCCTCGTCAGCGGCGGGGTCCTGCGGTTCGTGCGGCTGATAGTGCGCCGCGACCAAAGCCACTGCTTCGACGGAAATACCTTGTAGCCCAAGAGCTTCAGCTAGTACACGAACGTGAGGCAAGGGCGCTCGGGCGGTATGTGCGCGTCGGCGTAGGTCGGCGGGGGAGAGCCGGTCGAGCTCCGCGGTGACCAATGCGCGAAGTCGCTCGTGCTCGGCTCCCGTGCTGAAGCGAGGCACGTGGGCGCGCAGCCAAGCCACGCCGACCGGCGCGTGCACCGCGGGCACGGCGGGCACCGGCGCGTTGATCAACGTGGCGCGCACCTGATCGGGGTCGGTGATCAGATTCATGCGGTGACCGTAGCGCCGGGATGTTTCGGTGGCCGCCGAAACGATGGGCGACCATGATGGGGTCGTGTCATCCAGAGGAGCCGAACTAGCAGGTCTGGCCGCTTTGCTCGCCGACCGCACCCGCGCGGACATGTGCCTCGCCCTGGTCGACGGCCGTGCGTGGACCGCGGGCGAGCTCGCCAAATACGCGGGCGTCGCCGCGTCGACCGCCACCGAGCATCTCAACCGCCTGCTCGAGGGCGGGTTGCTGGTCGAGCGGCGACAGGGTCGGCACCGGTACGTCCAACTCGCGGGCCCGCACGTGGCCGAGCTGCTCGAGTCCATGGTCACCCACCTCGATCCGCCGCGCCCGGCCGTGACCAATCTGCGAACGGCCACCGTCGCCGCGGCCCTGGCGCGCGGGCGCACCTGCTACGACCACCTGGCCGGCCGCGTCGGCGTGGCGATCACCGACGCCATGACCGCCAAGTCGCTGGTCGACCAGAACGGCGGATTCGCGCTCACCGAGGCGGGTTTGGCCTGGCTGACCGGGCCGTTGGGAGTCGAGCCCGCCGCCCTGCGCGCGACTCGCCGTCCGCTGGCTCGCCCCTGCCTCGACTGGACCGAGCGCCGCACTCACCTCGGCGGCGCGGCGGGCGCCCAACTCTGCCGCCGCCTGCACGATCTGAACTGGATCACCCGTGTCGGGACCGGCCGCGCCATCCGCGTCACGCCCGAGGGCGAATCCGCCCTGCACACCCTGCTCGACCTCGACCCCGCGGCCCTCTAGGCCAGATCCCGCAACTGCCGAAGCCGAAAAGCGACCCGCGAAATAACCCCCGCCAACATCCGCGCCCCCGACTCCAACCGCTCGAGCAACTCCACCAACTCGTCCTCGGTAGCCCGCGAAACGTCGAGCCCCCGCAGCCCGGACACCGCCCGCTCCAGGGCGCTGACCTGCTCCTCAAAGGCTTTGTTCGAACGCATGTTCTAATGATAGCGCATCCAGTGCGTGAAGATTCTTGGCAGGGTCGCCAGGTTTAAGGTCTCGGTCCCATGAGCCAGGAGGGAAACGCTATGTGGCGGTCGGCGAGGGCCGGCCGTCAACGTTCGGGCCACGAGCACGTGCCGGTAAGTGTTCTCGCAATACACACCGCAACGGCCTCGCCTCAGTCGCGACGGACCATTCCGGCGACCGGGATGAGCAGAAGGATGGTCGCCGCGGCGAGTAGCGAGAAGGCGAGGCGGAAGTCGCCGGTGCCGTCGCGCAGGACGCCGACGAGGATCGGCGCCGCCGCTGCTGCCGCGTATCCGAGAAAGAACGCCATCGCGCTGTATTGGCCGGCTTCGGTGACGGTGCGGCTCATCGACACCGGTACCGTCAGTACCAGGGTGAACAGGCCGCCGTGGCCGATGCCGAGGGCGATGATCCAGAGCCAGGTGGCCGTGCCGGGAGCGAGTGTCAGTCCGGTGAATCCGAGGGCGGTCAGCGTGACGGTGAGGGCGAGGCCCAACCGCTGGTCGCGGCGTTCGCCGAGCAGGGCGGGCACCGCGAGCATGGCGAGGACCTGGATCGAGATCAGCGCGGTGAGCAGCAGGCCCGCGGTGGAGTCCGGGTAGCCGCTGTCGTGCAGAAGCGGTGCGACCCAAGCCAATTCGCAATAGTAGAGCGCGGAGTTTCCGGCGGCCAGCAGTGTGATCAGCCACGCGGTCCCGCTGCGCCACGGCAGGCCGGTGGTCGCGGGACCTTGTGGCCCGGACGCGGTATCCAGGGCCAGCGCTGGGCGCGCCGCCGCCCACAGGGTGGCTCCGGCGAGGGCGAGCACGCTCCACGACGCCAGCGCGCCGGGCCAGGAATTCAGCGCGTCCGCGATCGGCGCGCTGATGCCCGCGGCGACCGCGCCGCCCAATCCCAGTCCGGCGGTATAGATTCCGGTGACCAGACCGGCGCGGTGGGCGAAGCGGGACTTCACCACGGCCGGAAGCAGTGTCTGCGTAATCGCGATGCCCGCTCCGACCACGGCCGCGCAGCTGAGTTGGAGTGCGGCCGTCTCGCCGAAACCGCGTGCGGCGGTGGCGATCCCGACCACTCCCAGGCCGATCAGCACGCCGTGTTGCAAGCCCCAGCGCCGTCCGGCCGCGGCGGCCAGCGGTGCACACAGCCCCATCGCGAGCGTGGGAATGGTGGTGAGCAGGGCGATCCCGGTCGCGGACAGGCCGAGATCGGTACGGATGCGGTCGGCGAGCGGGGAGACCGCGGCGATGGCGGGACGCAGATTGGCGGCCGCGACGAACAGCGCCAGCGCCGCGAGCGACAGTGCCGCACGGTCTTTCGCGGGGTGAGCGGCTTTCGGAAGGGTAGTCATGACGAACCTTAATCTCGGACAACTGATGTCCAAGTTATAGCATGATCTCGGACATTTTCTATCCGAGATATGCTGTCGGTATGAAGATGTCCACGGGGGTCGAATGGGCCATGCACTGCTGCGTTTCGCTCGGTCAGGCCACCGAGCCGGTCCCGGCCGCGCGGCTAGCGGAATTGCATGGCGTGCCGACGGCTTATCTGGCCAAACATCTTCAGGCGCTCTCACGTACGGGCATCGTGCGCTCGGTGCCCGGCCCCGCCGGGGGCTATGTGCTCACTCGACCGGCGGCGCGCATCACCATGGCACAGGTGGTGGAGGCGGTGGACGGCGCCGAATCGGCCTTCCGCTGCACCGAGATTCGGCGGAACGGGCCGCTCGGGCTACCGGCGAAGAGCTGCCGCACGCGCTGCGCGGTGCACCGGGCCATGGACGCCGCCGACGCCGCATGGCGGACGGCGCTCGCGGGCGTCACCATCGCGGATCTTGCCGCGAGCATCGACGCCGACAGTTCCGGGACCGCGCTGAGCGAGGTCCGCGAGTGGTTGACCGGCGGCGCTCGCTAGCCGTTGCCGGAGCCGGGTCGAAGCGCCGTATCGCAGCCCGCACCGTTGCCATCACCCGCCTGGAATCTGACCCAGGCGCACGGCATCTCCCACGGAGACCGTGCCGGTGCGGACCACCTCGGCTTTGAGGCCAAGCGACATGTTGTGCTCTCTGCCAAGCGGTTTCAGCGCTGGCACCGTCAGGTAAGCGCCGGTTTGTGGCTGGTCGATCATGACGCAGCGGGGCATCGCGACACCGAGGCGAAGAACAACACTCGGGCCGATCCAGAGCAGCGCTCCGCTCCAACTGTCCTCGAGGAATGCGATACCGTCGGTCTCGATGAGGAGATTCGCACGTGATCGGTGCGGGTCGAACGCTGCGCCGATCAGCTGTTCGACACGCCGGATCGAGGAAGTGGTCACGATGTGCACGCCACTTTCGTCATGGTGTTCGACCGCGGATTCGGTGCGGACGGCAAGAGGCTGGTTGAACGCCTCGGTCAATGCCTTGTCCGCCAGCGGATCACCCACCTCGTATTGCCTGTCGTCGCAGTCCCACAGATAGGCGAGCCCCGACGGCACGTCCACGGCCGACCGCCACCGCAGGAGACCGGTGACCCTCCTGAATCTTCGGGTTGTCTTGCCGCTGGCAATCCCACCGTCTGCGGTGTACGCAGCCCACCGACGGTCGAACTGAAGGCCGCGTCCATCGATCTCGGCCACGGACAGCGATTCGCCAGCGGTGGATTTGACCGGAAAACGCCTTATCTCGGCGATCCGCCCGACCACCTGCGGTACACAGCCCGGCTGCGACACCTACCAACTCCGTTTCGCCCATCTGCACCGGAAAGGGCATCGCGCACTCCCCACAACGATCAGGGTGCCACAGGGGACCGGGTTTCCAGCCGCCCACGGTTGATAGCCGACGCCTGGCCGCACACCGCGCTTCCCTCCGGTCGCCCGCTCGTCGGCACTATCGGATGTTCGCGAGGTCGGTTGGCGGCCAACCGGCGACGGCGCTCGCGAATCGCACAATCCAGCGCCTGGCCTCGACACCGGCGGAAAGCCCTTGGATCGCCCACTGCGCCAGTCACTCGAGGCGCTCTTCTACAACCAGCCCGCAGAACACGATCCCTCGCGCCGACCGACGTGATGGCCATCGCGAACAACACCGTTCAGCCAGTCCACGCGGCCCGAACCGCGCGGGTCGCGGCATGACAGTGCTGTAGAAAATGAGCGTGCCTGCTGATGAAAACGAGTCCGCGTACCTACGCCGGATCGAGCGACTTGCCCATGAGGTTTGCGATCATGCCTTGGACGAGGGATGGCTCAGCTACGCACCGGACCCCGGCGACTCGACGCCGCTACAGCGTGCAGTCAACGAGCTTGCATGTAATCTCCGACACATTCACTACGAGGGCGATGGCTGTCTGAACGACTGAGCGCCCGCATATCCGGAAATCGGCAATACCGCGTGCTTCCAGAGATCAGCTCCTATAACCGGACTGAGCATCGCAGCCTGTCACCGGGTTGACGCAAGACATGCATCTAGTGCGTCAGGCTTCCCGATAGTCCCTGGGTCTATGGTTCGAGCCTCGTCCCGTCGCTGTCACCGTTATGGCCTGCACGGTCCAGAACTAGTACTGTGAGGGCATGGCCCGGCCTCGTGAGTTCGACGAAGATCGCGTGGTCCTCGCGATCCGTAACGCGTTCTGGGACAAGGGTTACGCGGCGACGTCGATGGATGACCTGCTGCGCGTGAGCGGGCTGGGCAAAGGCAGCCTTTACGGGGCGTTCGGGGACAAGCGCAGCATGTTCCTGCGGGTGTTGCGCGAGTACGACGATGCGAACCTGCTGATGCTGCGCGAGCGTCTGATGTCCGCGGCGCGGGGGATCGACCTGGTTCGTGAGTTCGTGCTCGGCTCGACCGGAGACCCGACCGGAGCCACCGCGCGTCGGGGCTGCCTGCTGGCCAACAGCAACGCCGAGCTGGCCGCCAGCACTCCTGAGGTGGCCGCTGAAGCGCGCCGCACTTACGACGCGATCATCACCATCCTCACCGCCGCATTAAAGCGCGCCCAGGACGACGGCGACCTCGACCCCGGTGCCGACCCCGCCGAGACCGCCCGCGCGGTCCTGGTCGCCCAGCTCGGCGTCATCGCGCTCGGGCGTACCGGCATGGACATCGACGCGCTCACCACTGCGGCCCGGTCCGCCCTGGCGCGAGTGCTGCCCACTCCGACGCGGTAGCGAGAACTGACCGCGCGACCTGTACCGCGGCGTCCTGCCTCGAGTGATGCGAAACGCCCTGCCGCGCTTCGCCTTGCGGCTCTCACTGTTGACCACGGCTGGCTGGGCTCCGGTGTCGCGGCCAATCGTCGGGCGTTTTGAGCTGCGACTCAGCGGGTCGGCACCGCCGCACCGAATGATTATTGACTAATGAGTCCAGAACGAGGAAAGTTATGGACCGCATGGTCAATAACATGGAAGGAGGCGGCATGGCCGTCTTGGCAAACAAGGTCGCCGTGGTTACCGGGGCCAGCACCGGCATCGGGTTCGCGACCGCCCGCGCGTTCCGCGACGAGGGCGCCGCGGTGTTCATCACCGGTCGCCGCAAGGACGCCCTCGACGCCGCGGTCGCCGAGCTCGGACCCGGCGTGACCGGCGTGGTCTGCGACGCCTCGGTGCCCTCGGAGCTCGACGCGTTCTACCGGAGCGTGCACGACCAGGTCGGACCCATCGACGTGCTGGTCGCGAACGCCGGCATCGGCTCCGCGGCCGCGTTCGGTGAGGTGACGGAGGAACTGATCGACTCCGTGTTCGCCACCAACGTCAAGGGAACGATCTTCACCCTGCAGCAAGCGCTGCCATTCCTGCGCGCGAACGCCTCGGTGATCCTGACCGGTTCGACCGCCGCGACACGGCCCAACCAGGGGCTCGAGGTCTACGCGGCGTCGAAGGCCGCCGTCCGCAGCCTCGCCCGCGGTTGGGCCCTGAGCTCGCGCGCGCACGGCTTTCGGGTCAACGTCGTGTCCCCGGGCGGCACGCGCACTCCCGGTCTGCTCGAGCTGGTCACGCCCGAGATGCTCGAGCAGGCCGAAGGCGCCGTTCCCCTTGGTCGGCTCGCTGAGCCCGAAGAGATCGCCGCTGTGACGACGTTCCTCGCCTCGGACGCCTCGAGTTACGTCAACGGTGCCGAGTTCTTCGCCGACGGTGGATACGCGCAGGTGTGACTGCTCTCGTAAGTCCCGCGCTCCACGCATCGAGCCGGGCGGTGGCGGTGCCAGAGGCGATCGCGCAGCAAATCGATGTCTGTTCAGTGCGACCGAGAGCGTCGAAGTTAGAGCCGGTGGTACGCCGAGCTCGGGTGCGATTCGGCAGTCAGCAAATCGCATGGCAACCGCCATTGCGCGTGCGCAGGAGCCGGTCCAGTAGCCAGACGCCCACCGCAGCCTGCCGCCGACTTCACGCAAAACCCGCTGGGAGATGCCTCGGCTCGTCGCGTCCCTGCACGGTTGCTAAGGGATCTAAACTTAATCAAGCATGATTAGTCAATCTTGACTACAGACTGAATCCTCCCTACTTTGAGCTGAAAGGTACGTCGAACACAGTGGCCGATCTGCGGAGGTAACAGGCGTGGGAAAACAGGTGTTGGTCGTCGGAGCGGGTCTGGCCGGACTGTCCAGCGCAATGTTCTTGGCGCAGCGCGGAATCGACGTGCTTCTGGTCGAGCAGCGCGCCGATACTTCCATGCTGCCCAGGGCTGTGGGACAGAACCAGCGCACGATGGAACTTCTCGGCTACGGCGGAATCGCAGAGGAGGTGCCGACGGCTACGCCGACCACTGCCACGTTCCGGATCAGAATCGCCGCTAGCCTGCCGGGGCCGGCCTTTCGTGAGGAACTGCCCGACGCCGTCACCGCGGACACCGGCATCCTGTCCCCGGCCGGAACCGGCACGGCGGGTCAGGAAAAGCTCGAGCCGCTGCTGCGTCGGCGCGCCGAGAAACTTGGAGCCGATCTGCGCTTCGGCACAGAGTTGGTGTCCTTCAGCCAGGACGGCGACGGCGTGACCGCGGTGCTCCGCGAGAGCGGCGGCGCGCAGACGACTCGGGTGCGCGCGGACTACCTCGTCGCCGCGGACGGCAACCGCAGTCGCGTGCGCGAGGCGCTCGGCGTCGACCGGCACGGCCCGGGCGGCCTCGGGCACAACATCAGCATCATCTTCGACGCCGACCTCGGCGATTTGGTCGACCCGCAGCGGCCGACGCTGCATGTGTTGCACAACGAGCAGGTCGCCGGCGTGTTCGTCACCATGGACCACGCCATCGGCCGGCATCTGCTCACCACGGCCTACGACCCGGCCAAGGGGCAGTCGCCGACGAACTTCACCACCGCGCGGTGCGCCGAACTGATCCGGGTGATCACCGAGTCACCGAACCTCGAACCGGCGATCAAAGCGGTGGTGCCGTGGGAAATGGCCGCCGCCGTCGCGGATCGGTTCCGGGTCGGGCGGGTGCTGCTGGCCGGTGACGCCGCGAAGGTGACCCCGCCCAGCGGCGGGTTCGGTGGCAATACCGCCATCGGCGACGCCTTCGATCTAGCCTGGAAACTCGCCGCAGTGCTCGACTCGACCGCGGGGCCGCAGCTGCTGGATACCTATGAGGCTGAACGACGTCCGATCGCCGATCGGGTAGTCGCCGAGGCGCTGCGGTTGCTCGCCGACCGGGGGCCCGCTTCGCCCGCCGAGGGCACGGAGCAAATCTCCGACCAGCAGCGGGCGGTCGAACTGACCCTCGGCTTCCGCTATCGCTCGTCCGCGGTGATCATGGAGCAGGATGATCTCGCCGACACCGAGGATCCCTATCGCCCGACGGGCCGACCCGGATTCCGCGCACCACACGTATGGTTTCGACGCAACGCCGAAAAACTGTCCACCATAAACCTTTTCGGAAGCAACTTCGTGTTGCTGTCCGGAATGGCCGGTGGATTCTGGGCCGAGGCCGCCGATAAGGTCGCCGCGCGTCTCGGCATCGCGGTGCGGACCCACACGATCGGCGCCGGATCGGCCGAGACCGACCGCGAATTCCTTGCCCGCTACGGGATCGGCACGTCAGGCGCGAGCCTGGTCCGCCCGGACGGGGTCGTCGCTTGGCGCACGGCCGACGCGCCGAGCGATCCGGCGCAGGTGCTACTCGACGTGTTCACCACGATCTTGGCGCGATAACTCGGCGACAGACCGTCGAGAACGCCGACCTTTCGGCATGCCGCGCGGACGCTTTGCGCCGCTCGGTTACGGCTTGATCAGCCCCGTGGCGGCGAGTCGCTGGTGCGCAGCGTCGACCACTCCATGGGCCAGCTCCCGCATCCATGCCCGGATCGCCTCGTCGTCCCGATCTGCCGGTGGCGTCTCGTCCCACGCTTCCAACGGCTCGAGCAGGACAGAGATCGCCGCCGCGCCGTCGCAGGACGACCACAAACCCCACAGCGAGTGCGCACCGTCTTCGGGCCGCAGCTCACCGGCGATCATCTGTCGAGCGATGTCGCGAGCGACGACCCAGGCGGCTTGCGACTCATCGATCGGCTCGACCTCGAGTTCGGTGAGAACCTGCCGGACCAGCGGCGTCGCGTCGGCCAGAAGCAGACCGGTCGGCGATTCGCCGGCCAGCTCGAGCAGCGCGGGAGTGTCGACACCGGCGACGAGCAGGTCGCACGCCAGCCATACCGCCGCGTCGGTGCGCAGAAGATCAAGCAACAGTTCGGCTTTGAGCCGCAACACCCGTTCGCGCAGCTCGTCAGGCAGGTTGTGCATGGGCTCTATCGAAGCGCCCGGCCGCCATGATCGGTAGTGAATTAAGGGTCGATGGCTTCGAGCCGCTCCAGTGCGGTTTGCACGCGCGTGGTGGCCGCCACTACCTCCGGGGTGTCATCCAGCTCGTCCAAGGCATCGGAGTGGGCTTCGAGCCCGATGTGCAGATGTTGCCGCGCGTCGGCGGTCGTATTCTGCGCCAGCTGAGCCTGGGTGATCGGGTTGGCCGCCGTTCCGAGGACGGCGTCCGCCGCCAGGTTCGCCGCGGCGACGACGGCAGCCACATTCTGGTCGGCGTTATCGGGATGAGCCACGACAATCTCCATTGTTCTGTTCCGTGGCCTCAGTATGGGTGGGGACGAGGGGAATTGGCGCCGTTAGCAGGGATCGTCGCGCAACACGCCGAAGCGTTGCCGAACGGATATTCAGAAGCGGAACCGCACGATGCGGGTGGATCGTTTCATACCGGGCACCAGGTTCAGCAGACGGAACATGCGACGTACATTCTTCGGCGCCTTTGCCATCAACAGCGGAGAGTCGTTCATCGGCTCTTCGTCGACGAATTCGAGCCGCGGGTGCCACTCGGCCAGCTCAGCGGGATTGTCGAAGCCAGAGTGGAATCGGGTGTCGTATCGGCGCAGTGTGGGATCCCATTTCGACGTGCGCCTTGCCCAGACCGACACCGTGTCGAACTGGATCTGCCCAGTGGGGAAGGCGTCCACGACACTGGTGAGCAGCCGCCGGAGTTCGGCCTCGGTCAGGTACGGCACCAGGCCCTCGGCGATCATCAGCACCGGCCGATCCCGGGGAATACGATCCAACCAGGTCGGATCGGTGACGCTGGAGCCGACCAGGGTGTAATGCTCGCGCGACGGCAGAAGTTGTTCCCGCAGTTCGATAATGGCGGGGTAATCCAGGTCGTACCAGTCGACGGTGGCGGGCGGGTCGATCCGATACACCCGGGCGTCGAGGCCGCAGCCCAGGTGCAGCACCACCGCATCGGGGTGGTCGGCCAGAAAGCTTCGGCCCCAGTCGTCGTGGACCTTCGCGCGCACCACCGCGGCGAGGCCCATCTGACTGGTGCCGAATCTGCGCTTGTCATAGTCCGGATCGAGCCGGCGCATCGCCTGCTCGGCGTATTCGTCACCCAGGATCGGGTCGGGCAGCCGGTTGTCCAAGGCCTTGGCCCTCAGAACGGGACTGAGGGTCTTCTGCACTCCCACAAGTTTGCTGTTCTGCACACCAGCGACGCTACTCAGATATGCGGAATCGGCCAGTGCGACAGGCCTTTCGTACGCCCGTCACTCGATCAGCTGCTCGACCGCCGCGACAACCGCTGCCGCACCGTCCTCTTCGGCGATCCGTGCGGCGAGTTCTTCGGCGCGCGTTCGATGGCCGGGCTCGGACAGCGCGGAATCTATCGCGCGGGCAAGCCGTTCGGCGGTGAGTTTCGGCCGAGGCAGCGTTGCCGAACTGACGCCCAGTTCGCGCAGCCGTCGCGCCCAGAACGGTTGGTCGCCGCCCGGCGACGGTACGGCGACGGCGGGCAGACCGGCGCGCAGTCCGGCCGCCATGGTCCCCGCCCCGCAGGAGTGAACCACCGCCGCGGTCTTACCGAACAACCAGTCGTGCGGGACGGTGCCGACGGTTATCACGGCGTCGTCGCGCACATCGAGTCCGGCGCCGCCCGCTTGAACCACTCCGCGCACCCCCACCATGGTCAACGCCTGTCGGACGACTTCCGACACACGCGCCGCCTCCTGTTCGGACAGCATGAGGCTGCCCAAACCGACAAAGACTGGCGCGGAACCGGATTCGAGGAACGACACGAGCTCGACCGGCGGCTTCCATCCGGCAGGTCGCCGCGGCCACCAGTAGCCGGTCACCGCCAAGCCGGGCCGCCAGTCGCCGGGGCGCGGCAGCACGCTGGGTGAGAAGCCATGCAGGATAGGCCATTCGGCAATCGTTCGCTCTCGCCGAAGGGAGCGCTGCGGCACCTGTGGCAAGCCCAATCTCTTCCGGAACCCGGCGATGGTCTTGCCGTACAACCGATCGACCAACGCGACGGCGCAGCGTCCGGCGGTGCGGTTGATCGTCGCCCCGGCAGACCAGGCGCCCAGGAGCGACGGGGGATAGGCCGAGGTTGTCGAGATCGGTTGCAGGCGAACGCCGAGGCTGGGAATGCCGCGCGCCTCGGCGAGCGGGTGGCCGGCCAATTCGGCGAACGGTGAGAGCAGCAGGACATCGGCGGGTACGTCTACGAGCGCGTCGAGCAGCTTCTCGCCCAATTGACGCATGCCCTTGGGCAGTAGCAGTTCCATCGCGGCTTTGGCCGGCTTGTCCGGGTCGAGCTCGTGGTCGAGTTGGAAGTCGATCGGCCTGGTTTCGAGCCCGCACGCGGTGATCTCGTCGACGAGGTCCGGTGTCACGGTCATGACGACGTCGTGGCCGGACTCGCGAAGTCGGCAACCGAAGTCGGTCAACGGGTACAGATCTCCCCGCGACCCGAACCCCGCTATCACTATGTGGGCCATGGCTTCCCCCAATTGTTGTAGGCGCTATCTGTTCTCCGAGGCGAGAAGAAACGCGGTGACGAGTTCCTCGCCGTAGGTGCGGATATCGAAGTCCGGGTCGGTCGTCGACTTCAGCAGGGCCCCGCCGATGGCGCTGCGTACCGCCAGCGCCATGGAAACCGTTGACAGCGAACGGAACTCGCCGGACTCGACGCCGAGGTCGAAGATCGGCTCCAGTTCCAGCTTCGCCAGGTCGGCCAGCTGGTCGGGGGCCAGGTCCGGGCTCAGCTCGTGCAGTCGCTGCCCGGTGCGGCTGCGATAGTTCGCGGCGATCTCGCTCAACGCGATCTGATGCGAGCGGTGGGTGTCGATGTAGTGGATATGGGCTCGGATGTGGGCCGCGAGTTTCCCGGCCGCGGTGGTCTCCCGCGCGACCACGGGCGACATGATCTCGATGACCGACCGGTAGCACTCTGCGACGATCGCGGCGACGAGATCGTCCTTGTTCCCGAAGTGGTACAGCACCACGCTCATGGCGACACCGACTCGGTCGGCGATCTTGCGGACCGAGGCATGGTTGTAGCCCAGCTCGGCGATGGCCTCGATCGCACAGTCGATGATTTGGGAGCGGCGCGCTACCTCGGTGAAGGTGGAGTCGCCGTCTCTCGATCGCATGATCTAAGTATAGATCAGCTGATCGAGGGACGGGTTGCGCTGGCCGACGGAGGTTTTCAGCTAAGCCGCAGTGAATCGTTCTGCGGCGTCCCACAATTCGGCTTCTCGTTGCGAGTCGTAAGACTCGTCCGACGACCGGGCAACCTGGTCGCGATCGACATAAGAGCCGGACGGTGCTCGGGTCGCGCCCAATACGACGTCGGCTAAGTGCTTCCCGGCGGCGGCCTGCGTGGTCGCGAACGGGGTGAGAGTCATCATCGGCAAGATGCGACGCATAGCGAACCGGGAGAACGGATCCGCATCGCGTGCCAATCCGGTTCCGGGGACGAAACCCGGGTTGAAGGCGACGACCTCGACTCCGTTCGGGAGGCGCCGGGCGTACTCGTGGACCAGATAGATCGCGGCCAACTTACTGGTGGAGTAGGCCGTGCGTCCGGCGCCCGTGGTGTCGGGTTCGGAAAAGGCGCCCGTGCGGGCGAGGACCTCCGGGGACTGCCAGACCGGACCGGGCACCATACCCATGTTGTGCTTGAAGTCCCCAAAATGTGTGTCACTGACGGTGATCACGATCCGGGCGGGAGCGACCAACCGATCCTCGAGGAGCCGGATGAGCAAATGATTGGCGAGCACGTTGACGGCGAAGGTGGACTCGAAGCCGTCCGGACTCTCGTTGAGCGCGTTCGTGTATTGGATACCCGCGTTGCCGACGAAACCGGACAGCGGTGGGAGGCGACCCTTGTCGATCTGCCGACAGATCTCGGCGGCGGCCGAACGAACGCTGCGCAAATCGACGAGGTCGACCGCGACATGCGTTACCGCGTACCCGCCCGCGCTGAGTTCGGCGGCCAGCCGGGTGCCGGAGGTCTCGCGAGCGGCGACCACCAGATGCGTGTCGGGCGATTCGCGCAGGATGCGCTCTGCGGCGACGCGGCCGAATCCGCCCGTTGCGCCGGTCATTACGATGGTGGACTGCACGAGCGACCCCCGGGGTAGGCTGCGCCGAATCGAAAGTTTGCCGTCGGCAAGAAGTTTCGAGACACCATACTCACCCAGGGAGCACAGGGTCCGGTGAGGGCCGCGCCCGGTATGGCCAATGGGATCATTTGTTACCTTCTGCTACCGCGCTCCGTCATTGAGGTACCGGGCGATCGAAACCTGGGTCGCCCCCACCTGATGCGAGGAGAACCAACCCCATGACCGTGCGCATGCCCAACCCGTTCTACCTGCTCTCGGAGGCAGGGGCCATTCCGGTAGCGCTCGAGAAAGCCGTCTCGGAAACCGGTGTCCCCCTTGCGACTTTGGCGATCACCGCGATGCGCGCCAGCCAGATCAACGGCGGCGCCGCCTGCCTGTGGGCCGAGGTGAACCTGGCGAGGAAGGAAGGCATCACCGACGACCAGCTCGCCACCGTGGCGGCATGGCGAAGCTCGCCGTATTTCAGCGACGCCGAGTGTGCCGCCCTAGCCTTGGCCGAGGCGGTCACGGAAATGGCGCACAGCGGCGGTGACATCGTCTCCGACGAACTCTGGCAGACCCTGTCACGCCATTACGACGAGCGGCAACGCGCCGCACTGATCCTCTGGTTGGCCGGTGGGACCATGTTCAACATCGTCAACAATGTGGTCCGCGAGGAGGCCGGGCAGAGCTGGGACAACGGGGTGCTGTAGGAGCCGACTTCTGGCGGGGCCATGTCTTGGCTGCGTACCGGCGGCATCAATGGTGCCGCCGGTACGTACAGAACGGCCCGAATCGCATAGTCGCCGCCCATATGGTTCGGCAGACTGATCTGCCATACTCGCGTTCGAGAACCTGTGATTCAACGCAGGTGTCCCTGTCGGTGAGGATGCGCGATGATCGTCCAAACGGTCCCCATGTGGCCTGATCGGCAAACCATGGTGCATCCGCGTGATGTCCTCATGCTGTTTCCCTCGAACAATTGGCGCTGGAAGGTCGAAGAATTCGACGGCGTCGGGCGGTTTCCCGCAGGTCTCACCTGGGCGGAGTTCCAGGTCGAGGTCGAGTCCGGGATATCCATCTTCGATTGGGACGGACTCCGACAGTTCGCCGACGGCTTGGACCAGATAATCGATGGCCGGATCGTCGCCGCCGATGAGAACGACACGGTGTTGGTGACGATCGACGTGCTGGACAGCACCACATACGAGATCATCATCGATACTGCCTGGAGCGGCGCGACCGAACTCGCCTCTTCCCTGGCACAATTCGCATCCGCACCAGCCACATCGTCACCTACCGATACGACTGCGCGTTTCGTGCGAGGGCCCAGTGTGGAATTCCCCGGCGGGGGAGCGTGACGGTGGGAGGCTAGGCCGACTGCTGCTCCATGCCGACCGCCGGACATTGGCTTTGGCTTCGTGTTCTACTGGCGCGGTTTCGGATCAGCGGGGCTCGACGTCGGTGCTGACTCTCGCAACGCGAAGACGTCGGCGGGGCGGAGGCAGTCCCGACGAGGTTCGCGGTGCAGGGGCCAAGGCTCATCGAGGACGATCTGCGCTCGCCAACCGCCGAGTTCGAGGCCCTCTGCAGCCTGAGCATCAAGTCGATCATCGACCTTGTCACCAAGCAGCCCAGCATGTTCCAGAATTGTGAATATCGCCTCGGCAGCGCAGGTGACGCGCTCTTCCGCAGCGCTCGACGTGCTGCCCGGGTGCAGTTCACGGTATGCCGCGCGGGCCGCGGCGAGAAGGCGGGCCGCATCCGCGACGTGGAAGTCGCGTCGATACCGCAGCGAAATATGCATACCGTCGACCAGCGGCTCACCGCCGACGATCGCGTCGTCATCGTCCACACAACGACGATAGAGGCATCGGTATGCGGGGCAGTGCGTTTGGCGCTGCCGCTTGCCCGGTGCGGGCTGCATTTCAGTACCGAATCAAGCCGACCGGAGTTGAGTTGACGTGACCGGTTGGCGGGTAAGGCTGCCAGAGCCAGTCTGACACCTCCCGCACTCTCTCTCAGGCCACGCACTCTCTCTAGGGCCCTAGAGTCGGTGCGTATCCCGAGAGACGGTGCGGGAATCAGAGCGAACCCGGCTGAGGGGAGGGCGCTGCCGTCCTTGGCGTAACTGACCAGCTGGCAAGGAGTTTGAGCCGATCTTCGGATGTGCTGCCGGGTTCGGCGGTGTACGTGATCAGGTTGTGCACGGTTCGGCCGGGTAGGGGTAGGTCGAGGTCGTGGAAGGTCAGTTCCAGGTGCCCGACGTCGGGGTGCTGGAGCCGTTTGATGCCGTCGTGGCGGATCAGGACGTCGTGCGCGGCCCACAGGCCGCGGAATTCGCTACTAAGAGTGGACAACTCGCCGACGAGTTCGCGCAGTGCCCGGTCCCGGGGCTCGCGCCCGGCCTCGGCGCGCAGCAGGGCGGCGGTGGCATTGCCTGCGGTGTCCCAGTCGACGAAGAAATCATGTGCGCCGCGGTCGAGGAAGACGTAGCGGGCGATGTTGGGGCGGCCGCGCCGGTCGACGGTGGCGCTGTCGAACATGGGCGCGAACACGGCTCGGGCCAAAGGGTTTTCGGCGATGATGTCCGTGCGGCCGTTGCGTACGAACGCCGAGGACATCGTCATGGAGTCGAGCAGCCATTGGACCTGCGGCGGGACCTCGACGTCCCTGCGACGCGACGGCGTGCGACTCGCGGGCCGCGATGACCTGGCCAGGTCGAACAGGTGAGTGCGTTCGTCGTCGTCCAGTCGCAGTGCGCGAGCGACCGCATCGAGGACGTCTTCGGACACGCCGCCGATGTGCCCCTTCTCCAGCCGCGTGTACCACTCGGTACTCACACCGGCAAGGACGGCGACCTCCTCTCGCCGCAGCCCGACGACCCGACGACGAGCGCTGGTCGGCAGCCCCGCCTGCGCCGGGGTGATCTTGGCGCGCCGACTGGTGAGAAAGTCCCGGATTTCGCCGCGGTTCTCCGGCTGCTGGTCCATGTCATTCACGGTAGCCGCTGGTCACGGCACAAGAGGGGTTGAGCTAGTACCCCCTATAAACGCGACCTTTTCTGGTGCGGGCCGTCGCGGTCTCCTGGGGATCGAACGTTCCCCGTGGGGATGAGACTGGAGGTAGGCGATATGACGAGCAAGACGCTGGCCGCGCCGGCGGTGGCACTGGGCACCTGGGCCTGGGGAGACAGCGGCGAGGCGGGCGAGGGCTATTTCGGCAGTGAACTCACCGCTTCCGGCCTGCGAGAGGTTGTCGACAAAGCGCAATCGAGTGGATTCACTCTGTGGGACACCGCGGTGGTGTACGGCATGGGCCACTCGGAGACGGTCCTCGCTCAGGCGCTGAAAGGGTACGCGCGCAGCGAGTATCAGTTGTCGACGAAGTTCACCCCGCAGGTCGCGGGCGACGGCGACAATCCGGTCGCGGACATGCTGGAGCAGAGCCTCGACCGCCTGGGCACGGACTATGTGGATCTGTACTGGATTCACAACCCTGCCGACGTGGCCCGTTGGACGCCGTCGCTGATTCCGCTGCTACAGCGCGGGAGGATCAAGCATGTCGGCGTCTCCAACCACAATGTGAAGGAGATCGCTCTCGCCGATCAGATCCTCGGCGAGGCCGGCTTCCGGGTGGAGGCGGTCCAGAACCACTACAGTTTGCTGTACCGGAGTTCTGAGCGCGCGGGCATTCTCGAGCACTGCCGCGAGCACGATGTGCGGTTCTTTTCCTACATGGTTCTTGAGCAAGGGACGCTGACCGGCAGGTACAGCCCGGCTAATCCGTTGCCGGAGGGCAGCAGCCGCGCCGCCGTGTACAACGGCATCCTGCCCCAGCTGCAGGCGCTGACGGACAGGATGGGTGCGATCGGCGAGGATCGAGGCGCGTCCGCAGCCGACGTCGCCACCGCCTGGGCCATCGCCAAGGGGACCACCCCGATCATCGGCGTCACGAAGGCGGATCACATCGACGGGGTGATCCGAGCGCTCGGCATCGAACTCACCGACGAGGAGATCGCAGACCTGGAGGCGCTGGCCGACGCCGCGGGCGTCGACACGCGCGGCAGTTGGGAGCACGACATGTAGTGGTCGTCGGCGGAGCGCCGGTGGGCATCGCGCGGGCGCCGAAAGGCGCTCACGCGAGGTCTGAACTAGTCGGTGTATCGAGGACTTGCAGTGCGTCGTCATATTGGTTGCGGTCGAAGCGGAATGGGCCGAATCCGCTGTAGTCGCGTTGTGGGCGATAGCGTTGCGCGAAGTGATCCCATATCACGAGGCGGTCGGAGACGACGATGTCCGCCAGCAGCGGCCAGTCACCCCACGCTCCACATTGACACACGAGTACGGGAGTCTTCGATTCCATTGTCATGGAAGACTTTCCGTGAAAATGGTTGACGAACCGAACGTGTCCTGATGGCAGGCCGCCATAGGCCTCGCCCGCAGGCTGCATGTCGGCCGCGAGTTCGAAGCTATCGATCAGATCGGTGAGCGGTACACCATCGACACGGGGGACGACCTTGTCACGCTGCACGATCGGCAGGTGACGTGGCACGAACGGAAGCACGCCGGGAGGGAGTGAGCGCGTTCGGTGGAATCGAATGTGTACGTCGAACTGAATCTTATTGATGACCATGGTTGAATCCGATTTGGCATATGGATGCGAGGGTGTGGGATCGGGACGCGGCGCCGGCGGACGATCCGAGATGTGATGGGCCGATTCGAGGCTGGATAAACAGCACAGGAGCGAAAAAAGGCTGACCGCCGACCCAGGCGACACAACCGCCCGACTCGGCAGAGAGCGCTCGGTTGAGAGCCTGCGCGGCAACGGTTATGGATGGTTCGAACTGGGGCGGGCAGGGTGGTCTGCTCACCGATACTGTCGGGAGGCAGCCACCGGCCGCGCGTCACCGGCAGGGACGCGTGGCGCCCTTCGCACAGAAAATGTTCACCGCTCGACGGTATCCGGTACAGACGCCGCCCGCCAATACCCACTGCGGACGGGGACAGAATCGAATCGGCAGTCGTGAAAACCGCTTGGACGCAGAATCTTTCATGTTGCCAGGCGCATCCCGAATGGCCCAGCAGTGTCCGATCAGATTCCGCGGTCGATCATGTCCAGCAATTGTGTTGTGAGACCGTCGAATTGGTCGGCGGCGAGGAAGCGTAAGGGGCCCTCTACGACCAGACAGGCCAGACCATGCACGGTGGGCCACGCGAGAAACTCTGCGCCGGGCCGCCTTTCGGGTGGAAGCAGGCCCGCTGCGACCAGGCCGTCGAGGGCGTCGCCGAGTATTTCGATCGCCGAACGTCCGGTGGGCCCGGCGGCGGGCTCGGCGACCGCGGACACATCGCGCTGGGTCGCGAACGCGGTGCGAAACAGCCCGGGTTCATCGCGGGCGAAGCGCAGGTAGCCCGCGCCGACAGCGCGGAAACGGGCTCGTGCCGCATCGGCGCCCGTGATCGCGTCCTGCTCGGCGAGCATGGCGGCGGCCAGCCGCGACAGGGCGACGCGAGCTACCGCCTGTACCAATGCATCTCGGTCTTTGAAGTGGGTGTAGGCCGCGTTCGGGGCGACACCGGCGCGCCGCGCGGCCTCACGCAGCACAATGGCTTGGGGCCCGCCGCCCTCGCGTGCCATCGCCACCCCGGCATCGAGCAGTGCGTCACGCAACGCACCGTGCCGGTAGGTGCTTCGCCGGGTCGGTTTGGCCGAGGTGCCGCTCACGCCTGCTCCTGACTGGTTGTGGACGCTGTTCAGATTGTATCTGGACATTGTCCAGAAGTCGTGTATGTTTCTGGACAGCGTCCAGATACTCGACTAGGAGAACCCATGCGCACCCTGATCAGCACCGCTTTCATCTCCCTCGACGGGGTCGTCGAGGCGCCCGGCGGCGAGGCTGGCTATCGCAACGCCGGCTGGACTTTTAAAGACATCGAGTTCGTCCCGGACGCGTTCGAGATCAAGGGCCGCGAGCAGCAGGAAGCCACCGCGATGTTGCTGGGCCGGGTCAGCTACGAGGCGTTCAGCACGGTGTGGCCGGATATGGACGACTTCGCGGACTATAAGGTGATGCCCAAATACGTTGTCTCTCAGACGCTTACCGACGATGCGCTCGTCTCCAACTGGGGTGAGACCACCATCCTGCGCTCACTCGACGATGTCGCCGCGCTGAAGCAGACCGACGGCGGCCCGATCATCATCCACGGCAGCGCCTCGCTGAACCAGAGCCTCTCCGACGCCGGCCTCATCGACCGCTACCACCTTCTCGTCTTCCCGCTGCTGCTCGGCGCGGGCAAGCGCCTGTTCTCCGCCACGGACAAGGACGCCCAGAAGTTGAAGCTCGTGGAATCTCAGGCCTACTCCAACGGTCTGCAGAAGAACGTCTTCGACGTCGTCCGCTGACTCGGCTAACTCCGTTGCGCCGCAACGGAGGTCCCTGTTCACTGCGCGTACCGACTGTTGGAGCGCAGTCGGTACGGACGCTGATGACTGGGCCTGGTTCTGACCAGGCGGGTCATCGACCCCGCGGCAACGCTTCAGTGAGATTGTCCGCTGGCGGTCGCGCCGCCGCCGGACCGCGCCAGCCCGTACTCGATCGCTGTCGCATCGGGTGCGGCCGAACCGCCGGACGCCGCTTTGGCCGTCGTTCCCTCCATATGGATTACCCCGTTATCAGCAGCGGCAGACCCCGCCGCGATCGCAACACCGCCCGCGATCGCCGCTGCGAACACAGTGCCCGCGATGATTCGTTTCATGGTTCCTCCCGTGATCGAACGCTCCTAGTACCACGTTCGAGGCGAAGCGCGGGTTCAGTCCGCGACGTTCGCGGACTGAGGCTCGAGCGGGGTAGACGATGACCATGAGTTCGCTGCGACGAATCGGCCGCCGGTGGACGATCTCCGCCCACGGCGGGTTTGGTCTTCTCGCCATCTATGGAGTGGAAAATTTGGTGGCAGCCGATATAGCTGCTGCCTCGATGCGGGCGCAGTGAGCTTTCCAGAATGACGAATCACGCTGCTGTTCAGCGTAATCGGCGGGTGTGCCTATTGCGCCGTCGAGCTGCTCACGCAGGATGTCGGAGTGCCCGGCGTGCCGACTTGTCTCGGTGAGCATATGGACCAGAATGTTGCACAGCTTCACCTCGGGGCGTGTCCACCACGGCACGTAGCCGGGTGAGTCGATGTCGAGGGTGGTGATCGTCGCATCGGAGTGTGCCCAGACGCGACGATAGCGGCCGACGATTTCGTCGCGCATCTCGTTCTCCGTCGCCCACATGTCCGCACCGCGCGCCTCGATATCGTCCCATCTGGGCAGTGGCTCGCCGAACGGCCGGTCGAAAACTTCGCCGAAGTAGCGTGACTCCCACAGTGACAAATGTTTGACCAGGCCGAGGAGGTTGGTTCCGGTCGATGTCAGGGGGCGACGGATGTCATACTCGCCGAGGCCGTCGAGCTTGTGGACCATCACCTCACGAAAACGTCGAAGTTCGTTGTGCAGGTACTCTTTCACGGACACATCGACCATGAGACACCAGCCTGCCACGGGCCGAACGTATCCGAAGATCGACGGGGCCGGTCGCCGCCATGGCGCAGGAGCCGGTCAGTTCGGGACGACGCAGATGGTGAGTTTGATTCTGGGGTAGACGATTGCCTCTGTGGAGCAGAGGTTTCCGTCGGCGACGTCGTCGAAGGTGGTCTGCTCGGCGATGCGTCTGGTCGCACGCTATCAGGGGGTGGCGTAGGCGTCGCCAAACCGGCTGTGCTGCAAGGGCCTCGATGCGGTGCGCCGCGGTTGCTGAGTCGCGCGATGGGTACTGCGGTTGCCAACGAGTGAAACCGTCGCGGCGGCAACGGTTTTTGTCGCCGGTTCGCGCCTGTGGCAGAGCGGTGCGCGAAGAACACGATGATCAAGGCTAAGGCCCTGTATGTTCCGCTCATAATCACGACAGGAGGTGTCGTGATTCTGTGAAAGGTTCACTTGGCGACCGTCGGATGGGCCGAGCGGTCACTTCATGAAGGAGTGTCGGGTGAGTTCTGGGGTTAATCCGTGCATCGTGTTCAACGGCAATGCGCGGCGAGCGATGGAGTTTTATCGGGATGTTTTCGGGGGTGAGTTGGAGGTGGGGACGGTCGCCGACTTCGGGTCACCGGAATCGCCTGATGCCGACAATGTCATGCACGCTCAACTTCAGACGTCGGCCGGTTACACGCTGATGGGCTGGGATTTCCCGGCCGACCGGCCTAACCATCCGCCCTATCGGCCAGGGAACAATGTTGCGATCTTCGTCGGTGGTGACGACGACGAACTTCGCGGGTACTTCGAGAAGCTTTCGGTCGGCGGCACGGTAACACTGTCGCTCGAAAAGCAGGTGTGGGGCGACGTGGCGGGCTCGCTCGTGGATCAGTTCGGGATCAGTTGGATGTTCAATATAACGGTCCCGCAGCCCTGATCGACCTTTCGGCGATCGGCACGCCGCCAGCCCTCTAGATCGGCGTTAGTCAGCGTGTGGAGTGTTGAAGCTCGAAGGCGTGTCGAAGAAACGCGAGGATCTCCGCCTGGGCGTCCTCGGCTTGTGGTTCCACGCCGGGGAGGGTGAGGAACGCGTGCCGCGCGTCCGGGTACTCGGTGAGTTGCACCGGCGTGCCGGCCGCGCGCAGTCGCTCGGCGTAGCGGCGGCCGTGATCGGCGACCGCGTCCTGCGTGGGTACCACCACCAGTGCGGGGGCGAGTCCGTTCAAATCGCTTGCATACAAAGGCGATAGCGCTTTGGCGTCGGTTCCAGACGGAGCGGCCAGGCGGTGGAAAAGCCGTAACTGGGGGAGCGTCAAGGTCGGGCTGGATGCGTGCTCGGCGATCGAGGGATAGTCGAACATCGTCTCCGTCACGTCGAGTACGGGGTTCACCAGCACCTGTGCTCTCAGGCTCGCGCCGGTTCTCTTGGCGCGAATGGCCGTCAACGCGGTGATCAGTGCGCCGCAGCTCTCACCGAAGACGGCGGTGCGCGTCGGATCGACATCCCATTCAAGCGGTTGGCGCACAACGTGTTCCAGTACGTCCCACCCGTCGTCGGCGGCGCGGTCGAGCGGGCTGCCGGGTGCGAGAAGGCGGTGCTCGACGGAGACGACGACGGCGGGCAACCGCGCGGCGAGATGGCTGTTGGTCCAATCACACTGCGCGGCTGTGCCGACGAAACCTCCACCGTGCACATGGATTACGAGCGGCAGGGCAGAGGATCCGCCGAATTCCGGTGCGGCCGGTCGATAGACGCGGACCGGCAACTCGCGACCGGGCAGCGCGATCTGTTGCCAGCGGATCATCGCGCCGGGATCCGGCTCACCGAGTATCTCCCACGCCGCGCTGGACGCTCGCCAGCGGTTCTCCGCATCGCGGTAGGTCAGCAGTTCCTCGGTTGTGATCATCGTGAAGTCGGGCGTCAATGGCCTTGCCGCAGTGCCGGTCTCGTTCATCGCTCCTTCTTCCTCTCCGGCGAAGCGCCGGTATGCAAACCATTATGCACGCGGTGCGTGCAACAGCAAGTGCATAGACTAAGCTCGGACCGGAGGAAAGGAGCGATATGACCGGCCGCAGGCGATGGACGACCGAGGAGATCCTGGATACGGCGGCGGAATTGCTGCGCACGAGCGACGCCGAGTCGTTCAGTGTGCGTAAGCTCGCCGCCGCGCTGGGGACCGACTCCTCCAGCCTCTACCGGCATTTCCGCAACAAGACCGAGTTGCTGCGCGCGGTGGTCGACCGAATCCTGTTGACCGCCATGGATGATTACCGCCCCGAGGGCGACTGGAAGCAGCGCATCACCGCGCTGGCTCTGCGCCTGCGCGAAGCCTTCGGCGAGCAACCGCAACTCGCGGTGGTGTGGGGACGTTACGCGTCCAGCGGTACCGGATCACGTGTGCTCATGGAGGAGTTGCTGGGGGCGTTGCGTGCGTCCGGGCTGCCCGATGCGGAGATCCCGGCGCGTTATCACCGCATCGTGATCCTGCTTGCCGCACTGATCGCCTCCGAGGCCGGCATCGCCACCGTGCCGCCCGACGAATTCGACCAGGGCGTGGAACTTTTCCGAGTAGCGGTACTCGGTGCCGACCCGGAACGTTTTCCCGCTCTTGCTCATTTCGCCCGCGACCTCAGCCCGCTGGGCGCGGATCGTCGCGCCGCGTTCGAGGAGATTCTCGCCGCCCATCTAGACCATCTCGAAACCCGGATTCCGTAATCTTCAAGCGCCCCCGATGTTTCGCGCCTCGGCTCGGTCCCGAATGCCGCGGAGCACTGTGTCGAGCAACCGATCGAACTCCGCCTCGGACCCGAAATCGCCCATCCGGGAAGCGAGGTCGGCCATCGTCGGATAGTGCGCGGCATCGATCGCGGGGACGTCGCCGGCCCGGCCGGGGCCTCCGCTGAGCACCGCGAGGAGATACCCGTTGAGGAAGCCGAAGAGCAGCAGTGGTGTGTCCGCGACCAGCTGATCGGGGAGCCCGGCCGCGTGCATCGCGGCGACCAGCCGCTCCAGGGCGGTCAGGGCGGCGGGAGAGGTTTGCGGTCGCGTGGCCAAGAGCGGGACGATATGAGGATGCCGGTAGGCGGCCGTTCGATAGCTCCGCGCTGTCGAGCGAGCTACGCCCTCCCAGTCGTCGGCCTCGTCGTCGGGGGATATCTCGGCCAGTACGGTCTCGGAGGCCGCGTCCAGCAGGGCGGCCTTGCCCTTGATGTGGTTGTAGATCGACATCGGGTCGACGCCTAGTTCCTCGGCGAGAGGCCGAACTCCGAAGCGTTCCAAGCCGTTTCGATCGATGAGCGCGACCGCGGCGGCCGCGATGAGTTCGCGGTTCAGCCCGGCCGCAGTGCCTTGGGCGCGTCTAGCCACCGTCGCTCCCTTCTCTTGTCAAACCTACGCCGTAGGATATACGGTCAAGGAAACCTACAACGTAGGTTAGATCTTTCGAGGAGGACAGCATGGATCGGCGAATACCCTCCAGGTACGGGCTTTTCACTGCGATATATACGGGCTTCGGGCTCACCGTCATCGCGGCGATCGTTCCCTACCTCGACCGTGCCGGGCTGGCCGACCACATTCGCGCCGGCTATCCCACCTATGAGCAAGCGCGAATCGACTCGGCTGTCACCACCTACCTGGTCACTTTGTCCATCATTGGATCGCTCGGCGTATGCGCGTGGCTTTGGACGGCGTGGGCGGTCAAGAACGGCACCCGGTGGGTTGGCCTGACCGCAATCGTAATGTTGGTGCTCGGCACCGGAGTAGCGCTGTCCGCGCTGCTGACCAAGGACACCTCCGGTGATACCGGGCTTCCGCCCCTGCTCGGCTGGGTCGGGCTACTTCCTTGCCTGGCAGGGCTTTTCGTGACCACGATGCTATGGAGAAGGTCATGACCGCGTCCATCTGGGAGAAGACATGCTGAAGCGAATCGGGATCATCGGAGTCGGTGAGATCGCGCGAGCGATGGTGAAGGGTCTGTGCGAGGGTTCTGCGGAGGCGCCGGAGATCTACCTATCTCCCCGCGGCGCACGTACGGCCGCTGAGCTTTCCGAGCGGTATGACAGCGTGCGGGTGTGCTCTGACAACCAAGAAGTGGTGGACAGGGCCGATTTGGTGATCGTCGCTGTACGCCGGGAAGACCGGCACGAGGCGTTGGACGCAATCGCGTTGGGGGACAGCCAGATCGTGGTCAACGTGATGGCCGGCGTCGGCAATGATGAGTTGCGCCGGATGCTCGGCACCGACGCGTCGTTGGTTCGGGCGATCCCTTTGCCCGCCATTCACGAACGTCGATCCATCACGGTCGTGTGTCCCGGGCATCCCGTGGTGAATGCCCTGTTCGAGCAGACGGGTGGTGTGCTGCCGGTCGCGGACGAGGCGGCGTTCAACGTATTCTCCGCACTGACAGGTACTTTGACGGCGCATTACTGGTATCTCGCCACGATCACCTCGTGGGCCGTCGAGCAAGGGATCGCCGCCGAGGACGCGGATCATTATGTCCGGGGGCTCTTTCAAGCACTAGGCCGTGCCTTGGCCGACGAATCCCGTACCTTGGCGCAGCTCGCCGCCGACCACGAAACTCCCGGCGGCAGCAATGAGCGTATTCGTACGACATGGTTCGACGCTGCCAACTCCGCGGCGCTCACCAAGGCGCTGGATGGCCTTCTTGCTCAGCTGAATTAGAGCTAGTGAAAGTCGACGGACGCGCGGAGTCGGATGTGTGTGGGTGTGGCAGCCCTTCAGCCGCTGAAGTTCTCGCTGCCGATCTGGGCGGCGATGATTTCCACAAGGGCGGCATGGGTTTCCGCGTCCGCCGCGGCCACCACACCGTACGGTGGAGCGTCCATCGGCTGGCCGAGCAAGCCGGTGACGACGCATCCCGCGGCTCGGCACAACGCGATCCCGCTCGTGAAATGCACGCTGTCACGCAGATCCCCGTCGGAAACGTACGCGGCACGCCGGCCGGCGGCGACCCAGCCGACAGCCAACGTGGTCGACAGGACGCGCGCACCGAAGTCGGCGTGGAACGCCGGATCTCCGAGTAGCCGCGCCGGCTCGAACCCGCCGCTGCCGGGAACCCAATAGTCGAGATTGACCTCTACCAGCCGACTCTCGACCGTAGGCGTCAATCGTGAGTCCAGGCCGTCCCGGCGCAACCAGGCGCCGTCGCCCTCGGTCCAGAACACCTCCTCCGCGAACGGGTCCGCGACGACCGCAGCCGTGATCGTCGAACCGACCCGCGCAGCGATGTTGACGGCCACATGCGGTGTGCCAGTGGCGAAGTTGCGCGTCCCGCACAGCGGATCGATCAACCACACCCGCGCCGCGGCCGCCTCGCCCGTGCCCCCGGATTCCTCGGCAATGAACCGATCCTCGGGACGAGCCGCAGCGAGAATCGCCAGGATGGCCCGCTCGGCAGCAACATCCGCATCGGTAGCGAAATCATTGCGCCCCTTGGCATAACGGGTCATCGGCGCACGAAAGCGCGACCGAATAACCCCACCGGCGGCTTGTGCCGCCACAATCGCCAACTCTCCATCGGTATCACCCACCCCGGCACCCTACTGGCTCCGTCTCCTTGACGGCAGTGGTGGACGGCCAGTGCGACAGCACATCCCAGCTTGTAGTGGCGCGGTCAGCGGCAGAAGCCGACGCTCGAAGAGCACCCCCGCAGCCGACCACAACCCATCGATTCGATCGCCCATTCCGTTTGACTCGTCGATAGGTGCGTCGGCGAAATCGGCTGCTGTGAGGATGCGATCCGTGTCTGACGGTTACATGTACCGGATGAGCACCGTGACCATGCATGTCACGGAATACCCTGATGCTCAGTCCATTTCGCCAAGGCGGCGGGGTGATAGCGCTCGGGGTGTGCGGTCGGGTCGTACTGATCGAGCGGAACACAACTACCGTGCCCGAAGATGGGTAGATCGATGGCCTCAGGGTCGAAAACGGTGTTCGGCGGGCATCTACAGACCATCTGGGTGATGTGGTCGAGGACCAGGTAGCCGGCGGGGTTGTCAGGATCGGGCACCGTGGAGGTGCTCGGCCCTTGCCCGACTGCCGCTGCGAGTCGATCGATGGCTTCTGGATATCCGCCGACCCATCGGCGTGCAAGCTCGATTGATTGAGACTGATCCACCAGGAAGGCGCGCACCCGAGCGCGTTCGGCGGCGTAGCGCGCCAGCTCGATCGGGTCTCGAGTGTGACGCGCCGCATCGTCGATCGCGCAGTGGATTAGCTGCGCGCACAGCCGGGCTAGTTGGTGGAGGTGATCGAGCTCGGTGTCGGACAGCTCGGTGGCCGGTTCCAAGAGGGATCGAATCCCCGGACCGTAGGAGGTCATCTACCGATTCTTGTTTCGGATATGCTGAACCGCAACTACTTCCGTCACGGTGGCGGTCGCACGATGGCAACACAGCCTGGACAGTTTCACGGTCTGCGGTACCGGACCGGGCGGAAGGAATTCTATGGATCCGATGCCACTAACCCGTGATGTGGTCGAATTCTGCTGCGACACATGCGGGGTTGTAGCCGGACGTATCACTCTGACGACCGAGACAGCAAGCAACGGTCGCATTTGGCACAACATCAAGACCTTTTTCGACTGCTCAGGTGGCTATGGGTTGAACGCATCGGTGAATGCGCCGGTCTTCGCGGAACTTCAGCCGCTGCTCGCCGATCCCCCAGCGGCGACCCCTCGGCGGATCTGCAAAGTTAACGAAAACTACGTGCCGTTCTATTGCGCTGAGTGCGATCTTGTCTATTGCATCGATGAATGGGACGACATCAGAGCTGTGATCGACCACACCGACCCGTACGGTTCGTTTGAGGGTGAGAGTGCTCGGTGTCCACACGGACATTGCCGGATGATCTCCAGTTGATACCGGTGGTCGCCGACCATCTCCTCGACCCTGGCCTCTGCCGGATGGGGTTCGGGCCGACACCACACCGGCTCGACGACTTCGCTGATCCAGCCGACAGGGCGGTCGACGCGATTTTCGTGCGTGTTGCCAAGGCGTTGTCGATGCCGTTGATCAAGGTCTCGATCAACGCGCCTTCGAGATCGAATGCTGAGTACGATGTCGGTCGCGCCCGTAGCGACACAGGATGGTCAATTTCCGTGTCGCCGCATCGTGCGGTACAGCAACCAGAGCGCCAGTGCGATCGGTGTGAGCATCGCCGCGGACAGGATTCCGGCGAATATTCCGTAGCCGTGTGGGTCGAAGGTGAGTCCGGTGATGCTGAGGATCACCTCGCCGAGGAGCAGCGCGATCAGGGCGGTGGTGCAGGCGAATGTGGCGAGCACGAGGCGCTGAAGTGTGGTCCGCAGGGCGCTTTTCGGAGTGTTCATATTCGGCTTCGCCGTTACATGGGGTCGGGAGTGGCAGCTGTTGCTGAACAACAAGGGGCCCAGTGTAATTCGGTGCCGACCCTACGGTGGTTCGCAGCAGGTCCATGCGCTCCAACCGTACTCCGGGCTGCGGCGCGGTCCACGCCTGTTCGGCGCTTTCCTTGGTACCGACATCGAAGAGCAACCGCAGTCCGATCACACTCTCGCAGGGGGTGCCGGTCCACAGTTTGAGGACGCCGTCATCGACGCGAAACCCGGCCGCCGGCGGCAACGACGGTGCGAACTGAGCCTTGGTGTCGCACGCCGCGCCCACCGCCGCCATTATGAAAACAGCGCAGGCGACGTGCGGCCAGCTCCTAATAGCCGCCATCGGAGAGTCCCGCCTCTTCCTCGGTCTGGTTGCCGCCGGTGACCTGCTCCCATAGGTAAGAGGCGATGAAGTGGGTGTGGCCTTCGCGCGCCCACTGCTGGGAGTGACGCTCCTCGTGATGCAACAGCCGATCCAGATCGAGATTACCGGGGTACGGGCCCGCGTCGGCGTCGTACCATGCGCGACCCGACGACGCCACCTGTCGAATCTGCTGTGCGGCGTCTTTGGGGTCATCGATGTTCACCATGAACGTGTCACCCCAGGTCGTCCCGGCGTGGTGGCTGAACTGGTCCTGGATGAGGTTTCCACCCAAGCCCATCATCATGCCGTTCGGGGTGGTCGCCAACCGCCCACCGTTGCCGTGCACGAATCGCACGTCCTCGTTGTAGCTCCAGGAGTTCTTCTGTTGCCGGTCGGTGATTCGCCGCAGTTCTTCGGAACTGTACGGAGTCGGTGTGAAGTCGGTCGACTGGCCTTTGGCGCCGTAATCGGTGCCCGCGTTGAGGATATAGGTCATCCGCACCGCTTTGGCGGTGTCGCCTCCGCTGATATTGGTGGGCAGCAAGAAGAAGGACTTGAAGATGCCGTCGCCATCCTCGTCCTCGCGAATCTCTTCCAGTTTCTCGAGAATCTTGAAATCTGCCGGCGTGATGTGGTGTTCGGCCGTGATCTTCTTGATCGTGTCGATCGATACGCCCCTGCGCAAGGCGTTTTCGAGCCACTGCCTGCTCACAGTGCGTGACCGCCTTATACTGGTTGTCTCAATGATGCTGTGCTACAGGCGGTTTCGTGAGGGTCAGTGATGGGGTATGGCCATCGCTACAAGGTCGAGACCGCCGGTATCGAACAATCAGCGGCCCGGCACCGGGCCTGAGCAGCAAGACTGAAACCGGCTCAGGTTCAGAAGGTTTGATGCCTGAGACGGTTCGGATGCCTGAGACGCTATAGGGCTGCTGCGAGCGGCGGGTTATGCGGTCTGAATGAGGTGTTCGGCCGCCGCCCTGGGCGTCGGGAGGCGGGGGTTCGCCCCACGCCGAGCAGCGGGTTATGGCAGAACCCGCCGACGACCTTGGCGCGGAGCTAGCTTAGACAGGTTGTTCAATGTGCGCGTGGTTGCGGTCGTCGGCGGGTTTGGGTAGTGATCGAATTCTGCTGGGGCGCAGGCCGTTAGGTGAAGAGGGCGCGGGTGGCGGGGACTACGTCGCCGATCCAGCGGCGGAGTTGGGTGTCGTCGGAGGACTCGGGCCAGTAGACGAAGGTGTCGAAGCTGGTTTCCGTTGCCAGGTCGGCGAGGATGCGGGCCCAGCCTGCGGCGTCGGTGCGGATGGGTTCTTCGCCGCGGAGGGTGACCGGGCCGGGGGCGTCGGTGATCGTGCCGACGAGCTGTGCCATGCGGGTGATGTCGGCGGGGTTGCGCCCGGCGTCGATGGCGGCGTTGGAGATGATGTCCTGTGTCGCTTGCCATTTCTCGTATGGCAGGTAGTGCGGGATGGGGGCGGCCCACCCGTCGGCGATGCGCCCGGTGAGCGCGTTGGCCTTGGGGCCGACGCTGCCGAACCAGATCCCGACCGGATGCGCGGGCGCGGGTCCGGACTGCACACCCTTCACGGTGTAATGCGCGCCTTCGACTTTCGTTTTCGCGCCGGGATGCCACATGGCGCGGATGATCTCGGTGGCCTCCTCGAGTGCCTGCAGCGCTTCGGGATTCGTGCGCACGGGGCCGCCCATGGCGCGGATGGCGGGCCAGAAGGCGCCCGCGCCCAGGGCGAGCTCGAATCGTCCACCGCTGAGCAGGTCCAGGGTGGCGGCCTGCTTGCCGAGCATCGCGGGGCCGCGCAGGGGCAGGCTCGCCACATCCGGAAACACCCGCAGCCGTTCGGTTTCCGCCAACACGGTGGCGATGACGGCGAAGGTGTCGGCCAGCCCGCCGGAGTACGGGTGGTCCTGAATGCCGAGCAGGTCGAGACCCTCCCGGTCGGCCACCTTGGCCATCGCGCGCAGGTGCGGCAGCTCGGTTGCCGTCGGCGCCCACTGAATACCGAATCGCAAAATCACCTCGTGATCATGCCAGTCGGATGCGCGGGTGATGATCTTGACGCCAGTGAGTGCGGCGCGCGGCCCGTTCGCTGATCAATTCGCGTGCGGAGCGGCGGGCGGAGGTGACAAGCGCTGCGATTCGCAGCCCAGGCATCCGTCGTTTTGAACCTTGGTTGCGGAAAGCGGACGGGCGGTCAGGCCGATGTGATCTGGTCCAGTCTGGTGAGCGCGATTCGCTCCGCCTGTTCCGCAGTGAGATTGCCCGTGAGGACCAGGTCGGCGAGGCCCACGGTCAGCGCGATCAGTTCGCGAGCGAGGTCAGGTTCGCCGCCGAGCAGCGTTCGGGCCAGTTCGATCAGTCCGTCGTAGCCCTCGGTGACCTGCGCGGCGAGGTGGGGGCGCGGGCGTGCGTAGGCCTCGAAGGACTGCATGATGCGGTGGAGTCGGCAGTCGTCCTCGCTGTGCGGAATCATCTCGGTGAGTACTGCGCGCAGTGTCGCGACAGGTTCTCGAGGGGTCTGTGTCAGTCGGTCGCGGACGCGGTCGCCGCCGAGGGTGGTGATGGTGGTGAAGGCGGCGGTGAGCAGGTCGTCCTTGCTGGAGAAGTAGTGCTGCACCCGGCCGATGGACACGCCGGCGCGTTGTGCGACGTTTCGGATGCTGACCTGCTCGGCCCCGTCGGTATCGATGATCGCGAATACCGCGTCGAGGATGGCTCGTCGCCGCTCGTCGTGTGCGGCACCCAAGCCGCGTGTGGCCGTTCCCGCCTTACTCACACCCGGCACCTTTCCGAAACGATCGTATTGATTTGACCTTAGTCCACTGCCGGCGCTACCGTGACCAGCAAAGCAATACGAGTGTATTGATAAAGGAGGCGTGATGCTGGAAGCCGTCGGACTGCTCCTGCTCATTCAGGGGGTGGGTGGCCTGATCAACAACCTCGCGGGCGGCTCGGAGAGTTGGTTCCTGCTGAACTATCTCGACCTACCCCCGTGGGCGCGCCTGACGGGGCACGTGCTCGCGATCGGGATCGGTGGTTCGATCCTGCTGTGGCGCAAGGTGTTCCGAAGTCCGAGAGTGATGTGACTTATGCGCACTGCTCACTTCCGAGGCGCGTCACTGTTGTTGGCGGCTCTACTGCTGACCCTCTCGTGCGGAGATGAGGATTCCGGGCCGTCCGTGCGAACCGATCTCGGCGTCGTGCGTGGCACCGCATTCTCCGATCATTTGGAGTACCAGGGGATTCCGTACGCGGCGCCGCCCGTCGGCGAGCTGCGCTGGCACTCGCCGCAGCCGCATGCGGGCTGGAGTGGCGTCCGGACAGCCACCGAACCCGGCGGGCGGTGTGCGCAATTCGCGTCCGCCAGTGGAACGCCGGCCAGTGACAGCGAGGACTGCCTCTATCTCAATGTCACGACACCCGTTGGCGCCCAAGGTGAACGTCTGCCGGTGATGGTGTGGCTACATGGCGGCGGTTTCGTCGAAGGTTCGGGCGCCGAGTACGACCCGCGTCGCCTGTCGGCAAGGGGACGGGTTGTCGTGGTGACCGTCAACTACCGGCTCGGGATCTTCGGGAACTTCGCCTATCCCGGATTGACAGGGTCGGGTGCGTACGGGCTGGAGGATCAGCAGGCCGCGCTGCGATGGGTGCGTCGCAATGCGGCCGCGTTCGGCGGGGATCCGGACAACGTCACGCTGTTCGGTCAGTCGGCGGGCGGTGAGAGCGTGTGCGCTCAGCTCGCGTCGCCCGGTGCGCGAGGGCTCTTTCAGCGCGCCGTCATTCAGAGTTCGATGTGCACCACCAAGATTCCCGCGAATGCTCTGGCGCCGGGACTGCCGACCACCTCTCCCTGGGAGAACCCGGCGAGCGCGGCCGCGCGCGGCGAAAGTGTTGCCACCGAACTGTATTGCGCCGGACCCGCCGCTGTGGCGTGTCTGCGTAGCCATGCCACCGCCGATCTGATGCCGTTGTTCGGCACGTTCGCGGGATTGTCTTATGGAAGTCCTACGTTGCCGGATGACCCGTCCAGGGTGTTGGCCGAGGGCGGCGCGCAGCCAATTCCAGTGCTGTCCGGGACAACTCGCGATGAGACGACCTATCTTCAGGCCCTCGATCCGTCGAGTGCCTCGACCATGACCGCCGAGCGGTACCACGGCTACCTCGCCGACGCTTTCGCCGCCGATGCCGATGCCGTGGCACACCGATACCCGATGCGAGCGTCCGAGCCGCCCAGCCGAACCTGGGCATCGGTCACCACCGACAGCGCGTTCGCCTGTCCCACCCTCGAGCGCGATCGCCGGTTCGCCGCTCATGTGCCCACTTACAGTTACGAATTCGCCGACGCGTCGGTTCCGCCCGTTCTTCCCGAGCCCGGCTACCCATTGGGGGCGTACCACTCCGCCGATGCGTACTACCTGTTCGACATGCGACACGGCGCTATCGGACCCGAGTTGAACGCGCAACAGCGGCGTTTGAGCGATCTGATGATCGACTATTGGACGAACTTCGCCCGCACCGGAAATCCCAACGGTGAACGTCTTCCCGCTTGGCCCGCAACGGAACCGGGTGCGACGGTGTTGCCGGCGCTCACCACCTCAGGAGAAGGAGTTCAGCTCATCGACTTCGATCGCGAACATCAATGCTCGTTCTGGGCCGAGGTCGCTGCCTTGCGTTGACGGGAGGTACGTGAGGCAGGGACCGGCGGTTACGGTGCGATGCGGGCGACCGCTCCGGTTTCCAATGCCGTCCACACTGCTCCGTCGGGGCCGACGGTGAGGCCGTGGGGTTCGGATTCCGGTGTGGGCAAGTCGTATTCGGTGATGGCGCCGGTCGGGGTGATCCGGCCCAGGCGGTTGGCGCCCCATTCGGTGAACCAGCAGTCGCCGGAGGGCAGGGCGGTGATGGCGTGTGGCTTCGCGGTCGGGTCGGGGAGCGGGAACATGCGGATGGCGCCGTCCACGGCGATGCGGCCGACTCGGCCGGCGGCGATGTCGACGAACCACAGGGCGTCGTCCGCGCCGCGGGTGAGGCCGACCGGTGCGCCGGGGCCGGGAAGCGGGTGAAGCGTGGTTTCGCCGTCGAGGTCGATGCGTCCGATGGCGTTGGCCCGGTTGAGGGTGAACCATACGGCGTCGTCGGGACCGCACGCGATCATGGACGGGAAGGCGCCCTGCCCGGGAGGTCGAAGTGGGTGATCCGGCCGTCGAGGGTGATCCTGCCGATGCGATCGGTGTGCATCTGGGTGAACCACATCGACTCGTCTGGGCCGGCGCAGATGCCGAACGGTCCGCTGCCCGAAGGCAATTCGAACTCGGACTGCTCGCCGTCGAGGGTGATGCGGCCGATGCGGTCGTCGCCGGATCGCGTGAACCACAGGGCCTCGTCCGCACCCGCGGCGATGATGCTGGGTCCGAGCCCGGTGGGGTATCGGTCGACGGCGCCGTCGACGGTCAGGCGGGCGATCTCGCCGCTGTGGACAAGGGTGAGCCACAGCGCGCCGTCGCCGCCCGTGGTGATCGCGTAGGGGCCCGCGTCGCCGTCGGTCACCGAGAACTCCTGCACGACAGCATCATCGGCGCGTTGCATCGTTGATCACCCTTCCTTCAGCTTCGATCCGGCGCCGGGGCGGGCATCAGGCCGAATCGCTGTGCGCCGCCGGGGTGTGTCTGTGTCACCGGTCAGCACTGTGCACGCCCATACCGTCACAACGCAACTCGCGGGTACTGCCGGTCGCCGAGGGCAGTCGTGGCCCTGCTGGTGCACCAGCAGGGCATGTCCGTTACGTCAGCAGTTCTTCACGAAGCGGTGGGACGCGCCGCGGTCCTGGTAGCGGGCATCAGAGCCGACTTCGATGGGGCATATAGCGGGAGGCTATATTATCGGGCCTGGGTAACGCGCTGGGGCACGCCGTGTTCGAGGGAAGTCGGCGTCTTGCGCCGGTTGGTGGAACGCACTGGAAGCGAGCGCATTTCGTGCGACGCGAGACGGTCTACCGCATAGACTCCGCTGCATGCCAGGCCTTCGCTCGACGAACCTCATGAAGGCGGTCGTGTACGACCGCTACGGTGGACCCGAGGTGCTGTCGATCGCGGAGATCCCGCGACCCTCGCCGGGGCCGAAACAGGTTCTCCTGCAGGTGCATGCGACGTCGATCAACCTCTCCGACTGGGAGACGCTGCTGGGGACGCCGCTGTATTCGCGCATCGGCGGGCTGCGGGCGCCGCGACGACCGGTGCTCGGATCCGATATCGCCGGGCGGGTCGAGGCCGTCGGCTCCGAGGTCACTCTGTTCGCGCCGGGTGATCAGGTCTACGGCGACAACCTCACGCTCAAGGGTGGTTTCGCGGAGTACGCGGTGGCGCCGGAGTCGGCGCTGGCCCATAAACCGGCGTCGCTCAGCTTCGCCGAAGCGTCGACCTTGCCGCAGGCGGCGGCGATCGCCACACAGGGCACGGCCGATATCGCATCCGGAATGTCGGTGTTGATCAACGGTGCCGGGGGCGGGTCGGGGGCGTTCGCGATCCAGCTGGCCAAGGCAGCGGGGGCGCACGTCACCGCGGTGGACAACGCGGACAAACTTGCGTTCATGCGCAGCCTCGGCGCCGATGAGGTGATCGACTATCGCACTACGGATTTCACCCGGACCGGGCCCTACGATCGGGTGCTCGACCTCGTCGCGCACCGGTCGGTCTTCGCCTACCGCAGATGCGTCTCGCGCGGCGGTCGCTACCGCTGCGTCGGCGGCACCACGCGCGCTTTGCTGCGGATGGCGACGGTCGGTGTGGTCGCGGGCAGGGTGACCGGCCGCAGGCTCGGGGTCCTCGCCGTCAAGGAAGGTCCCGCGCATTTCACACCCCTCGCGGAGTTGTGCGTCTCGGGCCGGATCGATATCCACATCGATCGTCGCTTCCCCCTCGACGAGACCGCGGCCGCGCTGGAGTATGCCGGTACGGGTCACGCTCTCGGCAAAGTGGTGGTCGAAATTCGCTGAGGTCCGTTGTGTCGCAGCGCATCTCTCGCTGGCGGACCAATCGCGCCGCCTGGATCGCCCCGGCTCAGGCGATGCTCACCTCCGGAATGGTTTCCATCAACCGCGCCCACTCGGGGTACATCGCGAGCTTGCGCTCATGCATCGCCATGATTTTGGCGCCGAGCTCGGGGTCGAGGTCGTCGGAGGCGTCCGGGCCGATGGCGATGCGGGCCAGGTGCGGGATGATCTCGGGGTCGCCGGCCAGGTGGATCGGGTCGTGCATGTAGCGCTCGAGGGCCGAGAGGTCTTCGATGCCGACGCAGTAGCCGTACTCGTACCCTGCCGCCGGATCGCCGAGGTGCTGGCCGACTACCGAGAAGGACACCGATTCGATGGCGGCGGTGCGCCGCAGTACCGCGAGAACGTCGGCCTTCTGTTCCTCGGTGGTGCCTTCGCGGAATCCGAAACGTAGCTGGTGAACGATCATGAGTGCCTCCAGAATTGAACTCGCTGGTTCAGTCAAGCGATCTGGTTGGTCAACATAGCACGAGTTGAACCCGTCGGTTCAAGTAAGAAGATCGGTGGGTTAACATGAGCCGGTGCGGAAAGCCGCGGCTACCAACGGCCGGATCGACAAGCGTCAAGCCATCCTCGACGCGGCCTTCGTCGTATTCGCGCGACGCGGTTACGGGCAGGCCTGCGTGCAGGAGATCGCCGACGAAGCGGGCGTCGCCAAGCCCACCGTCTACAACCACCTCAACGACAAGGAAACGCTCTTCCGCCATGCCGTCGAAGCGGTCGCGGACGCGATCGGCGGGCAATGTCTCGAAGCGCTCTCTCCGCTACGCGCCACCGACGCGAGTCTGCCTGCCGCACTGGAGGATTCGGCCTTACGACTACTGCGCATCCACGCGGGAGAGCGCGCCCGATCGCTGCGATCACTGACCTACGCCCAACTGCCCGTCTTCCCGGACTTGATCGACACGGTCCACGACCGCACATCCCGCCTTCTCGTAGAAGCATTGAGCGATCGACTGGCCAGGCACATGCTCGCCGGACGACTGCGCACCGTCGATCCCGCGCTGGCGGCCGAGCAATTCCTCGCCCTTCTCACAGGGCCACTGGAAACTCGCACCGGAACCCGCAAGCCCACCCCATCCCAGCTGCGCGCGTTGGCCGAAGCTGCGGTCGACACATTCCTGCGTGCCTACGGAACCGACACTTGAGCCGCCCTTCAGAATTCACGAGCGCCTCGACAGTCGTTCGGCGACAACGCCGATCGCGCGTGGGGCAGGAATTGCTGAGTGCGCGTTGGCGGTCCGGACGCGACCAGGCGTATGTCGTTGCCGTGCACGATCAGCGCGGGTCGTGGCCTCCCGCAGCGGCTTCGGCGCGTGACGCGACTCCGTCGCGGTATCTTCTATAGCCATGGCACGAGCCCTGTGCACCGGGTCGTTCGACCCCGTGACGAACGGCCATATCAATGTGTTCGAGCGGGCGGCGGCCCAGTTCGAGGAGCTCGTGGTCACCGTCATGGTCAACCCGAACAAGCGGACGATGTTCGCGCTCGACGAGCGTCTCGAGATGCTGCGCGAGGTGACCTCTCACATCGGGAATGTGCGCGTGGAGTCCTGGCAGGGGCTGCTGGTGGACTTCGCGCGCGAGCAGGAGATCACGGTGATCGTTAAGGGACTGCGCGGCAACGACTTCGACTACGAGCGGCCCATGGCGCGGATGCATCGCGCGCTCGCCGGCCTGGACACCCTCTTCGTCGCCAGCGATCCGGCTTACGGGTCCGTATCCAGTTCGTTGGTCAAAGAAGTCGCGGCGTCGGGTGGTGAGGTAGTCGATATGGTGCCGTCGGCTGTGCACGGTCGGTTGCTGATGCGACTGGGAGAGGTCGGTTAGCGACTGGAACATCGGTGCTTCGGTATCGTTCGGACATGTCGCGATCTGTTGGTTCCGGCCGGGCGAAGGTTACTGCTGAGGATTTGGGGGTGGCGGTTCGGTTGGCGGTTGGGGTGTTGGGGGAGGCGGGGGCGGGGGCCTGGGAGGGGAAGGCCGGGTCGCTGGAGTGGGATTGCTGGGAGACGGTCGAGCATCTCAGTGATGATCTGTTCGCGTACGCGGTGCAGTTGGGGCCTGCTGCGCCGCCGCTGGATCGGGAAGTTCCGTTTGTGTGGGAGAGTCGCAGGCCGGGTGGGCCGGCGAACGCGGTGCACGCGGATCGGTCGGCGGGGGCGGCGGGGCTGCTTCAGGTGCTGGAGGCGAGTGGGGCGCTGCTGGTCGCCATGGTGCGGACCACGCCGCCGGAGACGATCGCGTATCACGGGTTCGGCAACTCGGATCCCGAGGGTTTCGCCGCGATGGGCATCGTGGAGACCCTGGTGCACACCTATGACCTCGCGGAGGGGCTGGGCCTGACCTGGAATCCGCCGGCCGAGCTGTGTTCGCGGGTCCTGGCCCGGCTGTTCCCGGACGCGCCGCGAGATACGGACCCGTGGACGACCCTGCTGTGGGCTACCGGACGCGCCGAACTGCCAGGCCACGCGAGGCTCACTACGTGGCGATGGGACGGCACACCTCGTTCGTGAGCCGGGGCTACGGTGGAACTGACGCCCCACCCTGTGAATGAGATTGCATAGTCGTGCATAATCATCACATGGTTGATTCGGAGCCGAACGGGCCCGCCCTTCGGGTCGCGGTGGCCGGCGCGAGCGGGTATGCGGGCGGAGAAGTGCTGCGTCTACTGCTGGGGCACCCGGCGTATCGAGCGGGCCTCCTCGAGATCGGGGCGCTGACGGCCGGTGCGAACGCGGGCAGCACGCTGGGTGAATTGCAGCCGCACCTGCTGCCGCTGGCGGATCGAGTGCTCGCGCCGACGAGCATCGAGGAGCTGGCGGGCCACGACGTGGTGTTCCTCGGCCTGCCGCACGGCCAGTCCGCGGCCATCGCCGAGCAACTGCCCGAGTCGACGGTGATCATCGACTGCGGCGCGGACTTCCGGCTGACCGACCCGAAGGCGTGGGAGAAGTACTACGGCAGCGCGCACGCGGGCAGCTGGCCGTACGGTCTGCCCGAGCTGCCGGGCGGCCGCGACAAGCTGCGCGGCGCGGCCCGGATCGCGGTGCCGGGCTGCTACCCCACGGTGGCCAGCCTCGCGCTGGCGCCTGCCGTGGCGGCGGGGATCGTCGAGCCGCGGGTGAATGTCGTTGCGGTGAGCGGAGCCTCGGGCGCCGGACGCAAGCTCGACATCGGGCTGCTCGGCTCGGAGGTGATGGGTTCGGCGCGTGCCTACGGCATCGCGGGCGCGCACCGGCACACCCCGGAGATCACCCAGAACCTCTCCGCCGTAGGCGGTGTCGACGTCGCCGTGTCGTTCACGCCGGTGCTCGCGCCGATGCCGCGCGGCATCCTGGCGACCTGCACGGCGCCGACGACGGTGTCGGCCGAAGAGGCGCGCGCCGTCTACGAAAAAGCTTATGCCGAAGAACCTTTCGTGCACCTCCTGCCGGAAGGCGCACTGCCGCAGACCGGTGCGGTGCTCGGTTCCAACGCCGTCGCCCTCCAGGTGGCGGTGGACGCCGACGCGGGCCTGCTCGTGGTGATCGGCGCGATCGACAACTTGACCAAGGGCACCGCGGGCGCCGCGGTGCAATCCATGAACCTGGCCGTCGGATTCGACGAGACCGCAGGACTTTCCACCGTAGGAGTGGCACCGTGACGACATCCGCCGCGATATCGACCGACAAGGGCAAGCTGGTGCGCAACCAGGGCGTGACCGGGCCGCTCGGCTTCCGCGCGGCGGGCATCGCGGCGGGCATCAAGGCGAGCGGAAAGCCCGACCTGGCACTGGTTTTCAACGAGGGCCCGGAGTACGCCGCGGCGGGCGTGTTCACCCGCAACAAGGTGAAGGCCGCCCCGGTGCTGTGGTCGCAGCAGGTGCTCTCCGGCGGGCGCCTGCGCGCGGTGATCCTCAACTCCGGCGGCGCGAACGCGTGCACCGGTGCAGGCGGCTTCCAGGACACGCACAAGACGGCCGAGGAACTCGCTGCGGCACTGAGCAATTGGGGCTCCGAGACCGGCGCCGGCGAGATCGCGGTCTGCTCGACGGGCCTGATCGGCGACCGGCTGCCGATGGACAAGCTCGTCCCGGCGATCACCGAGATCGTGCACGAGATGGGCGGCGGACTCTCCGGCGGCCTCGACGCGGCCCACGCCATCATGACCACCGACACGGTGCCGAAGGAGGCCGCGTTCCACCACCGCGACAAGTGGAACGTCGGCGGCATGGCCAAGGGTGCGGGCATGCTCGCCCCCTCGCTGGCCACCATGCTCGTGGTGCTGACCACCGACGCCGTCGCCACCCCCGAACAGCTGGACCGGGCGCTGCGCAACGCGACCGCGCGCACGTTCGACCGGCTCGACGTCGACGGCTCCTGCTCCACCAATGACACGGTGCTGCTGCTCGCCAACGGCGCGAGCGAGGTCACGCCGAGCCAGGACGACCTCGACGCGGCCGTCCTCGCGGTCTGCGACGACCTGGCCGCCCAGCTGATGGCCGACGCCGAGGGCGTCACCAAGCGGGTGCTGGTGACGGTCGCGAGCGCGGCGAACGAGGAGGAGGCGGTCGCGGCGGCGCGCACCGTCGCCCGCGACAGTCTGGTCAAGACGGCGCTTTTCGGCTCCGACCCGAACTGGGGCCGCGTGCTCGCCGCGGTCGGCATGGCGCCGGTCACCCTCGACCCGAATCGGATCTCGGTGTCATTCAACGGAAATCCCGTCTGCGTCGACGGCGTCGGCGCGCCGGGCGCCCGCGAGGTCGACCTGTCCGGCATGGACATCGAGGTCCGCATCGAGTTGAATGTCGGTGACGCACAGGCGACTATCCGCACCACCGACCTCTCGCACGGCTACGTCGAAGAGAATTCGGCCTACAGCTCATGAGCGGCCAACTGCGCCACGAGCTTTCGGCGCTGGACAAGGCGCACATCCTGGCCGACGCGCTGCCCTGGCTGCAGAAGTTCCGGGACAAGGTCGTCGTCGTGAAGTTCGGCGGCAACGCCATGATCGACCCGGAGCTCGAGCGGGCGTTCGCCGCCGACATGGCCTTCCTGCGCACCGTCGGCGTGCATCCGGTCGTCGTGCACGGCGGCGGGCCGCAGATCAGCGCCATGCTGAAGAAGCTCGGCCTGGAGGGCGAGTTTCGCGGCGGATTCCGGGTGACCACGCCCGAGGTGATGGATGTCGTGCGAATGGTGCTGTTCGGGCAGGTCGGACGCGAGCTGGTCGGGCTCGTCAACGCGCACGGCCCGTACGCGGTCGGCATCTCCGGTGAGGACGCCGGCCTGTTCACCGCGACCCGCCGCACGGTCGAGGTCGACGGCGAGCCGACCGATATCGGCCTGGTCGGGGACGTCACCTCGGTCAACCCGGACGCCGTGCTCGACCTGATCGGCGCGGGCCGCATCCCGGTGGTGTCCACCATCGCGCCGGACGCGGACGGCGTGGTGCACAACATCAACGCCGATACCGCCGCCGCCGCGCTCGCCGAGGGCATCGGCGCGGAGAAGCTGGTGGTGCTGACCGACGTCGAGGGCCTCTACACCGACTGGCCGGACCGGTCCTCGCTGATCACCCGCATCGACACCGCGGCGCTCGCGGAGTTGCTGCCGCGCCTGGACGCGGGCATGGTGCCCAAGATGGAGGCCTGCCTGCGCGCCGTACAAGGCGGGGTGCCGACCGCGCACGTCATCGACGGCCGCGTCCCGCACGCCGTGCTGCTGGAACTGTTCACCGGAGAAGGAATCGGAACGATGGTGACGCCCGCTTCGTCCTCGAACGGGGCGGGCTCGCCGGACGGAACGAGAATATGAGCACAGACCAAGAACTCCAGACGCGGTGGAACGCCGCGATGATGAACAACTACGGCACCCCGAAGATCACCCTCGTGCGCGGGTCGGGCGCGGTGGTCTACGACGCGGACGGCAACCGCTACGTCGACTTCCTCGGCGGCATCGCGGTGAACAGCCTCGGCCACGCACACCCGGCCATCCTGGCCGCGGTCACCGAGCAGCTCGGCACGCTCGGGCACACCTCCAATCTCTACGCCAACGAGCGGGTGATCGAGCTGGCCGAGCGGCTGCTGGCGCACTTCGCCGACGGCTCGTCGGAGACGGGGCACAGCGGGCGGGCGTTCTTCTGCAACTCCGGCACCGAGGCCAACGAGGCGGCGTTCAAGATCGCGCGGCTGACCGGGCGGACCAAGATCGTCGCGTGCGAGGAGGCGTTCCACGGCCGGACCATGGGTGCGCTCGCGCTCACCGGGCAGGCGGCCAAGCGGACGCCGTTCGAGCCGATGCCCCCCGGCGTCGTGCACGTGCCCTACGGCGACGTCGCCGCACTCGAGGCGGTCGTCGACGAGGACACCGCCGCGGTGTTCCTCGAGCCGATGATGGGGGAGAGCGGCGTCGTCGTTCCGCCCATCGACTACCTGGCCAAGGCGCGCGAGATCACCTCGCGCCACGGCTCGCTGCTGATCCTCGACGAGGTGCAGACCGGCATCGGCCGGACCGGAAAGTTCTACGCGCACCAGGCTTTCGGCATCGTGCCCGACGTGATGACGCTCGCCAAGGGCCTCGGCGGCGGCTTGCCGATCGGCGCGGTGCTCGCCACCGGCCCGGCCGCCGAGCTGCTCACCCCCGGCATGCACGGCACCACCTTCGGCGGCAACCCGGTCTGCGCGGCGGCCGCGCTCGCGGTGCTGCGCACCATCGATGAGCAGGATCTGCTCGCGCACGTGGAGTCGGTCGGCAAGCGGCTCGTCGACGGCATCGAACTGCTCGAGCATCCGCTGATCAAGAACGTGCGCGGGGCCGGGCTGCTGCTGGGCATCGTGCTCACCGACGACGTCTCCGCCCAAATCGAGACGCGCGCACGGGCGGCGGGTTACCTGGTGAATCCGGCCAAGCCCAACGTGATTCGGCTCGCGCCGCCGCTCATCCTCACCGAGGCCCAAGCCGACGGTTTCGTCGCCGACCTGCCGGAGATTCTGGACGGGGCGGCCCAAGACGCGAAGGAGGCTGCGGCGCAATGACTTCAGCACACGCGGTACGGCACTTCCTGCGCGACGACGATGTGAGCCCGGCCGAGCAGGCCGAGATCCTCACTCTCGCGGCCGAACTCAAGCAGGCGCCGTTCTCGCGGCGTCCGCTCGAGGGGCCGCGCGGGGTCGGGGTGATCTTCGAGAAGAACTCCACGCGCACCCGGTTCTCCTTCGAGATGGGCATCGCTCAGCTCGGCGGGCATGCCGTGGTGGTGGACGGGCGCGACACCCAGCTCGGCCGCGAGGAGACCCTCGGCGACACCGGGCGGGTGCTCTCGCGCTACGTCGACGCGATCGTCTGGCGCACCTTCGAGCAGCACCGGCTCGACGAAATGTCCGTCACGGCAACGGTTCCGGTGGTGAACGCGCTGTCCAACGAGTTCCACCCGTGCCAGGTGCTCGCCGACCTGCAGACCCTCGCCGAACGCAAGGGGAACCTGGCCGGGCGCAACCTCACCTACTTCGGCGACGGCGCCAACAACATGGCGCACTCGCTGCTGCTCGGCGGCGTCACCGCGGGACTGAACGTCACCATCGCCGCGCCGCCGGGCTTCGAACCGCTGCCGTGGATCCTGGAGGCCGCCCGCAAACGGGCCGCCGACACCGGCGCGTCCATCACGCTGACCAACGATCCGATGGCCGCGGCCGAGGGCGCGGACGCGCTGGTGACCGACACCTGGACCTCGATGGGCCAGGAGAACGACGGCCTCGACCGGGTCGGCCCGTTCCGCCCATTCCAGGTGAACACCGACCTGCTCGCGCAGGCCCAGCCGGACGCCGTCGTACTGCACTGCCTGCCCGCGCACCGCGGCGAAGAGGTCACCGACGAGGTGCTCGACGGCCCGCACAGTGTGGTGTGGGACGAGGCGGAGAACCGGCTGCACGCGCAGAAGGCGCTGCTGGTGTGGTTGCTGGCCAAGCGAAATGGTGGTGCGGCGTGAGCGAGGGCGGCCGACGATCCGGTGCCGGGGCGCAGTGCGGCGCTGACACGACGGAGCCGAGCGTCAGCGGGGCGCAGTCGTGAGCGAGCGTCAGCGAGTGAACCGAGGGTGCAGCGTGCGGACGCGCACGACGGAGCCGAGCGTCAGCGAGGCGCAGTCGTGAGTGTCGGCCACTCGGAACCCGGCAAGTCCGGCCCGGAGATCGCGCGCACCCGGGCCGGCCGGCAGTCCCGCATCGTCGAACTGCTGACGGCGCACGCGGTCCGCAGTCAGACCGAACTCGCGGCGCTGCTGGCCGCCGAGGGCATCGAGACCACCCAGGCCACGCTGTCGCGTGATCTGGACGAACTCGGCGCGGTCAAGCTGCGTGCCGCCGACGGTGGCGCGGGCGTCTACGTGGTGCCCGAGGATGGCAACCCCATCCGCGGCGTCATCGGCGGCACCGATCGCCTGGCGAAACTCCTCGGCGACCTGCTGGTCTCCACCGATCACAGCGGCAATATCGCCGTCCTGCGCACTCCGCCGGGCGCGGCGCACTATCTGGCCAGCGCGCTGGACCGCGCCGCGCTGCCCTACATCGTGGGCACCATCGCGGGCGACGACACCATCGCCGTCATCGCCCGCGAGCCGCTGACCGGCGCCGAACTGGCCGCGAAGATCGAGGAGATCGCCTGACCGAGGTCAGGAGAACGGGTACTGGCCGCCGCGCGGCGCGCCGTTGCCCGGCGTGCCGACGTTGATGATGTCCTGGATGAGGTCGACGACCGCGCGGCCGACGTCGAGGACGTCGTTGCCGAGGGTGCTGAACTCTCCCGCGACGAGGTGTAGCAGTGCGTTCATGACGTCCGTCCTTCTACCCGCCCGACGATTCCGCTCCCAGGGTCGCACACGGCGCAACGGCGCGCCAAGAGGGTAATTCGCTTGATGTGCACGGGCTTTCGTGAACGACAGGCGGCGGTGGCGACGGTCACCGGACCCCCGTTGTGAATGGGCTTGCATCATCGTGCATAATCATTTGCAGGACGCGCGGGCCGCTGTGGCGGGAAGCCGGTCCGTACTTTCGAACCCGAGCATCGAAACCGAGGAGCACACAGACCATGTCCGAACGCGTCGTACTCGCCTACTCAGGTGGGCTGGACACCTCCGTGGCGATCAGCTGGATCGCCAAGGAGACCGGTGCCGAGGTGGTGGCCGTGGCCATCGACCTGGGCCAGGGCGGCGAGGACATGAATGTGGTGCGACAGCGAGCGCTGGACTGCGGCGCGGTCGAGGCCATCGTGGTCGACGCGCGCGACGAGTTCGCCAACGACTACTGCCTGCCGACCGTTCAGGCGAACGCCCTGTACATGGGCCGCTACCCGCTGGTCTCGGCGATCAGCCGCCCGCTCATCGTCAAGCACCTCGTCGAAGCGGCCAAGTTCCACGGCGCGAGCACCGTCGCGCACGGCTGCACCGGCAAGGGCAACGACCAGGTGCGCTTCGAGGTCGGCATCGGCGCGCTCGCCCCGGACCTGAACGTGATCGCCCCGGTCCGCGACTACGCGTGGACCCGGGAGAAGGCCATCGCCTTCGCCGAGGAGAACTCGCTGCCGATCAACGTCACCAAGAAGTCCCCGTTCTCCATCGACCAGAACGTGTGGGGCCGCGCGGTGGAGACCGGCTTCCTCGAGGACCTCTGGAACGCGCCGACCAAGGACGTCTACGACTACACCGCCGACGCGACGGTCAACTTCGAGGCGCCCGACGAACTGATCATCACCTTCGAGAAGGGCGTGCCGGTCGCCATCGACGGCCGCCAGGTGAGCGTGCTCGAGGCCATCGTCGAGCTGAACCACCGGGCAGGCCGCCAGGGCGTCGGCCGCCTGGACATGGTCGAGGACCGGCTCGTCGGCATCAAGAGCCGCGAGATCTACGAGGCGCCGGGCGCCATCGCGCTGATCACCGCGCACCAGGAGCTCGAGGCGGTCACCGTCGAGCGCGAACTCGGCCGGTACAAGCGGCAGGTCGAGCAGCGCTGGGGCGAGCTGGTGTACGACGGCCTGTGGTTCTCCCCGCTCAAGCGCGCGCTGGACGCGTTCGTCGGCGAGACCCAGGAGCACGTCTCCGGCGACATCCGGATGGTGCTGCACGGCGGCAACGCGGTCGTCAACGGTCGCCGCTCGGAACAGTCGCTCTACGACTTCAACCTGGCCACCTACGACGAGGGCGACACTTTCGACCAGTCGTTGGCCAAGGGTTTCGTGCAGATCCACGGGCTCTCGTCCAAGGTCGCCGCGCGCCGGGACCTGAACCAGAAGTAGGCGCGCCGCCCGGCCTCCGGGTGGGTCGACCGGCAATCGGCGGCCCACTCGGGAAGCAGTCGTAGTCTCGAGGGCGGTCGAGGAATCGGCTCGACCCGAAGGGAGCGACGATGCGGACCGATGACGACAGCTGGGACATCGTGAGCAGTGTGGGTGCGACGGCTCTCGGCGTCGCGGCGCTGCGCGCCGGCGAAAGTCGGCGTGCCGACGCGTTGTTCCACGATCCGTACGCCGATCTGATGGTGAGCGCGGTCGGCTCGCCGGCCTGGACGCGATTGAGTCGGCGCGACATCGGCGACATCGACCAGGACGCGGTGCGTTCCTATGGCGCGCTCGGCGACCTGCTGGTGGCCCGCACCTGCTACTTCGATGACTATCTCGATGCGGCCGCCGCGGCGGGCGTCCGGCAGATCGTCATCGTGGCCGCGGGGCTCGACGCTAGAGCGTATCGACTCGACTGGCCATCCGGCACCATCATTTTCGAGCTGGACCAGCCGAAGGTGTTGCAGTTCAAGGCGTCTGCGCTGGCCGCGCAGGACGTCGGGCCTGCGGTCGATCGGCGCGCGGTCGCGGTGGATCTGCGAGAGGATTGGCCCGCGGCGTTGCGCGACAAGGGTTTCGACGCGGATGTGCCGACCGCGTGGCTGGTGGAGGGATTGCTGCGCTACCTGCCGGCGGACGCGCAGGATCGGCTACTGACCCACATCGCGGCGATGAGCGCGCCGGGCAGCCGGGTGGCGCTCAATACGACGCCGGGCAACCTGACGTCGAATATGCAAGAGCAGGAAGACAACCGCGACCGGATGCTCGCCGCGCTGAACATCGACCTCGACGTCGACTCGCTGTGGTATCCGGCCGAGGGGCGCACCGATCCCGTCGAGTGGTTCGACGGACAAGGCTGGATGGCCGTCCGCGCCGACCCGGCCGCCGTGCTGATCGACCGCGGCCGCGACGTGCCCGACGACGTCGCGGCGGAGATGCGCAACCACCTACTGATGACCGCAACCCGACCCGGAGGAGACAGCACACCATGACGCAGAGCGGCAGCACGAACACCGGTGCGCTCTGGGGCGGGCGCTTCGCGTCCGGACCGGCCGAGGCGATGGCGGCGCTGAGCAAGTCGACGCACTTCGACTGGGCCTTGGCGCCGTACGACATTCGCGCCTCCAAGGCGCACGCGCGGGTGCTGCACAAGGCCGGGCTGCTCTCCGAGGGCGACCTCGCCGGGATGCTGGCCGGGCTGGATCGGCTTGCCGCGGACGTGGATTCGGGCGCGTTCGGCCCCGCCGACTCCGACGAGGACGTGCACGGCGCGCTGGAGCGCGGGCTGATCGACCGCGTCGGCGCCGAGCTCGGCGGGCGGCTGCGGGCGGGACGGTCGCGAAACGACCAGGTGGCCACGCTGTTTCGGATGTGGCTGCGCGACGGGGTGCGCCGGGTCGCCGCCGGTGTGCTCGACGTGGTCGACGCGCTGGTCGCACAGGCCGGCGCACACCCCGACGCGGTGATGCCGGGCAAGACGCATCTGCAGGCCGCGCAGCCGGTGCTGCTCGCGCATCATCTGCTCGCGCACGCGCATCCGCTGCTGCGCGACATCGATCGGCTGCGCGACTTCGACAAGCGGGCGGCGGTGTCGCCCTACGGTTCCGGTGCGCTGGCCGGCTCCTCGCTCGGGCTCGATCCCGAGGCGATCGCCGCCGAACTGGACTTCGACGGGTCCGCCGCCAACTCGATCGACGCCACCTCCTCGCGGGACTTCGCCGCGGAGGCCGCGTTCGTGCTCGCCATGATCGGCGTCGACCTCAGTCGCATGGCCGAAGAGGTGATCCTCTGGAGCACACCGGAATTCGGCTATGTCACCCTCGCCGACGCCTGGTCGACCGGGTCCTCGATCATGCCGCAGAAGAAGAACCCCGACGTCTCCGAGCTCACCCGGGGCAAGGCGGGCAGGCTCATCGGCAACCTCACCGGACTGCTCGCCACGCTGAAGGCGCAGCCGCTGGCCTACAACCGGGACCTGCAGGAGGACAAGGAGCCCCTGTTCGACTCGGTCGCGCAACTGGAGCTGCTGCTGCCCGCCATCGCCGGGCTCGTCTCCACCCTCACCTTCCACACGGACCGCATGGCCGAACTCGCTCCCGCCGGGTTCACCCTCGCCACCGACATCGCCGAATGGCTTGTCCGCCAGGGTGTTCCCTTCCGGGTCGCGCACGAGGCCGCCGGTGCGTGCGTGCGTGCCGCCGAGGCCCGCGGCGTCGGGCTCGACGAACTCACCGACGAGGAGTTCGCCGCCATCGATCCGGCGCTCACGCCGCAGGTTCGCGAGGTGCTCACGGTGCAGGGCTCCATCGCCTCTCGCAATGCCCGAGGCGGCACCGCGGGTACGCAGGTCGCCGTCCAGCTCACCGAGATCGCCGCCACCACAAAGCAACTCCGCGCGTGGCTCGGCTGAGTACACGGATCTGACGGGCCGCCCAGGGACGACGCGCTGGCTTGCTGGTGCGGGGTACTCGTTACGCTGCGGCTATGACCTTGTTGCTGCTCGCTATCGCCATCGCCTCCGAGGTGACCGCTACTGTCTCGCTGAAGTTGTCGGACGGGTTCAGCAAGGTCGTGCCGTCGATCGTCGTCGTGGTCGGGTATGTCTGTGCGTTCTGGTTTCTTTCGCAGGCGTTGAAGCGGGGGATGCAGATCGGGGTGGCGTATGGGATCTGGTCGGCGGTCGGGGTGGCGGTGATCGCGGTCATCGGGGCGTTGTTCTTGGATGAGCGGTTGACGTTGGTGCAGGTCGGGGGGATTGGGTTGGTGATTATCGGGGTGCTCGCGTTGGAGTTGGGTGGGGCGCACTGACAGTGGACGAGCGTGCCGACAGGCCGTGTGAGCCTGTCGGCACGCCGACTGTGCGCTTAGCGAAACTCTTTGGTCTCGAGGTCGAAATCGAACGGCGCGGGCAGCCGCAGCGAGGTCCCGAACTTGGCCTTGGCGATGTGTTGGTACTCACCGTCGGCAGGCCCCCAGTGGATCGCCACCTCCGCGAAAAGCCGGTCGACGAGCAAGTACGCCGGGATAGCCGCTTGCGCGTAGGCATCGCGCTTCACGACTCGGTCTACTTCCGCGTCGCGTGCGCCGCCCGAGGTCACTTCCAGGATCATCAGCACGCCGGACGGATCAGACCACGGCGGCTGATCGAAGAAGTACTCGCGCGGCGCGACCGCACCGTCGACGCGGGCACGGCTCTCCCGGTATGCCGGGATCCGGAGTCCGCGTTCGGGTAGCAGGCGCAACTCGGGGCAGTGGTCGCGAATCTGATCGCCGATGAGCATTATGTAGGAATCATGCTCACCATCCGGGACCGGAACCACGTAGATCCTTCCATTGATCAGCTCGACGTCAACCTTTTCGGACGATGCGCGCTCCAGTACCCCGAACTCCTCGAGGGTCACATCGGCGTCCATGCTGCTCATATGCCCAGGGTAACTGGGCGGCGCGGTTTCAGTCCGCTGGTCGTCCGCCAGCAGGTGTCGCGCCGCGGTCCATAGGCTCATTCCCACCCCTCGGATCGCTTCGAACTTGTACGTTCCATTCAGCAACTCCTCCTACTCGACGGACAGGACGGTGGTGCATTTCCTTTGACGTGCGACTTCGCCAGATGGTTCCCGCGAGGCTGGACGGATTTCAGTACTGAAACCGGAGCGTCGGCGTTCCACTACCCGACACGGTGCGCACTCGGACATTGAGTACATTGTTTTCGCATCCGGGTAAAGCGATTTCCGTTGCGGCGCTAGCATTTTGCCGAATACGTCCCATGAAGTAGCAAGCGAACGTAGCATCGGGCGATGGATTGGACGTTTGCTCAGCTGCGCGTGCGCGGATGTGGCCGATGACCTCGTACGATGCGGCGAAACCGGCCGGCGAGCCGGGCGAATCCGCGGTCGCGTTGCGGGCCGAGGGACTGGTGAAGCGCTATGGCGGCGTCGAGGCGCTGCGCGGCGCGAATTTTCAGGTGAGCGCGGGCGAAGTGGTAGCGCTGATCGGCGACAACGGCGCGGGCAAATCGACGCTCGTGAAATGCCTTTCCGGCGCCGAACAGCCCGATTCCGGCCGGATTCTGCTGGACGGCAAGCCGGTGGTGCTGAATACGCCGACGGCGGCGCGCAAACTCGGCGTGGAAACGGTGTATCAGGATCTCGCGGTCGCGCCGGATCTGGACCCGCCCGCGAACCTGTTCCTCGGCCGCGAACTGGTCCGCAAGGGGTTGGCGGGCAAGCTCGGCATGCTGGACCGGACGGCCATGAGAGCCCAAGCGGTAGAACACTTCCGGCGTCTCGGCGTCACCTTGCAGAACACCGATGTGCCGATCGGTTCGCTGTCCGGCGGGCAGCGCCAGAGCGTCGCGGTGGCGCGGGCGGTGATGTGGGCGAGCAAGGTGGTGTTCATGGACGAGCCGACCGCCGCGCTCGGCGTCGTCCAGCGCGAGCGGGTGCTCGATGTGATCCGCCGGGTTCGCGATCAGGGCATCGCGGTGGTGCTGATCAGCCACAATATGCCGGAGGTGCTGTCGGTCGCGGACCGCATCGAGGTGCTCCGGCTCGGCAAGCGGGTGGCCAGGTTCACCGCGGCCGACGCCACGCTCGAGCAATTGGTGGGCGCCATGACCGGCGCGCTCGCACAGGAGGAGGCGTGATGAGCCACAGAGGCGCAGCCTCGCTCGTCCGGAGACGGGATATCGCATGAGTGAGGTCGAGTCCGTCGCCGTCGACGGAAAAGACAACGGCAACGGCGCGGTGGATCTGCCGAAACGCACTGCCCTGCAACGCCTCATGGGCGCGAGCACGGTCTGGATCGGCGTCGTGCTCGTCGCGCTGTGCGTGGTGTTCAGCGTGCTGCGCCCCGACGCGTTCCCCACCCGCTTCACCTTTCAGACGCTGCTGATCGAAACCTCGGTGCTGCTGGTGCTTTCGGTGGGCATGACGTTCGTGATCATCACCTCCGGCATCGACCTCTCGGTCGGCATGGTGCTGATCTTCGCCGGGGTGATCGGCGCGAAGACGATGGAGGCGATGAGCCCGGATCAGGACGCGACCAACGCGGGCTGGGGCGTCATCGGCGTCGGCTTCCTGCTCGCCGTTGCGGGCGGGGGTGTTTGGGGTCTGGTCAACGGACTGCTAGTGGCCAAGGCCAAGATTCCGCCGTTGATCGTCACGCTGGGCTCGTTCGGCGCCGCGCTCGGCGCGGCCCAGCTGATCACCGGCGGTGTCGACACCCGCACGGTGCCCGAGAAGCTGCGCAACACATTGGGTTTCGGCACCACCCTGGGCGGCGTGCCGAACTTGGTGCTGGTCGCCACCGTGGTCACCGTGCTCGCCGCCTGGGTGCTGCACACCACGCGGTTCGGCCGCTACACCTACGCCATCGGCTCCAACGAGGAGGCCGCGCGACGCTCCGGCATCGCGGTGACCCGGCACCTGATCACGGTCTACTCGCTCACCGGCGTGCTGGCCGGCCTGGCGGGCTTCATGAATCTGGCCTACTTCGGCACCACCACCATCGGCGGGCACACCACCGACAACCTGGATGCCATCGCGGGCGTGGTCATCGGCGGCACAAGCCTTTTCGGCGGCGTCGGCTCGATCGTCGGCACGGTGATCGGCGTGTTCATTCCGTCGGTGCTGAAGAAGGGTTTCGTGATCGCGCAGGTGCCGGTGTTCTGGCAGCCGATCGCGGTGAGCGTGGTCCTCGTCGCGGCGGTCTGGTTCGACCAGCTGCGCCGCCGAGCCCGCGATCGGAAGTAGGAATTCGACAGTGGAACAACACAATACGGCGGAGGTAGCCAAATGAGGGTGGCGAAGCGGACAGCGGTGGTGATCGGCGCGATGGTGTCGGTCGGCGCGCTGCTGGTGTCCTGTAGTGGGCAGGTGAGCAATTCGGGCAGCGGCGACAGCAAGAAGCTGGTGCTGATCCCCGGTGTCGCCGACGAGCCGTTCTACATCTCCATGCAGTGCGGCGCGCAGGACGAGGCAGCCAAGCTCGGCTACAAACTGGATACGCAGGCGCCCACCAAGTTCGACGCCGGGTCGCAGACGCCGGTGCTGACCGGCGTGGTGGCGAACAAGCCCGGCGGCATCCTCATCGCGCCGACGCACGCCACCGCCATGGCCAACCCGATCAAGCAGGCCAAGGACGCGGGCATCAAGATCGTCGAGGTGGACACCGCGCTCGACGACACTTCCGTTGCGCTGTCGTCGATCTCGTCGGACAACAAGAAGGGCGGCGCGCTCGCGGCGCAGACCCTGGCGAAGCTGGTGGGGGACAAGGGCCCGGTGCTGGTGATCAACACCAAGGCGGGCACGTCGACCACCGACGCGCGGGCGCAGGGCTTCGAGGAGGCGGTCAAGAGCTTCCCCGGCATCACCTCGCTCGGCGTGCAGTACAACAACAACGAAGCGGCGCAGGCGGCCTCGATCGTGACGGCGACGCTGGCCGCCCATCCGGACCTGGCCGGCATCTTCGCCACCAACCTGAGCTCGGCCGAGGGCGCGGCCACCGGCCTGCGCAACGCGAACAAACTCGGTCAGGTCAAGCTGGTCGGCTTCGACGCCAGCCCCAAACAGGTCGAGGACCTGAAAGCCGGTACGGTGCAGGCGCTCATCGCGCAGGATCCGGCGGGCATCGGCGCGAAGGGCGTCGATCAGGCCGTCGCGGCGATCGAGGGCAAGCCGGTTACCCGCACTATCCAGACCGACATGATCGCGATCACGCAGGCGGACATGGACGCCAACTCGAAGTATTTCTACAAGCGCAAGTGCTGACGGCCGGATGAGGGGCCGACCGGGCGCGCGGCGCCCGGTCGGCACATCCGAAGGTCAATCCGCCACGCGGACAGAGTATTCCGCGTTGGCGAGCGCCTCGAGCACGTCGTCGCGGTGGGTCGGTCCCCGGGTCTCCAGGGTGAGGGAGACCTCGACTTCGTCGAGCGCCAGCCAGGTTCCGGTGCGGGAGTGGGAGACGTCCACCACGCTGGCTCCGGTCTTGCCGACGACGGCGAGCAGCGCGCTCAAGCCGCCCGGCCGGTCCGAGATCGTCACGCGGACGGCGAGATAGCGCCCGGCCGCGCTCAGGCCGTGCCCGATCAGCCGGGTGAGCAGCAGCGGGTCGATATTGCCGCCGGACAGGACCGCGCAGACGGGTCCTTGCAGATCGAGTTCCGTTGCGGCACAGCTCATCAGGGCCGCCACGGCCGCCGCGCCCGCAGGCTCGACGATCAACTTCGCCCGCTCCAGGCACAGCAGCAGCGCCTTGGACAAAGAGTCCTCGTCGACGGTCAGCATCGTCGGAACATGCTCGGCCACATGGACGAACGGCACCTGTCCGGGCTGACCGACGGCGATGCCGTCGGCCATGGTCGACATCCGGCCGACCCGCACCGGCTTGCCCGCCGCCAGCGAGCCGGGCCACGCCGCGGCCTCCTTGGCCTGCACCCCGACCACCCGCACCCCGGGCGCCAGATGATGCAGCGCCACCGCCATGCCGGCGAGCAGCCCGCCGCCACCGGTCGGCACGAGCACCGTGCCGACGTCCGGGATCTGCTCCAGGATCTCCAGCGCCACCGTCGCCTGCCCGGCCACGATGTCGGGGTGGTCGAACGGATGGATGAGCGTCGCGCCCGTGCGCTCGGCGAACTCGATGGCCGCGTCCAGCGCGTCGTCGATGACCTCACCGACCTGCCGGACCTCGGCCCCGTACGCCTTGGTGGCCGCGAGCTTGGGCAGCGAGGCGCCGACCGGCATGAAGACGGTGGAGGTGATGCCGAGCGAGGACGCCGCCCAGGCCACGCCCTGGGCATGATTGCCCGCGCTCGCCGCGACGACGCCGCGCGCCCGATCCCGAGCCGGCAGGTTGGCGATCCGGTTGTAGGCGCCGCGTGGTTTGAACGACCCGGTTCGCTGCAGGTTCTCGCACTTCAGCCACACCTCGGTGCCCGCGCGCTCGGAAAGCACGCGCGAGGCCACGATGGGCGTCTTCCGGATCACGGGCGCCAGCAACTGCGCGGCAGCCTCGATCTGCTCGATACCGACCAAGTCCATGGCGCCCATGCTGCCATCCCGGCCTGGATACGTCCCACCATTGCCCGCCGGGTCTGTCTGGCCGGTGAGACACTTTCCGGCGACGCTCAAGCCCGCTTGGCGAGGTTGTGCGCGAGCGCGCCGAGGCGGGACAGGCGGGCGTCGCCCAGGGGCGTGAGGCGACCGCCGAGGCGGTTGGTGACGAAGCCGAGCGACATGCCGGTGGCGGGGTCGGCGAAGGCGCCGGAGCCGCCGAGGCCGAAATGGCCGAAGGCGGAGACCGGGTCGGCCTTCGACGGTTTCATCGGCACGCCGTGGAAGCCGAGCGCCCACGGAACCCGCAGGGCGAGAACATAATCCGGGGTGAAGATCTGACGCTGCGACATCAGCTCGATGGTTTCCGGACGCAGCAGTTGATAGTCGTTCAGCCGGCCGCCGTTGGCGAGCGCGCCGTAGAGCCGGGCGATGGAGCGGGCCGTGAAGACGCCGTTGAGGCCGGGCATCACCGAGTCATGCAGGCGGGGATCGGAGAGCAGGTCGGCGAAGCCGTTGGGGGTGGTGTCCATCGCGGCCGCGAACCTGGTCCTGCTCAGGATCCGCGCGCTGCGCTCCCAGCTCAGGCGCGCGACCGTCAACCGGGGAAAGTTGGTGGCGATGCGGCCGCGCTCGGCCTCCGGCACGCGAAACCAGAGGTCCTCCGCCCCAAGGGGTTCCGCGATCTCGGCGCGCACCACCTCGGTGAACTCGGCACCGGTGACCCGGCGCACGAGCTCGGCGACCAAGTGCCCGTAGGTGATTCCGTGGTAGCCGCTGGTGACGAGGCGTCGCGGATCCGGGTCCGCCGCCGCCAGCGCCGCGGTCACGGCCGCGTCGTCGAAGAAGCGCTCGAACGGGCCCGGCAGCAGTCCGCGCAGGCGATGCAAACCCGCACGGTGGGTGAGCAATTCGCGGACCGTGATGCGCTCCTTGCCCGCCGCGGCGAACTCCGGCCAATAGCTCGCCACCGGCTCGTCGTAGTCGAGCAGGCCCCGCTCGGCCAGCCGGTGCATTACGGTGCTGGCTACGCCCTTGCTCGTGGAGAACGCCAGCGCCATCGTGTCCCGCTCCCACGGCACCTCCGGCCGCGCGAACCCCGCCCAGACATCGACCACCGGCTCACCGTGCAGATACACCGCCAGCGCCCCACCGCCGTCACCGGCCCGCCGGAACAACCGATCGAACTCGGCGACCAACGTCGCGAACCGGCGATCAACGAACTGTTCTGCCGAAACCGTCATCGGAAACCCTCTGTAGTACGTGTATCGAATCAGTACGTGCGACCAACCCACCATTACACGACGCGGCTCCCCGTCTCGATTCGCACACCCGGCCGGTCGGTTCTGTGCAGTCGTTTCCTGACCGTCACACAGGTGAGCGCAACCGCAACACGCCTGCCCTAGCGTGGCTCGCATGCCACCGAGACGACGTTCTGCGCTGCTCGCCAGGTTGGTCGCCGAGACACCCGGCCGCCCGCGGGTGATCCTCGGTGAACTGCGCCGAGTGATCCTGGACGGCGCGGTGCCGCCACGCACCGTGATCCCGCTGCGTGAGGTGGCCGAGCTGTTCGGCGTGAGCCATATCCCGGTCCGTGAGGCGCTCAAGACGCTGATCGGGGAGGGCCTGGTGACCCATGAACCGCACGGCGGCTACACGGTGGCCCAGCTGACCGCCGCCGAGCTACGCGAGATGTACATCGTCCGGGAGACCTTGGAGACCGCCTCGCTCGCCGCGGCCGCGCTGCACGCGAGCGACGAGGACCGCGCGGAGCTGATCGCCGTGAACGAGCAACTGCAGCAGGCGATCCGTGAGGACGATCCCGGTGCGTACCATCGCCGGTCCCGTGATTTCCACGCCGCGCTGACCAGGCCGTCACGCATGTTCCGGCTGCTGCACATGCTGGAGTCGGCGTGGAACGTGACCGAGCCGGTGCAGTCGATGGTGCACATCAGCCGGGGCGATCGGGTGCGCCTGCACACCGATCACGCGTCGATGATGGACGCCTTCCTCGCCCGCGACGTCGATCGCCTGCTGCTCGTCGCCGAACGCCATCACCGCAGGCTCGAGACGGTCATCGCGACCCTGCCGACGGACACGGGACTGCTCGCGCCGGAAGATATATCTGTCGCGCAATAGCCGGGAAATAACGGCGCAATGGCCGGGCAACGCCGAATTCGTACCGTCGTCTCGATCGTATTTTCACCTCCCGGACGGGAAAACTCATGACCGAAACCATCGCGGCACCGGACTCCGCACCGCCGCCTCTCGCCGGATCACCCGATATCACCCTCGGCTACGACCCACGGCTCACCAACGCCGACCTCGCCCCGTTGCGCGAACAGAGCTGGAGCTCGTACAACATCTTCGCGTTCTGGATGTCGGACGTACACAGCGTCGGCGGATACGTCACGGCGGGCAGCCTGTTCGCACTCGGCCTGGCCAGCTGGCAGGTACTGGCGGCGCTGCTGATCGGCATCACGATCGTCTACTTCTTCTGCAACCTGGTGGCGAAGCCGAGCCAGGTGACCGGCGTGCCCTATCCGGTCATGTGCCGCAGCGCCTTCGGCGTGCTGGGGGCGAACATTCCCGCGGTCATCCGGGGCTTGATCGCGTTGGCCTGGTATGGAATCCAGACCTTCCTGGCCTCGGCGGCGTTGGATGTCGTACTGGTGAAGCTCTTTCCGGGTCTGGCGCCCTACGCGGTGGTCGAAGACTATGGCTTCCTGGGCCTTTCGTTGCTGGGGTGGGGGAGCTACCTCGCGCTGTGGGTGGTGCAGGCGTGCGTGTTCTGGCGCGGCATGGAGTCGATCCGCAGGTTCATCGACTTCTGCGGGCCTGCGGTCTACGTGGTGATGTTCCTGCTCTGCGGATACCTGATCGCGAAAGCGGGTTGGGGCGCCATCGATCTGAACCTCGGTGCCGTGAAGTACACGGGCTGGGACTCGCTGCCGGTCATGCTCGGCGCCATCGCGCTGGTGGTGTCCTACTTCTCGGGGCCGATGCTGAACTTCGGTGACTTCTCCCGCTACGGAAAGACTTTCGCCGCGGTGCGCCGGGGCAACCTGCTCGGGCTCCCGCTCAACTTCCTGCTGTTCTCACTGCTGGTGGTGGTCACCGCCTCGCTGACGGTTCCGGTCTACGGCGAGCTGATCACCGACCCGGTCGCCACCGTCGCCCGCATCGACAGCACGTTCGCGATCGTGTTGGGGGCGTTGACCTTCACGGTCGCCACCATCGGCATCAATATCGTCGCGAACTTCATCTCGCCCGCCTTCGACTTCTCGCACGTGAATCCCCAGCGGATCAGCTGGCGGGCGGGCGGCATGATCGCCGCGGTCGGCTCGGTGCTGATCACCCCGTGGAACCTGTACAACAATCCCGAGGTGATCCACTACACCCTCGAGGTGCTCGGCGCTTTCATCGGTCCGCTGTTCGGCGTGCTCATCGCCGACTACTACCTGGTGCGCAAGCAGCACGTGGTGGTCGACGACCTGTTCACCATGTCGAAGGCCGGAAGCTACTGGTACCGAAGCGGTTACAACCCGGCGGCGGTGCTTGCGACGGCAGTGGGCGCGTTGATTGCGGTCGTCCCGGTGTTGGCCGGCGACGTGACCGGCATGCACACCGCCGCGCAGTACAGCTGGTTCATCGGCTGCGGCGTCGGCTTCGCCCTCTATTACCTGGTGGCGACGCGGACACGGCTCGCGGTGCGGAAAGCGCCGGCCTGATGCGCATTCGCCTGGTCAACCCGAACACCACGCGGGCGATGACCGACCTGATCGAGGAGTGTGCCGCGGCCGTGGCCGGTCCAGGCACGCTCCTCGACGCGGTGACCGCCGAGATGGGGCCCGCCTCGATCGAGAGTCACTACGACGAGGCCCTCAGCGTGCCCGGTGTGCTCGCCGCCATCCGGCGCGGCGAGGAGGAGGGGGTCGACGGCTATGTGATCGCCTGCTTCGGCGATCCAGGGCTGGATGCCGCGCGAGAATTGGCCGCCGGCCCGGTGATCGGCATCGCGGAGGCGGCCATGCAGACGGCCAGCCATGTCGGCCGGGGATTCAGCGTCGTCACGACCTTGCACCGCACCGTGGGGCGCGCCGCCGATCTGGTGGAACGATATGGGCGACAACGTTTTTGCCTCGGCATCCACGCCTGTGAGCTACCTGTGCTCGCGCTCGACACGGATCCGCGAGCCCGCAAGATCGTCACCGAAACCTGCCGGGCAGCGGTGGAGGCCGACGGCTCCGACGCGATCGTGCTCGGCTGCGCGGGGATGGCCGATCTGTGCACGCACATCCGCGACGAGGTCGAGGTGCCGGTGATCGACGGGGTGGCGGCGGCAACGCTGACCGTGCAGTCGTTGCTCACCCTCGGCCTGCGTAAGTCCGGTAGGGGAGAGTTCGCGGCCCCGCCGCCCAAGCCGTACTCCGGATTGCTTCGCTCGTTCGAGCGGTGACGCGGACCTCAGGCCGCGGCGGCGGTCTGCAGCTTTCGCAGGGCGGCGTCCGGGTCGTCGACGTCTACGACGATGCGCGTGAACGGGGCGCCGGAGAGTTCGATGCGCAGGGCGCGTCCGTCGAACCTGGTGTCCCAGAACTCTTTACGGCCCTTGCCGCGAAAGGTGCCCGCGGCGATGACGCCGGGGAAGAAGGTGCCGGGGGCGCGGACCCAGGGTGGGCGGCGGTCGACCTCGGCCTTGGTGACGGCGGTGATGTTCGCCAGGTCGAAGGTGATGCGTTCGCGCAGCGCGAGGACCTGGTGTCCGCCGATCACCTGGATCGTCACTGTCGTACCGGTGACCTCGAGTTCGACCATCACGCACCTCATTTCGCCGACGACTCTTACGGCCACCACAATGCCGGGCCGACCTGGTCGTAGCCTGTGCCGTTCCTATGATTTCTCTCAGGGTTTCGACATGTTGTTACTTAGATATGCGCATCTAAAAATATGGTTGCGACAAGCGGTCAAGGCTCGTAACCGCGTGTGTCGGACCAGAGCGGCAGGGACGGTATGGGATTCTCACCGTGCCCGTTTCCGCAGGCCCGCGAAAGAGGTGCCGAAGTGACGCTGGGAAAGATCGCCACCACAGCCGCCGTAGCCGCGGCGTTGCTCGCACCGTTCGACACTCCCGCCGCCTCGGCGCTCCCACCCGCAGGCACCTGCGCGAACGGCGAGTTCCGGTGGACGGCGGTGGACGGCGGAATCGGCATGACCCCGCACACGCTCACCTTCACCTCCGTCGGCGTGCTGCGCGACTGCACGGGCGGACCCGAGGACATCACCGGCGGCACCTTCACCGGCACCCATATCGCGATTTCGGACTGCTTGCGCCCGGCCGACGGCCCCATCACGGTCGACGTGCTCTGGTCGAACGGCGAGACGAGCAGGCTGCAGGGCCCGTGGCCGGTGACCATGCAGCAGCCGACTATCGGCACACTGGAGGTCGTCGACGGCCTCGGCCAAGGCAGTCGAGTACGGATCACCGCCGACTACGAGATGACGCCCGAGATGATCGGCGGCTGCCTCGGCCTAGGAGTGCGCACCGGCGCCGGACGGCTCAGCGCTGCCACGTTTCAGTGAGCGCTCGTTCGGCGAGGTCGAGCACGCCGCCGAGCCACGGTGTGTAGGCCGCCGGGTCCTCGGCCATGGCTTCGCGCAGCTCGGCGGGTTGAATCCAGAGGTAGTCGGCCACCTCGGCCGGATCGGGGCGCGGGACGCCCGCGCTGAGCCGGCCGACGAGAACGTGGTCCCACTCGAACTCGACGCGCCCGGTCGAGGCGTCCTCGGCGCGATACCGGTACACGCCCACTTCGGTGAACGACGTGGCCAGGCCCATCTCCTCGGCCAGGCGCACCGCCGCGGCCGCCGCGACGGGCTCGCCCGGCGCGGGGTGGCCGCAGCAGGTGTTGGCCCACTGCGACGGGAAGCGGGTCTTCACCGCGGCCCGCCGCTGCAGCAGCACCCGTCCGTCGTCGTCGAACAGCAGCACCGAGAAGGCGCGGTGCAGCTGTCCGGGCGCCTGATGAGCCCGCGACACCGGGCAGGTGCCGACCGCGTGCCCTGCGTCGTCGACGAGCTCGACGGGCAGGGCCTCGCGGTCGGTGATCGCCTGGGCGAAGGTCTCGGTCACCTACCCACCTTATCGGCGGCGATCAGCAGGTATTGGAAACTGCCCTCCTGGTACGCGGTCAGGAAGGGGCGCTCCACACCGGTCGCGAGCTCGGATTTCGTCCGCAGCTCCCAGTACGGAATGGTGTCGGGCGTGAGGTCGATCACCTCGATCGGGACCAGGTTGTTCGCGGCCATCGCGCGGAAGTACTCGCCGCGCGGGTGGATCATGCAGCCGTAGTGCGCGTCGATCCAGCTGACCGAGGACGAGCGGCCACCGGTCACATCGTTGGAGCAGCCGGTGATGCAGACGTAGCGTCCGCCTGGCTCGAGCAGCCGGGAGAACTCGCGGAACAGGTCGAACAGGTCGACGTACATGGTGGTCTCGTTGGTCCAAATGCCGCGCATGGACCCGGGTTCGAAGCCGGTCTCGAGCATGTTGCGGAAGTGGAACCGCACCTTGTCCGCGACGCCGCGCTGCTCGGCCTGCTCGTTGGCGAACCGGACCTGGTACTCGGAGATGGTGACGCCGTCGACCTGACAGCCGAAACGCTGGTTGGCCATGAAACTCGTTCCGCCACGGCCTGATCCGCCGTCCATCAGGCGCTGGTCGGGCCGCACCGGGCCGAGGTGGTCGAGCAGCAGCTGCGCCTGCGCGGTCTCCAAACGGTGCAGTTCCTCGACGATTCGCTTCTCGCGGGTGTCCTGTGGCCCGTCCAGTACCGAGAGATCGGGTTCGCCGATGCCGTAGTGGTGATGGTAAAGCCCGTCCACCTCACCGAGTTTCGTGTTGACCCGGTCGTCGTTGGGGTTGTTGTTCCAGTACGCGGCGACGGACTTCTGGTAGGTGGTCTGGAGCACAGCATCGGTATCCGGATTGAGAACGGTCATGCCAATTCACCCTTTCTCGTTGCAGCACTGATCTATTCGCCGGCCTTGTCGGGGAAGTGCGGGCGCGGTGTTCCTCTGTGCGCGATGTCGCTACGTGTCGGAGTAGCGCTTGCTCTCGGCGTGCCAGGCGCGGCTGCCGCCGAGCCATGCCCACACGCCGGTGAGATGCCGGCGTAACTCGGGGGATCCGAGGGCAGCCAGCGGGGCCGCCTCCAGCTCGACGCGGCGCATCAGTTCGTCGTGCAGTTCGGCGGTGCGCTGCACGGCCTCGCGCCGCGTGCAGCCCTCCTCGGCGACCAGGACCGTCGGAAGGTTGAATTCCCTTCCGTCCGAGAGGTCTTCGCGTGCCATGGAGTACAGGTCGTTCACCAGCTGGCTGGCGAGCGCGGCCGTGGTGATCACCCGGCGCACCCTCGGGTCGGTGTATTCGGCGGCCTGGAGTTCGTAGCCGCCGACGATGTCGATCGGCGCCATGCAGGGCAGGAAGCTGTGCGGCTGTCGGTTGATGAGGTACTCCCAGGCCTGCGGCTTCCGGCCCGCCTGCCGCCACCCCGCCTCGGCGCCGAGCGCGATGAACCAGCCCGCGATCTCCGTGCGCAGCCGGGCGAGCTGCGCCGGTGTGCCGTACCGGGCCAGGTGCTCGCAGCCGCCGCGGAACGCGCGCAGGATCGGGTCCGCCCGCAGCGCCTCCTCGGCTCGCGCGGCGTAGCGTGCGGGCAGATGGACGGGATCTATTGCGGCGGCCGCGAGTTCGAGGCGCGGGCCCAGTTCGGCCTCGGCGGTGGACGGCGTTCCGTCGGGTGCGACGTCGGAGGCGCCCACGTCGCAGTAGTAGTCGTCCACCGCCCACTCCGCGACGGCGCACTTCGCCGCGGCGAGCAGCCGGTCCGGGTCGTCGCAGTCCGGATGGGCCAGCATGATCAACCGGCCGAAGCCGGCCTTGCGGAGGTCGTCCAACTTGCCCTCGTACAGGCCGATGTCCTCGGCCCAGTCGATGATCAGTTCATTGACGACCTCGCCCAATGCGGGGTCGTCCCGCATCGGCGGCGGACAGTAAAGCGGGGGAATCCGCGATCCGGTGCCGGTGTCGCGCCGGGTCGACGCAGTGCCCAAACCGGTTGGGCCGGAAGGGATGCGGCTCTCCACCGGCTCGGCGGCCGTTGCCGTGGAACCGGACGGTATCGCCGTGGGTGCGTCGGCCGGAACGTGCGGCTCGACAAGTGCGCGGCCCGATG
>NZ_BAGH01000159.1 GCF_000308715.1 Nocardia tenerifensis NBRC 101015
ATGCCCCGCCACTCCGAGCGGGGCAGCGCCGAGACGAGCACCTTGCCGACTGCGGTGCAGTGCAGCGGCGCCGGGCGCCCGATCCGCGAGTACATCCGCACGCTCTGGGTCGCGTCGAGCTTGTCGATGTAGATGACGTCGCCGGACTCATAGGTGGCGAGGTGGATCGTCTGCCTCGTATCGGCGTTCAACGCGCTCAGATGCGGCCGCGCGAGGGTGCGCACGTCGCGCTGCTCCAGTGTGCGGTTGGCCAGTTCGAACAGCCGCGATCCGAGCACGTAGCGGTGCTGGTTGTCGTGGGTGACGAACCGCTGGGCCTCCATCGTCTGCAACAGCCGCAGGACCGTGGACTTGTGCACGCCGAGCTGGGTCGCCAGTTGGTCCAGCGACCGCGAATCCTCGCCGAGCGCAACGAGAATGGTCAACGCACGCGACAAACTCTGACTCATGACTGTGACTCGCTGACTCCAAGGTGGCTCATGAGGCCACGTTCTGTTCGTTGTAATACAGCTGGGCCCAGGCGTTTTCGTCCACGGACGCCAGCCGCTCCAGTATCGCCGGAGCGGGAAGCACCGCGCCGTCGCCGGTTCCGGTCAGTGCCGCGGCGGCGCAGAGATGCCCGAACCGCAGCCGCTGCACCAGGGGGCGCCCGTGCAGCAGGGCTGCGAGGTAGCCGCCCGCGAAAGCGTCTCCCGCGCCGATGCGTTCGGTGATCTCCAGCCCGAGCGCGGGCACCTCGACGCGCTGGGCGCCGGCGAATCCGGTGACCGTGTGCGCGTCGTTCTTGACGATCAGGTGCGCGGGTTCGGGGAACAGCGCGCGTAATTCGTCGGCGTCGTCGGTGCCGAACACCGCGCCCGCCTCATCGGCGCCGAGGAAGACCACGTCGCACCCGCGCACGTGGCGCGCGAGCACGTCGGCGGCCAGACCCACGCGGCCCGCCCACAGCGCGGGCCGGAAGTTCAGGTCGAAACTGAGCAGCCTGCCGTCGCGGGGGAGGGCGAGCAGCGCCTCGGTGAGCGCGGTCGCCGACTCCGACAGCGCGGTGGTGATCCCGGTGAAGTGGATCAGCTCGCACTCGGCGAGCAGTCGCGCGGCCGCGGGCGCCGCGAGGTCGGCGGGGGAGAGCGCGCTGGCCGCCGATCCGGTCCGGTAATACAGCATGCGACTCGCCCGGTCGGCCAGGTCGGTGGCCTTGCCCGAGCCGCTCCCGCGCTCCTTGACATACACCGCCGTCGGCCGTCCGGGGTCGGTGACGACCGCCGACACGTCGACGCCCCGCTCCGCGAGGTGCGCGAGCAGATATCGGCCGAAACCGTCGTCACCCACTCGCGACAGCCACGCGGTGTCGACGCCGAGCTGCCGCAGCACGGTGGCCACGTTCGCCTCCGCCCCACCCGCGGTCCGTTCGAAGATCTCCGACTCCTCCAGCGGTCCCGGCTGCGCTACCAGCACCGCGAGTCCCTCGCCGACGGTTACCGCCCGTGAGCGGGTCGACGTAGGCCACGTCACACCGATCTCCTTCCTGTGCTTGCGGCCATCGGCCATCCCGTGCAGAATAACCACACGAAACACGATGCGCAACAAGCATTGCAATATGCGCAATAGCAATGCGCTATGTAATTAGCGGCGAATGAGCTGGGAAGGAAATGCCGGTGGCGATCGACGACGACGTCGTAGCAGGACTCGGAGACCGGGTGTTAGGCCCTGAGCACAAGGGGCTGCCGCCCGCCGCCTGGGGCCGCACCGTGCGCGAATTCCTCGCCACCGCACCGAGTCTCGAACAGTTCGAGACGCCGCTGCTCACGATCGACCAGTCGGCCGTCGAGGCGAACATCGCCCTCATGGCCGACTGGGCGAGCGCCGCGGGCGTGCAACTCGCGCCGCACGGCAAGACCACCATGTCGCCTCAGCTGTGGGCGCGGCAGCTGGCCGCGGGTTGCTGGGGCATCACGCTGGCCACCATCTGGCAGGTTCAGGTGGCGCGTTCGTTCGGCGTCGGCCAGATACTGCTGGCCAACGCGCTCGTCGACCCCGTCGGATTGCACTGGGTCGCAGCGGAATCGGCGAAAGACCCGGACTTCGAGTTCGTCTGCTGGGCCGACAGCCTCGAGACGGTCGCGCTGATGGACGAGCACCTGCGTTCCGCGCCCGGCGACGCGAAGGTCCGTGTTCTGGTGGAACTCGGTGGGGCGCACGGCCGTACTGGCGCCCGCACCGTCGAGCAGGCGCACGCCGTCGCGGCCGCGGTGACCGACGCGCATCGCCTCACCCTCGCGGGTGTCGGCGGTTATGAGGGCGCGCTCGCACACGATCGCTCGGCCGAGGCCACCGACACGGTGCGGCACTACCTGGACGAGCTCGCCCGCCTGCACCGCGAACTCGCCGACGCCGGAAGGTATTCCGGCGGCACCATCGTGACCGCGGGCGGCAGCGCCTACCCCGACCTCGTGGTCGAGCGGCTGGCCGGCCTCGCCGACGAGCAAGGCGCGCAGGGTGTTCCGACCTCGGTCGTGCTGCGCGCCGGGGCGTACCTCATCCACGACGACGGTTTCTACGCGGGCATCTCCCCGTTCGCCGCGTCGCGCAGCGAAAAACCGCTGCGCTCGGCCATGCACGGCTGGGCGCGCGCGATCTCCCGCCCCGAGCCGGAGCTGGCGCTGCTCGACGCGGGCAAGCGTGACCTGCCCTACGACGAGGGACTGCCGGTGCCGCAACGCGTTGCCGGACAGCAGGACTCAGCGCTCGACTCGGCCACGGTCTCCGCGCTCAACGATCAGCACACCTTCCTTCGGCTGCCGGAGGGCACCGAGCTGCCGATCGGCGCGGTGGTGCGGCTCGGCCTGTCGCACCCGTGCACCGCCTTCGACAAGTGGCGGCTCATTCCCGTGATCGATGACGCGGACGCACCGTCGCCGCGCGTCGTCGACCTACTGCACACGTTCTTCTGACGAGCCGAAGACCATGACCGACTTACTCTTTCGCGATATCGACATCATCGACGGCACCGGCGCGCCGCGCTTCCGCGGCGACGTGCTCGTCGAGCAGGGTCGCATCGCCCGCATCGCCGATCCGGGCGGCATCGCCGCCGCCGACCGCGTCATCGACGCCGAACCCGGCGCCGTGCTGTGCCCCGGCTTCATCGACATGCACGCCCACTCGGACCTGCACCTGCTCACCGAGCCCGGCCACTTCCCGAAGATCAGCCAGGGCATCACCACCGAGGTGATCGGGCAGGACGGGCTGTCCTACGCCCCGATCGACGACGCCACCCTCGCGGTGGTGCGCCGCCAGATCGCCGGGTGGAACGGCAATCCCGAAGATCTCGACTTCTCCTGGCGCAGCGTCGGCGAGTACCTGGATCGGCTCGATCGCGGAATCACGCCCAACGCCGCCTATCTCGTGCCGCAGGGCACGCTGCGGCTGCTGGTGGTCGGCGCGGAACAGCGCCCGGCGACGCCGGAGGAGATCGGCCGCATGCGGGAACTGCTCGCGCAGGGCCTGCGTGAGGGCGCCGTCGGGATGTCCAGCGGGCTCACCTACACGCCCGGAATGTACGCCGACACCGGCGAATTGGCGGCGCTGTGCGAGGTGGTCGCCGAGTACGGCGGGTTCTACGCGCCGCACACCCGCTCCTACGGCGCGGGCGCGCTCGAGGCGTACGCGGAGATGATCGGCCTGGCCCGATCCACCGGTTGCGCTTTGCATCTCACCCACGCCACCATGAACTTCCACGTGAACCGCGGCCGCGCACCGGAGTTCCTCGCGCTGATCGAGGCCGCCAGAGCCGACGGCTGCGACATCACCCTCGACACGTACCCGTATCTGCCCGGCGCGACGACACTCTCGGCGCTCCTGCCGAGCTGGGCCATGTCCGGCGGACCCGACGCGGCGCTCGCCCGCCTCGACGACCCCGCGACGCGGGCGCGAATCGCCGTGGACGTCAACGTGAACGGCTCCGATGGCTGTCACGGCGTGACCGTCGAGTGGGAGACCATCCAGATCAGCGGCGTAGCCAACGCGGCCCTGGACGAGTACGTCGGCAAGCGGGTGGACGAGATCGCGGCCGAGCGCGGCATCGCACCGGTCGAGGTGTTCTTCGATCTGCTGCGCCGCGACCAGCTGGCGACCAGCATTCTGCAGCACGTCGGGCACGAGGAGAACGTGCGCGCGATCATGGTGGACCCCGGGCACATGGGCGGCAGCGACGCGCTGCTCGCCCCGGCGCGCCCACATCCGCGCGCCTGGGGCACCTTCCCGCGTTACCTCGGTCACTACGTCCGCGAACTCGGCGTGCTCGAACTGGAGGATTGCGTGCACCATCTGACCGGCAGGCCCGCCGAGCGGCTGCGGCTGCGCGACCGCGGTCGGGTATTCGCCGGATACGCGGCGGATCTCGTGGTGTTCGACCCCGCCACCGTCGAGGACACCGCGACCTTCGACAACCCCAAACAGCAGGCGCGCGGCATCCGGCACGTGCTCGTCAACGGCGCGTTCGCCATCGAAAACGGCGCGCCCACCGGAACACTCGCCGGCCGTGCGCTGCGCATGGACGCCTCCCGAAAGGAGACAGTGTGAACGCCATGGAGGTGATCCGCGCCGACCGCGTGCTGAGCGTGGTTCGCGCCCCGCAGATCCCCGATCCCGTCGCGCTCGCCGAAGCGCTCGCGTCGTCCGGGATTCGCGCGCTGGAGCTGACCTTCACGACGCCGGGCGTGCTCGGTTGTCTCGCCGCGGCGCGGGCGGCCGAGGGCGCCGTGCTCGGCGTCGGCACCGTGCTCACCGGCGAACAGGCCAAGGCCGCCATCGACAACGGTGCGCAGTTCCTGGTCACGCCCGGACTGCGCGGAGAGGTCGCCGAGGTGGCCGCCCAGCACGACATTCCGGTCGTGATGGGCGCTTTCACGCCCAGCGAGGTGCTCACCGCGCTGGATCTCGGCGCGGCCGCCGTAAAGATCTTCCCCGCCAGGGCTTTAGGGCCCGGCTACCTGAAGGACCTGCGTGGTCCGTTCCCTGACGTGGCGCTCATCCCCTCGGGAGGCGTCAACGCGGGTAACGCCGCCGAGTTCCTCGCCGCCGGCGCAGTCGCCGTCACGGCCGGAACCGACGTCGTCGCCCCTTCCGATGTCGCTGCGGGCCGCTGGTCCGAAATCGCTTCGCGTGCGGCATCGTTCGTTCGATCCATGAATTGAGAGGTCCATCATGGGCGCCACCGTAGATTGGCTGCGCACCACCACCCCGGGGCTGTTAGTGCTCTGTGGGCTCGCGATCGCTGTCCTGCTGTTCGCGATCATCAAGGTCAAGCTGGAGCCGTTCATCGCGCTGCTGCTCACCGGCCTAGCGCTGGCGCTCGCCGCCGGCCTGCCGGTGTCGAAGATCGTCGGCACGGCGATCAAGGCCGGTGACTCCATCCTGGAGACCGGATTCGGTGGCATCCTCGGCCATATCGCGGTGATCATCGGCCTCGGCACGGTGCTCGGCGCGATCCTCGAACGCTCCGGCGGCGCCGACGTTCTGACCGGCAAGCTGCTGAACCTGTTCGGCGAGAAGGGCGCTCCGGTCGCTATGGGCCTGCTCGGGCTCATCTTCGGCATTCCGGTGTTCTTCGACATCGGCATCTTCGTGCTCGCGCCGCTGATCTACGTGGCCGCCAAGCGCGGCGGGCGCTCGCTCGTGCTGTACGCCATGCCGATGCTGGCCGGTCTGTCCATGACCCACGCGTTCCTGCCCCCGCACCCCGGTCCGGTGGCGCTCGGCGGACTGCTCGGGGTCAGCCTCGGCTGGCTGATCCTGATGGGATTCGTCTGCGGCATACCGGGTTTCATCGCCGCGGGCATCGTGTGGGGCAGCTACATCGGCAAGCGCATCCACGTCGAGGTGCCCGACGAGTTCCTCGTGCGCAAGGACGAGGAGACGGAACCCGCTCCCGATGAGGGGGAGCGGGTCTCCGACGGCTCGGGCGGGGTCGCCACCAAGACCGTGACGGCGACCCCGCCGTCGGTCGGGCTGATCGGCGCGATCATCGCCATCCCGCTCGTGCTGATCCTCGGCGCCACCTTCGGTACTCAGCTGCTGGACAAGAACTCTCAGCTGCTGCAGGTGCTGACGTTCTTCGGCACGCCCGCGGTCGCGCTGCTCATCGCGGTGCTCATCGCGTTCTACGTGCTCGGCGTGCGTCGCGGGTCCACGGTGCAGGAGCTCAGCGAGCTCACCGCCGAATCGCTGCGTCCGGTCGGCATGCTGCTGCTGGTCGTCGGCGCGGGCGCCTTCTTCGGAAAGGTCATCTCCGCCACCGGAATCGGCACCGCGCTCGCCGACACCATGTCGGCGGCCGGGCTGCCGGTGATCGTCCTGGCCTACATCATCAGCTGTGGCCTGCGCATCGCTCAGGGGTCGGCCACCGTCGCCATCGTCACCACCGGCGGCATCGTCGCCCCGCTCGTGATCGACCACGGCTACTCGCAGATGTCGATCGCGTTGATCGCCATGGCCATCGCCGCCGGTTCGATCATCCTCAGCCACGTCAACGACGGCGGGTTCTGGATCATCGCGAAGTTCTTCAACATGACCGTGAAGCAGACGCTGCAAACGTGGACCGTGCTCGAAACCGTGCTCTCCGTAGTGAGTTTCGCGGTGGCGGCCATTCTGTTCGCCATCGTCAGCTGACATCGGCGCGGGACCGGATCGCCGGTGACACACGAACGAGGTGTGTCGCCGGCCCGGTCCCGCATCGATGTGTTCAGTGTGGGTGGTACAGCGCGTGCATCCTGGCCGCAGTCTGCGCCATGCGCGCCCGGAGCTCGGGTGGGTCGAGCACCTCGGCGTACTCGCCGAACTCCATGAGGCCGTGGGCGAGCACCTCGTACGACTCCGAGGGCAGGGTCAGCTCGACCCACCCGTCGGCATCCGGTTCGCTCGCCGAGGCCAGCGCCTCGGCGACCGCGGCGGGTTCGTTCGTCAACCGCAGCATCCGCAGGTGGGTGGCCGCGATGCGACAGCGGGCGCGCACCCGCAGCATCGACCGCGCGAAATCGTCCGCGGCAGTGGACCAATGGTCCGCCAGGTCGAAATCCGCTGGCCTGCTGAAGGTTTCCCCCGTCGGCTCGGCGGAGACGATTCGGCCGACCCGGTAGGAGCGCACCGCCGTTCCGTGGCGCGCCACGAGATACCACGTGCCCGCCTTCATGACCAGACCGAGCGGGTCGAGGGTGCGGTCGACCACCTTGTCCTTGCGGCCGTAGCGCACCCGCAGCTTTCGGTCGTGCCAGAGCGCGTCGGCGACCGTGTTCAGCGTCGGCGTCTCGTCGGGTCGGTGGTACCAACCCGGCGCGTCGATGTGCACCCGTTCGGCGACTTTGGTTGCCCGGCCACGCAATTCGGGCGGCAGCGCGGCGAGCACCTTGAGCTGCGCGGTGGCCAGCACCGTGCCGAGGCCGAGATCTGCTGCGGCGCCGGGCAAACCGGCCAGTAGTACGGCGTCGGCCTCATCCGTGGTCAGGCCCGTCAGCCGGGTCCGGTACCCGTCGACCAGCTGCACGCCGCCCGTCCGGCCGGGCTCGCTGTAGACCGGAACGCCCGCCGCGGACAGCGCCTCGACGTCCCGGTACACCGTGCGCACCGAGACCTCCAGCTCCCTGGCCAGCTCGCCTGCCGTCGACCGTCCGCGCGTTTGCAGGATCAGCAGCAACTGCACCAGTCGACTCGCTCGCATATGGTCGAGATTAGCCGGGAAAGTTGACGAAAGATGTCAACAATTGGTCGTATCGTCGGCACTATGACCACTTGGAGCGAGTTCACCGCCGAAGCCCCGCACATCTCCGACCTCTTTCTGCGCAGGCACACCGCCACCAGCAACCTCTGCATGCTCGGCACCCTCCGCTCGGACGGGTTCCCCAGGATCAGTCCCATCGAGCCGCGCGTCTTCGAGGGCATGCTCGTCATCGCCGGCATGCCCGGCACCACCAAATTCCGCGACCTGGCCCGCGACCCGCGCTTCTGCCTGCACACCGCCACCGTCGACACGCAGGTCAGCGACGGCGACGCCAAACTCTTCGGCACAGTCGTAGACGTCGCCGACAAAACCGTCCACGCCCGCTTCGCCCAGAAACTCTTCGACGACATCGGCTTCGACATCCGCGGCCAAGAATTCGACCACTTCTACACCGCCGACCTGACCAGCGCCTCCACCGTGGAAGTAGCCGGCGACCACCTGAACATCACCATCTGGAAGCCGGGCCAGGGGGAGCGCGTCGTCCAAAAACACTGATCCCTTATCGCCTCACGCCCGACATGGTCGCCGCCCGGATCGAGGGGTCGAGCGGAACCATATCGGCCGCCGACAACACAGCCCTTATGGGGCGACAAGTCCACCATCTAGGCATGGGGCGACAAGTCCACCATCTAGGCATACGCGGGTGCGGAGCCGGACAGGTCGACCGTCGCGCGCAAACGAAAGATGCTGCGTGATGCCGTACTCTTCACCGCCTCTTCCCATGTCGTGGGACGAGATCCGCCGCCGGATCGCCGCGCGACATGTCGTGCCTACCAGGACGATCCGGCCATCATCGCGTGCCGATGAGCACTACGGCGTCGTCGCGGAGCGCGCAACGCATTGTCACACAGCATGCCACGCGTTAGCGGTACGCGTAAAATGTTTGTAGGGCAACGTGTTCGGGCGTGCGTCCAGGCCGAATTCAGGATGGGTGTGATTCGAGGAACCAGCGCGCTGCGGCGGCGGTTCCGGATCTGTTGGAATCCAGGTGGTTGACCTCGCCGACATCGATGATCGACGCATCGACACCACGGTCGCGCAACAGAGCCTGACAGCGGACGCTGTTACCGGCGACGACGTCGCGGTCTTTTCCGCTCGTGTACAGCCGGATCGGTATCCCCGGCGTCCAATCACGGCAGGTGTCGTCGGCTACGCGGAGCGCGGTGGCGAAGCTGCCGACGGGGTTACGCAGCATATCCAGGGCATGTGGGGTCAGCAGTCCGTCGATGCTTGCCGGGAGACTTCCGACGATATCCCGTAGGCCGTGCGAGCCGTCGAACAGGTCCGTGACGGTGGTGTCGTACGGTGCCTGAAATACCTCGCCCGGTGACTGATACAGGTTGTGCAGACGATTCCAGGCAACCAGGAAGTAAGCGATGTAGAAGACTGCCGAGGTCGGGTCGAGCGAATTGTTGAGTAGCGCAGGCAGTTCGGTGGCCTGAATGTCGAACGGGCCGCTGATCGCGGCAACCGCGGCGGCGCGGAACCAGTCGTCGGCGTCGCCTCGGAGCGTTCGAGCCAAATTCATGGCCGCCGGGCCGCCCTGGGAGAACCCGGTGATATAGACCTCGCGGCTGAGCTGCCGTTCGATACCGGCGGAGTACGCGCGCGCCGCCCGCAACATATCCAGGTAGGCGGTGGTCTCGGACGGCACATCACTGTAGGGATGCGGACCCGGACCGAGCCCCAGCCCGAGGTAGTCGGGGGTGACACCGGCGAACCCCGCACTGGCGTAGGTGATTGTCGCGGCAAGCTCGCTCCCGTGTTCGGAAACCGAAGGCGCGTCGGCTTTGTCAGCCATGGTGCCGTGTGCGAAGGCCACCGCCTTCAGATCGTGCTCGCCGTTGTCCGGCAACGCGAGTAACCCACTCGCGGTCGTGGCATGACCGTCCGGATCGATCGTCCGATACACCAGCCGATACACCAGCCGATACGTATCGACGCCGAATCATACTGTGCCCGTGTCGAATCTGTCGCGCTCCAGCTCCCCCTTCACCTCTTCGGCGGTGAAGGCGCGCAGGTGTTCAGCGCTCACAATCCGACCGCGATCGCCATCCCGGGATGGCGCACTGCTCGAGTCCGGCATGCTCTCGCATGCGGTCGAGAGGATGGAGATTCCGACCAGCAAGCCCGCAACGAGCGTCGCCTCGAATCTTCGGCTGGGCACGCGGAGTTTCCGCGAAGACGGCAATAACATCATCATCGAAAGCTGCTCGCCGACACCGCATCCAGTCAATCACCCTCAGGAGTGATAATGGCCGCCGATGTTATCGTCGGCCACCGATTGGCCCGGCCTGCTCGCGTGGCGATACAGCTTTGAGGTTGCGGGCGTCCAACGGACAAGCGCCCGTGTTTCGCGGTCTTCGAAGTGGTGAGCTGGGTCAATTTCTTGCGGTCTACCGGACGGGGCCCACCCGGCCATGGGATCGCGGAGCAGCCCCGCGACCTGGCTAGTCGTCGAAGACGGTCGGCCCGCGGCGCCGCGGCTCGTCGTCCTGCTCATCGGAGGTGACGGAAGCCGGAGGTCCACTGATCTTGGCCGTGAATTCGGTGAGCGCCGCGGCCGCGGCCGGATCGTGGCGCCGCAGTTGCTCATTGATCTCCCGTTGTGCGGCGTGGTAATCGCCGGCGCGGGCGGCCGCAGCGGCTTGCGCTCGAGCGAACGCGAAATTCGTTGTCGCCGTGATCAGCTCGCCGAGCGCCTGATTGCTCAGCGTGCGCGCCGCGGCATGAATCGTCACGGCTTCGACGACCCCGCCCGCGGTGCAGCGCACGGTGACCGCGTGCCGGTCGTCGGTGACCTCGGCCTCGAGCGCCTCGATCTCCTCGACCATCTCCGACAGGGTGCGCGCCTGCTCTGCGAGCCGGTTCAGCAGCTCTGCCCCCTGTCCGAACCCGGAGTAGTCGGGGGTCATCGGATCGGAATCTTCCCGAGGGCCGCCTTGACGGCCGTGCGCACCTGACTGTTCGGGTCCCCCGCGTACTGCTCGATCAGGGTGCGATCCGCCGGGTTCTTGAATCGGCCCAACGCCCTGATCGCCGGCCCCCTGGTGATCGGATCGGCTACATACGGCAGCACCAGCTCGCGCGCCTCCTCGGTGTTGAACCGACCAAGAAAACGCAGGATAGGCACCTTCGACGCGGTATTGGGCAGGGTGTGCAGTAAACGCACCATGCGGTCGTAGTCGCCGCGCTCGGCAATGGTCTCCAGGGCTTGCGCCGCCCAGAATTCGACGTGCGGTTGCAGCGGCACATCGGTGCGTTCGATCTCGCGGAACAACACCTCGATCGCACGCCGGTTGCGCTTGGCCGCCGGGTCGATGAGGTTGCGGATCAACCCGGTGCGGATGGCCCATTTGTGATGGGTTTCGGGACCGGGAATGCGCTCATCGAGATGTTCGAGCCAATCGACGAAGATGGGAATCGCCGGCGGGATCGTCCGCAGTCCGTTCGCCAGATCGTCCAGGGTGTAGCAACGCACGCCCACTTCGGCGAGCTCCCTGGCGATCCGCAGGTCGAATCCGTTCTGGCCGTCGCGGTAGCCCGCGGGCAGCTCGTCGAGCCAGTTGTCGTCCTTCGGCATTCGTGCGTATTCGAAACTCATGGCACCGGCACCCCCGTCGAGCCGCGCGGATCCGTGTTGGTCCGCGGCGGACCCCAACCCGGTTTGGGAATGAACGGCGCAGGCGATTGTCCCTTCGGGAGGTTGTCGTCGAGTTCCTCGCGAATGACGGTGACTTTGCCTTCGTTGACCAGCTGCTGCGTGTCTGGCGCCAGTTGCGTGCGGTGATCGACGATCAGGGTCATGGTGTATCCATTTTGCGCCGCCCAATCGGCTTCGTCGTGGATCTGCTGCGCCGACCGTTGCGTGTCGTTGGTGTTCTTGACCTCCGTGACCTGCCGGTTCACATCGTCGATCCGGTCGGGAATCCGCGTGCGCCCGTTGACGTACACCGCACGCTTGGGCAAGGTGGGATCGAGTCCGGCGCGCGCCTCACCGTCGCGCCCGGCCCGAATGTTGTCGAAGAGGTTGCGTCCGCTCGTCGGATAGCCTTGGCGCGCATACCGTCCCAGCAGCGGCGCCAGATATAGCTGCACGTCTCCGGTCGCGCCCGCCATCGAACCGCCGGTCTGCTGAATCGCGCCGTCGACGAATCCGTCCAGTTCCGTCAGCAAAGTATCGACATCGCGCCCCGCCCGGTTCTGCAGCTCCTCGATGTACGCGTCGATCAATTTCTTCACGAACCACTTCACGGTCGGCGCCGATCGAGTGATCTTCCATGTGTTGACAGTCAACTCACAGTAGAACAGGACCGTTTTGATCGTCTCCCGTTCGATATTCGACTTGTCCGCGACCTCGTGGCACGCCTTGCTGAGATAATCGGAGAACGCCGAGACGTCGTCGAGCGCGGTCAGCAAGCTACCGGCCGCCGCCCGGATCATCGGCACATCTTCCGGCTCGTCCGGATTGTTCGGGCATTTCAGCTGGACGTTCTTGAAGTCGGTGCTGAACTTGCCGAACATCTGGCTCGCCTGCTCGATCTTGCCGGTATCGCAGTCGGCCCAAGCCTTTTTATGACGCCCTTCGATCAGATACCACCGGTCGGGCAGATCGCCGATGCCGCCGTTGCACAACCTGGTCGGATGCAGCGAATATTGCAAGCTGGTCACCTGCGGCGCGGGCGGGATGGAATCTGTGATTTGCCCGGTGCGTTCTTGTTCTCCGCCTCGGCGTGGTTGACGCCGGCGGCATGCACCATCTTCGCGAAGTTGCCCGCCGCGATGGCGCTGAGCGAGCTGAGCTCGAAGACGTCCGCGGCGGACTGGGAATAGGCAGCGGCCCAACCGGTTCCGGCGGTGGAGTGCGCGCCGGCCGACCGGGACACGTCGAGACCTCCGTCGAGCTCGCGGACCTTCTGCTCCAGTCTCGTGCTCAGAGCACCCAACTGGCGTGCGACGTCCCAATACCATTCGGGATGCACTGTCGTCATGACGTCTATTCCTTCACACAGGTCCCGACTTGGAGATTCCGCATAATCGTCGCGATCTCGTCGTCGAACGCGGCGGTCGCGCCGTGCACCAGACCGGACAGCTGAACCGTGGCGGTCGTCGCACCGCACGGAACGACAAGTCCCAGAAAGGATTCCGATTTGTACAGATACGGCTGCTGGAACTCGCCGTCGACGGCGACGGCGCGATGCCCGCACACCTGGGCGCGCACGCTGGTTCGCCGGTGCCACCCCTGGGTGTTCGGAACACCGGCGAGCCCGGCCAGATAGTTCGCGTTCGTCTCGTCGTCGTCGTGTGGCGCCGCACCGGCAATCGCCGAAACCAGGGCGAACTGGCCGCCGTCGCGGCGCACCACCGAAAGTTCGCCGGTCGACACCGGATTCACCGCCCAGCCGTCCAGGCGCGGCAGCGCGATCGGAAAAGGTTGACGCCCGCTGGGTTCCCGGACGAACACCTGCCCGCTCGGCTTCGCCGCATCGCAGGAGTACGCGATCTGGCTCGTCTGCTCCGGAATCGGGCTGTCATTCGATCCTCCGCACCCGCTTACGACGACCAATAGCGTGAATGCCGCGATATGCCGGGCGCTCATCGGCTAACCCGCGAAGCCGAACATCTCGCGATTGAGCCGCTCGGCCTCGGCGTAATTGGCCTTGGCGGCGTGCACCTGCTTGCGCAATGCGCGCAATTGGTCGAGGTGCCCGCCCCATTCGGCTTGCCAATCGGCGTGGGCGGTGTCGAAGCCGTCGCCGCCCGCCCCGATGAAATGGGGTTTGATTTCGGCGGCGGACTGCCCGACGGCCGCGCGCATGTCTTCCAGCCGCTGGATGTGCCCGTCCAAATCGGTGACGAATCGGTCCATTTCGGTGAGGTCGTATCGGTGCGCCATTGTCGCTACACCTTCCGCTGTGCCGCAGTGCCGCCGATGTCCGACGCGTTGTCGGAATCGATGCTCTGGTAGGTGGTCGCGGCCGAGTTCAGGTGCTCCGCATGGGTGGTGATTCGGTCGATATGGGCCCGGACCCGGGGATGCAGGGCGTCCCACACCTCGTGGATCGCGTCGGCCGACGCTCCGGACCACGTGTCCTGCAACCGGTCGTGGCCGCGGTGGATGTCGGCCATCACGCCGGACAGGTCGCCATGATGTTCGGCGAATCGGCTTGCCCCACGCCGTAACTGGGCAAGTCCTACCTGTAAGATCTGGTGTGCCATGCTCTGCCTCCCCGCATAAGCAACAAATCCCCTGGAGCGAACAGTTGGATTGGCGAGATTCGGCCTCCCCGCAAGCCCGCGACGACCTCGACACACTGTTCGAGGCGAGTATAGGCGCGGCCGCCGACACATTGGGCGAATACGGGACTTTCGCACCGTTCATGCTGGTGGTCGATGTGAGCGGCGCGCGTACGTTGCGCGCGCTGGGCGAGCCGGGCGCGGCCACGACCGAGGACGCCCTCCGCGCCCGGCTCGAGCTGCCCGGCGACGGCGCCGAACTGCGGGCGCGCGCGACCGTCTTCGCTGTCGACGCGGTGGCGCCGGTCCGCGGCGACGCCATCAAGGTCGCCCTCGAGCATTGCGAAGGGCAGTCGATCGACATCGTCGTCCCGTACCGCCTGTCCGACGACACACTCGACATCGACATGAACCGCGCGAACGCCACCGCGGCCGGCCGCCGGTTGTGGCGTGCCCGAGCGGGTGCCGCGGAGTAGCCCTACTTGACGGCACGCATCGAGTCGCCGCCCATCCGCCGCGTGGAATCTGTTGTCCTCGAACGGGTTACGCTTCCTGCCGATCGCCTAGCCAACGCGGTGGCGAGATCGGCGCCAACCTGACGCGTGGGCTCGGCCATTCCGGCACCCGCTGGTTGGTGTTGCCCGTCGTGGCGCGGACGGCCTGGCTGTGAATGTGTCGCATCAGTCAAGACGTTGGCTGCACGAGTTGCACTACCTCCATCCGGTCGGCGTCGAAGTGCGCAGTGAGTTCCCGGCCACGGGCGTCGATGATGCTGATCGTGTCTTGTCCCGTGAAGGACACACTTTTCGGACATCGCTGGCTTTCCGGTGCCGTCCACACCTCGGTCTGCCTGCTGAACAGGCCGCCGCGCTCCCGCAGCCTGACGGCGCAAAGGGTGTCGATCATGGCGTCCACCTCGTGCGTGACGGCATCGTAGCGACCATCGGTGCTCACCGCGACGACCACGGGCTTGCTGTCGCTCGAACCGAAGACCACCCACATCATCATCAGCGGGAGGACGGGCAGCAGCGCCAGCACCAGGATGGCGGCGGGCACGAGCCGGTCCCGGGTGCGCCGCCAACCCATCCTCGGTGCAAGGACGAGCAGTGCCGCCGTCGCGATCCAGCACACCGGTATAGCCCAGCCGGGGATCTCCTGAAACCGATAGAAGCGGCCCGACTGGTAGATTGCGGCAACCGCCGCGAGGTCGATCGTCAACAGCGCGGCGACCGCGAGCAGCCAGACGATCCGCCGTAGGCGCGGCACCTTATCCGTCACGTGCCCTTGCCCATTCGGTGCGGGAACTGTCTCGTCAGTCGTCTGCTTCGCCAACGGTCAACCTAACTCGTGCATCGGCCTTCGGTTCCCAGTAGCCGAACTGACCGCCAGCCTATCGACGTCGTCCGCCGATCCCGATCTCGTTGAGGCGTCATCTGTTTCATGACAAACCACCGCACGTTATCGCCGCGACCGCGCGGTTCGAAGCGATCAGCGCGGGCCTGCGAAAGATCGATGCGCCGTACACATCACCGCTGAAACGGTGGCGTGAACTGCGGACAGCCGGGACGATAGTCGGGTGACGTGGCAGGCAGCCTTGATCAGCGGAGTGGTTGCTGAATCAGCGTCAGCGGCAGATTGTTCGGCCTATCGCTGATCCGTGACGTGCTCGACACGGCGGTCGACACGCCGAGCAGGCTTGCCCGGACCGGCCCGGCTCATGAAAACGCCACCGCCACAGCAGGTTCAGGCGGACAATTGAGTTGTTCTTCGGTAGGGCCGCGACTCTTCGGTCCTGCGACGGGTGTCTGCGCCCGCTCGGGTCAGTGCCCACTGCTACAACCTGGCGATCCACGACCGGGGTGAACTCGGTCAGCGTGAAGGACAGACTCATGGCAGATAGTGCGAAGAATCGGAAGTTCAACACGGTTTTCGACTGGTTCGATCAAGGTCGGGACGGCTACCTCTCCGGGGATGATTTCCAGCAGATGGTCGCGTTGTTCACGGCTCTACCGGGCGGGGACGCCCCGGAGAACGCGAAGGCGCTGCACGACGCGTTCGATAAATGGTGGAGCCTGCTCCTGGCCGGCGGTGACAGCGACGGCGACGGAAAACTCGATCGGCAAGAGTTCATCCAGGTCATGGAGTCGAGTGTGACCGCACCGGAAAACTTCGAAGACGCCGTCCTTTCCATCGCGGACGCTTTCATGCGCATCGTGGACACCAACGGCGACGGCTCGCTCAGCTTCGACGAGTACGTCCGGATGTACGACGGCCTCGGCATCGACCCGGCCCATTCCAGCGATGCGTTCCGCCGCTTGGACCGCGACGGCGACGGCTCGCTCAGCTACCAAGAATTCCGCACCGCCATCACCGAGTTCTACCTCAGCGACGACGAAAACGCGCCGGGGAACTGGCTATTGGGTCCGCTCAGCTGACCAGCGCTGGGTGACCAGCCCGTTCCTGGTCCTGGCCGTTCTGCCCGACGGCGCACCTCATGGTGACGACCGGATCACGGCCAACGCTGCTGCGGCGGATAGCTCGCCTCGGCGTTCCCGTCGGCGGGCCACACCTGCATCCGCCACACATCGCCGGGAGAGGTCGAGTCGGGCTGGTCAGCGAATTGTAGTCCGCGCCCCCTGATTTCGATGTGATAGGAACCGGGCGCGATCGATATCGGAATGTCGGAAGTGCTGGTGGCCGAGGAGATCAACAGCTCTCCTCGGTCATCTCTCGTGGTGGTCTCATCGATGACCACCTGCCAACCCGCCCGTTCCGAATGCTTTGGGCGGTCGCACAATTCGACATCGACCCGCATCTCGAAGTTGTACTGATGAGGGTTCAACACAACGATGTTGCCGTCGGCGGTAATCGCGTACAAGCCGTCATTTCAGTTACGCCGCGCCCGGCGGTGTACCTCGACAAGCGCCTGAAGTGCGGCATGCGGGAAGGGCGCGCACCACTTCTGCAAATAGCCGGCATCGCCGTGTTGCCGGGCGACTTCCGCGAACGCTTCGATCACGGTGTCCGCGAGATGATCGAGAGCAAGCTCCCAGGTCATCGTCATGTCTGCCATCTGCACTCCTTCAACGCGGTTTTCCGTCCGGGCTATCGGCGGTTGAGGAACCGATCATCCCTCAGGATGGCCGGGAAATGCCGCGGGGCACGCGTTGGCCAACCGTCCATATGAGTTGGCTGGCAGGGCTTTCCATCGTGTCGTGTCGGTAACCGAGTGCTGGGTAGGTCGATCAACTCGTCGCCAAAGTGAGCACACGCACCGGGGACACATCGTGCAGCGTGCGCCGATCGTCGCCGAGCAGCAATGTGCCAGGCTCGTCCGAGGTTGCGGTCAGCGAAGGTCGCCCGTCGGGGTCGCACACCGTGGTCTCGTCTCCGGTCGCGTTGCGGCGAGCGATCAGTAGCGACGAGACCAGTGTGGCGCACCGAGCATCCGGCATCGGCTCTCAATAGTGCGTTACCTAGGAGAAGCGCGGCAGATCGAAATCCCGCCCCATGCGGCCGGCATGGCGATCCAACGCGAGTGACAATGTCTACTCGATGAGGCGGGCCGCCCCTGGAAGAGTGACGCTGAACCCCTCTGTCGCCACGTGCGCGACGTTGCTGGACTGTCCGGTCCGGGCATCCTCGGCGAATTCCTGCCAAGTGGTCGGCACAGCGGAGTCGATGACGGGTTCCTCCAAGTTGACGTCGTAGTCGTCTTGGTCCACCGTCGGGTCCACCTGTTCATCAGCCAATTCGGCCACTTCTTTCGCTCATCCGCCGTCGACGGAACCGATGATAGAACGCATTTCTGAATCCTGCCAGGGTGGTCGGCGCGGATAACCTGGTCGTTGAAATCCGTTGGCTTGCAACGGTGTTCATTACGATCAGAATGGGCGCATGGTGGGCATCGAGGGTCCAGTGAACCTCTCGGCGCAACTGGGTGGCGGCAGCGGTTATGGCACGGCGTGGATGGGCGTGGGCTGATCTTCGCTATTTCATGAGCCGCAGCAAGCCCAGTTCGGGCTCGAGCGCACCGTCTTGACCGAGTGCGAGGAAATCTCCCTCGACCGCTGAGCGCGCCAGTTGTCCGGCGCGGACCGCTTGGTAGCGCACGTAGGACCAGAGGAAGACGTCGAGGTTGTCGAAGCGGGTGCCGCCCTCGACCACCTCCTCCTCGTGAAACCACACGGCCACTTGACCATTGGTGAGCACCACGTACAGGTTGCCGCCGCCGTCGGCGCCGATCGAATAGACATCGTCGTCGGTCAGCTCGGTCGTGTAGTCCGAATCGAGGATGCCGCAGTCGTTTCCGGCGAAATCGAAGCCGTAGGACCAGTCGAAGATGTCGAGGAACTGCGGCAGCAGACCCGAGCGCACGCGACGGTCGAGCGCGCTCAATGCCGCGGCATCGGCCGGGGCGAGGCGAGAGAGAAACGTTGTCACCGAACGTGTTTCGGCCGGGACTTGAACCGGCGGCGCGGCGGGGAACCAGCGCGCCAGGTCGTCGTCGAGGTCGCGTTCGGTGTAGCCGAGGAGATCGGCGATGCAGAGAGACACGCCGAGCATCCTAGAAGCACTTCACAAGCATGGCGGGATGACCTCGAGATACGCCGTGTTCTACGCGGTCGGCCCCGCGCTGGGCTCCGGATGTCGGCAACTGACCGCGTCCGGTGACCAAGGGCGGCAACAGGGCCGCCACCCCCATGACCGCACGCGAAACGTGACGCCTTGGTCAGCGGTGCGGTGTGAGTTGGGTGGCGATGGCAGCGGGTACCGGTACTCCTCGTCGGCGAACCTCGCTTTGAAACTGTTGCACCAGTGGGTCATTCGGAGCGGTGGTCAGACAGACGACGTCTCGGAAGACCGGTGGGTGGAGACTGCGGACAGCGCCGGGAAAGGTCGCGGTCAACGCCGTGGTCGGTACGAGGGCGGTGCCGAGCCCCGCCGCGGCGAGCTGTGCCGCGGTGCTCGCCTGCCTGGTGCGGGTGGCGGCGGTGAGGGTGAAACCGTTCGTGGCGGCGAGGTCGTCCAGCCAGGCGCCGAGCCCGTTGTCCGGGTGATAGTGGACGACCGGTTCGGCGGCGATGTCGGCGAGGGTCAGCGGGGCGTCACCGTCCGCGACGGCCAGCGCGGCGACGATCTCCTCGCGCCCGATCACCTCTGTCCGACCGTCCCAGTGTGACGGCCGCGGCCCGATCCCGACATCCGCGACGCCCGTGGACACCAGCTCCGAAATCGCCGTCGGCACT
>NZ_BAGH01000158.1 GCF_000308715.1 Nocardia tenerifensis NBRC 101015
GCAGGCCCGCCGCGCAGCTGCCGTGGCATCCGGGTCGCTGCGCCGAGCTGGTCGTGGACGGTGTGGTCGTCGGCCACGCCGGCGAACTGCACCCCGCCGTGCTCGAGCGCTCCGGCCTGCCCCCGCGCACCTGCGCCGTCGAGCTCGACCTCGACGCCCTGCCGCTGCGCGAATCCCGCCCCGCCCCAACGATTTCCCCGTTCCCGGCGGTGCTCCAGGACGTCTCCGTCAGCGTCGAGAAGGCGACGCCCGCGGCCTCGGTCGAGTCGGCCCTGCGCACCGGCGGCGGTGACCTGCTCGAGGACATCGCGCTCTTCGACGTCTACGAGGGCGCCCAAGCGGGCGAGGGTCGCAAGTCCCTCACCTACGCCCTGCGGTTCCGTGCCACCGACCGCACCCTCACCGAAGACGAGGCCAGCGCCGCCCGCGACGCCGCGGTAGCCGCCGCGGCGGACGCCGTAGGCGCGGTCCTGCGCGGCTGACCCCGCATCCGAATTACGCTGCCGCGCACGAAATCGTCTGTGATTTCCTGCGCGGCAGCGTATTCGGCGTGCGCCGGGATGCGATGTGGCCCACTGGATACCGTCGCCTTGTCCAAGGCGACATGGTGTTCTGCGATTCGAGGTGGATGGGCGCGGTGCCGAGTTGTTGATCACTACAGTCGGCTCGCTGTGACCGAGGCGCATATCCCGCCGTCGCTGACGGCGCGCGGTGGTGAACCCGGCGTAGCCGCGAATCGGCGGGCGCGACGTTCACGCGGGTTCGGGCAGCACTCTCGGGTCCGTCGGCGACGTGCGCTCGTCCGCGCGGCGCGCAGGTCCGGTCGCGACCATCGCCGCTCCCGCGAGCAGGACGGGAACCGCGTAGGCGGACATCGCCGCGAAGCCGAGCGACGCCCACATCGCCAGCGTGAATGTCGCGAGCAGCCCGGCTGTGGCCGCCGCGACGACGCGAGGGCGCACGCCGATGAGTAGCGCGGCGCCCAGCACGAATTCGACGACCGTCGCCGCGAGTGCGATGCCCCCGGTCAGCCTACTGACGAAGGTAGGCAACAACGTTCGCGTGTAGTCGATGAAAGCCGCGAACGACCCCCAGGAGACGCCGTCGTCGCCGGGCGCGCCGAGCAGGCCGAAGCGGTCGGCGACCGATCCGAGCAGGAGCAGTCCGAGCACAGCTCGTACCGCGACGCAGACGACACGGAAGCGACCGAGCGTCCCGACGTGCACGGCGACGATCGCGACGGCGGTCGCGGTGATCCAGCCGAGCGAGCCGTCGAAGAACAACAGCCAGGCCAGTTCGGTGAGCAGCGCGGCGCAGGCAAAACCCCATGCGGCAGTTCGCATATCAGAACCCTTCGAGATAGTAAGGTGCCTTACTAACACTAAGAGTGGGAGTGAATATGGTCAAGCGCCTTACTAATCCGTTGGTGGATCGCCCTGCGCCACTGGGAAATCTGCTGTTCGCCGCGGCGCGCACGTTGTCGGCCGAGCTGGACGCGGGCATCGCCGCCGCCGGTTTCGATGACGTCCGCGCGGCACACGCCCCGGTCTTCCAACTGGTCGAACCGGACGGCACCCGGATGACCACCCTCGCCGAGCGCGCGGGGATGACCAAGCAGGCGATGGGCGAGCTGGTGCGTCACCTCGAGGGGTGCGGCTACGTCGCGCTCGAGGTCGACCCGGCCGATCGGCGGGCCAGGCTCGTCCGCTTGACCACGCGTGGCTGGGCCGTCGTCGACGCGGGTGTCGCGGTGGTCGAGCGTTTCGATCGGCACCTGGACCGGATCGTCGGCGCGGCGGAGGTCGCCCGGTTGCGCGCCACACTGTCGCGCATCATCGACGGTGCCGGCTCCAGCTACGCCACCGAGCGGCAGAGCGCGAAAGTTGTGCGGGTCGAGTGACCGAACGCACGGGGGAGGGGTAAGAACGAGGGCATGCGACATCCGGCCAGTCCGATATTGAATGCGCTGACCTATCTGCCGGAGCGGCAGATAGTGCAGACCCCGGCCATTCTCGGTTTGCGCTATACCGATCTGTCGATCGCCACGGCGGACGGCGAGACGCTGCACGGGTGGTGGGTGCGTGCGCCGAAATCCGTCGGCCACATTCTGTTCGCGCACGGCAACGCGGGCAATATCGGCGATCGGGTCGCGCTGTTCGCGCTGCTCGTCGAGGCGGGATTCGATGTGCTCGCCTTCGACTATCGCGGGTACGGCCGGAGCACGGGCAGGCCCACCGAGCACGGCACCTATCTGGACGCGCGGGCGGCGCGGCGGGTGCTGCTCGACCAGCCCGACGTCGATCCGAAACGCGTGCTCTACCTTGGGAAGTCGCTCGGCGGCGGGGTGATGACCGAACTCGCCGTGGCGCATCCGCCCGCGGGCCTGATGCTCATGTCGACCTTCTCCGGCCTGCGCGACGCCGCCAGATCCGTCTACCCGTTCCTGCCGCGCCCGCTGGTCCCCGACGCGTACCCGAACGAACGACGCATCCGCACGCTGCGCGCCCCCGTTCTGATCATGCACGGCGACCAGGACGAACTCCTGCCGCTGCGTCACGCCGAACGTCTGTACGCGGCGGCTCGGGAACCGAAGCGCCTGAAGGTCTTCCCCGGCGCGGGCCACAACGATCTGATCATGGTGGGCGGCTCGGCCTGGTTCGAACTCGTGCGTGACTGGGCCGGTGCCATCGTCCGTTCGTGACACCAGCACCAGGCCCGTTCGAGCCGCGCCCTGCGTAGCCTGGTGCTATGACGGAAAACAGCGAGATCGCGGCTCGTTTGGCCGCGCTGTCCGACGGCGAACTGGCCGGCGTCATGCTGGTCGCCACCGCCGAACGCCCTCGCTTCGAGGTCGTGCACGCCGCCCTGCTAGGACTCCTCGAGGCCACTGAGACGAGCACCGTCGGCGGTGTGACTCCTACCACTGCGCCGACGTCGGTGCATGACGCGCCGCCGCTGCACGACGTATCCGGCCAGGTCGGAGCGGGTTCTGTGGTACCGGCGGTACCGGTACCGCCGACCGGTATCCACGCACCGACTGAGACAGGTGGATATTCACCGTCCGGAGTCCCTACTTGGGGGTCAGTTCGCGATAAAGTCGAACAGCGCTTCGGCACCGCGCAGGGGATGGGCGAGCTCGACCGGCAGACCCCCGCGGGCCGCAGCGCCGACGAGCAATGGGACGCGCGCGAGAAGGCGGCGCGCGAACGCCTGGACCGGATTCGGAAGTCGTTGCGCGGCAACGACACCGAAACACCCGGGTCCTGACCCGGCACCGCGGCCGGGCACAGCCGCGCCGGCATCCATTGCGGCGCACCGTACTACGACTGCGATGGGTGGAACACGATGACGGAGCCGCGCGAGATTGCTGAACGGCTACTCGAGGCACAGGTGGAGTTCGTGCTCGCGGAGGTGACCGGCGAACGCTTCGCCGAGGTCGTTGCGCGCGACGTCGAGTCGGTGCTCGGCGTGGCGGACACCCTGATCTTCCGCGACGTCGTCGAGGTCGATCAGGCCAAGGACACCGTCGCGACCATCATCGATCTCATCGGCGGCAGCCCCGTGATCGCCGACATGGTAGGTGTTTTCGCCGACTCGATCTACGACCACATCGCCGCCAACAACGACTACACCCTCGGCCAGGTGGTCGACCGCGAACCGGTGGAGGCGTTGCTGGAGAAGATCTTCGGCATGCACCAGGCCCAGGAGCGCATTCTGGACCGGCTCACCGAGAGCCCGCTGGTCGCCACCGTCGCCTCGAAGTTCGTCGACAAGTTGATCTCCGATTTCATGGAGGCCAACAAGCAGATCGCCGGTAAGATCCCCGGCGTCTCCTCGCTGATCTCGATGGGCCAGTCCGCGGCGAAGTCGGCGAAGAAGGCGACGGAGAGCACGTTCATCGGCGACATGGCGGGCAAGGGCGCGGTTTTCGCGCTCAAGCGCACCAACAACGCGATCCGCGAAATGCTGCGCGACGCACCGGTTCACGACGCCGCCATGGAATTCTGGGATCTGCACGCCGACGAGCCGGTCAGCGGCCTGCGCGATTATCTGTCGCAGAAGGACCTGAACGAGCTGGTGCTGCTCTGCTACGAAATCGCGGTCACCACGCGCGAGAAGGAATACTTCGGACTGCTTGTCGGCGAATGTGTCGAGGTGTTCTTCACCAAGTACGGCGATTACACCCTGGCGGCCATGCTGCCGGAGCTCGGCCTGACCCCCGAGGACATCACCACCGAAATCCTGCGCTACGGACCGGCGGTCATCGAGGGCGCGAAGCGAAACGGCGTGCTGGCCAAATTGATTCGGGAGCGGCTCGAGCCGTTCTACACCTCCGAGAAGGTGCTCGCGATTCTCGGCGGCGAGTAGCCGCGGCGCTCGATTGCCCACCAGTTGCCCTTAGCGCAACGCCCTGATGCTACAACCTTGTACGACCTTTCTGCCTTACTGGACAGTAGGTAGCAACAGGTTGCAGTACGGGGTTGAAAAGTATGAACAAAGTGCGCTGTGCGTGCTTCTCGAGTTGACGCCGGACCAGGCATATGGGATTTTGCTCGGAGACTTTCCGTGCGCTCGTCGTGGAGCTGTCACGGCCGGCTTTTCGGAGGAGTAGCAGGTTGGTGCGTTCACGTCTACGGCAACCAAAGCCCGGGGACACACCGGATCTCACTATTGCGGTTCCCTCCGGGATGCCCAGTGGCAAAATGTCCGCCATCGTCCGCCCCAGGACCATCGGCGGCCAGCTGACCCGAATTCTCGCGCTCGCACTGATTCTCGTGCTCGCGCTGCTGGGAGTCACTGTCTTCCGTGAGGTCTCGGACTACCGCGAGTCCAACGACACGGTGCAGGCCGTGTCGCTGGCGCTGAACGTGCAGGACCTGACCAACCAGATCCAGCGCGAGCTCGGTCTGAGCAACGGCCTGCTCGGCGGCGACAACCGTCTGCAACAGCCGCTGCTCGACCAGCGCGGCAAGGTCGACGCCGCGCTCGGCTCGCTCACCACCGCCGCCGCCGGGGACGCCCCCGGCGCCGATCAGGTGCGGGCCGCGCTCGGGCAGCTGAATCTGCTGGCCAACACCAGAACTCAGATCGACTCGCGCCGCGTCAGCCGGCAGGTCGTCTTCCAGTTCTACACCGACGCCGTCACCGCGCTGAACCACCTCGCGCTCGGCCTCGACCAGGCGCGTGACCCGCAGATCCAGCGCGGACTGCAGGCCCTCTACGCGCTCGGCGCGGCCAAGGAGGAGGTCGACAAGGAGCGAGGCTTCCTCAACGGCGTGTTCACCGCGGGCCGGTTCAACGGCGGCGAGTACGTGCAGTTCATGGAGATCCGCTCCACCAAGCTCGCGGGCTTCACCGCGTTCTCCCGCTATGCGACCAAGAGCCAGCAGGCCAAGCTGGACGCCGCGATGCTGAGCGAGAACGCCACCAAGGCAGACCAATCCGAGAGTGTCGCGATCGCGTCGAGCGACGGACCGCTCGTGCGCGAGGTCGACCCGATGACCTGGTGGACGCAGATGTCGAGCGTGCTCGACGAGCAGCGCGCCGTGCAGCAGTCGGTCGGCGAGGACGTGCAGGACCGCGCGGACAGCCTGCGCGCCGCCGCCCTGACCAAGCTCATCATCTTCCTCGTCGTCTCGGCGGTCGCCATCGTCGCGATGATCGCGCTGGTGATCACCTCGGTGCGCGCCATCGTGCGCCCGCTCGCCGCGCTGGCCGGCGAGGCCGACGACGTGGCCTCGCGCCGCCTGCCGCAGGTCATCGAGGCCTGGTCGCGCGCCGACGACAGCAGGCCCGAGGCGCCGATGCCGGTGCTGGCGCCCGCGGGCGCGAGTACCGAGATCGCCGCCGTGGCAAGCGCGCTCGACCGCGTGCAGACCACCGCCTTCGAGCTCGCCTCGCAGCAGGCGCTCGTGCGCCGCAACACCACCGAGTCCATGGCCAACCTGGCCAGACGCAACCAGAACCTGGTTCGCCGCCAGCTCGCCCTGATCAGCGAGTTCGAGCGCGAGGAACTCGACCCCAAGGGTCTGTCCAACCTGTTCGAGCTCGACCACCTGGCCACCCGCATGCGCCGCAACGCCGAGAGCCTGCTCGTGCTCGTCGGCGAGGCGAGCCCGCGCCGCTGGGCGCAGCCGATCGCGCTGAGCGACGTGATCCGCGCCGGCCTGTCCGAGGTCGACGACTACCGCCGCGTCGTGCTGCGCCGGGTGGACGACGTCATGATCACCGGCGCGGTGGTCAGCGAGCTCGCACACATGCTCGCCGAACTGATCGAGAACGGACTCGCCTTCTCCCCACCGGATCTCGAGGTCGAGATCTACGGGCGCCGGGTGCCGCACGGGTATCTGCTCGCGGTCGTCGACCACGGTGTCGGCATGCCGATGGACCAGCTGGCCCAGTCGAACGCGAGGCTGCGCGGCGAACAGGACTTCATCGTCGCGCCGACCCGCTACCTCGGCCACTACGTGGTCGGCCGGCTGGCCGAGCGGCTCGGCATCGACGTCGAACTCAACGTCTCGCCGGTCAGCGGCATCGTCGCGCGCATGTCGCTGCCGCTGGACATCCTTGTGCAGGAAGGGGATCGGCGACCGGCTGCGGTGCAGGCCAAGATCTCCGGCACCGGGCTGGAGCGTTCGTGGGGCGCCGACTCGGAGTCGAGCAATGTGCCCGAACTCGAGCCCGGCCCGAACAACAACGGCGCGATGAACTCGCCCGCCGTCATCCGCGGCACCACCGCGCCGGACCCGATCGCGCCGAGCCAGCGCGGCCCCGCGCACGCGGCGCCGGAGGACGAGTTCCACGGCGAGCGCCGGGCCGAGGGTCCGTGGACCGCGGCGCAGCGGGCGATCACGCGAGAGGAGCGCTACGACACCGGCCCGCAGCACGCCGCGCCGCAGGCCCCGCCCGCTCCCGCGCCGTCCGCGTACTCCCAATTCGTCTCCCCGCCAACGGTATCCACGCCGCCCGACACCTCGGACCGGTTGCTGACCGATACCGGAACGTGGCGGCTGCCCGACGCGCCGGAGGGCAACCACGGCGTCAACGGATCGGCGGCGACCGGAGCGGTGCCGCGCACCACGCGCAACGGACTTGTCAAGCGCAACAAGAAGTCTCGCTCCGCGGGCACAGCGCCCGGCGCCGATGCGCGGCGTGACGCCAATGGGACAACGGAGCGCCCGGATCGGTCGCCGATTCCGGAACGCACGCCGGAGGAAACCCGTAGCATGCTTTCGTCGTTCCGGGCCGGACACGAGCGCGGCGCGCCGCCGCCGCCGTCGTCCACCCGTCCCTATGTCGGTGCCCGCGACCACGACACCCGCGCCGACGATCAGGCTCAGACCATCGCAGAGGAGAACCGGTGACCACTCACTTGCCGAGCGCCGACCCGCACACGTTCAACTGGATGCTCGCCAACTTCGTCCGGGAAACCGACGGTGTCCGCGACACCGTGGCGGTCTCCTCGGACGGGTTGCTCATCGCGATGTCGGATGGCCTGGACCGCACCTCCGCCGACCGGCTCGCCGCCATGGTGTCGGGTCTGGCCAGTCTCGCCAAAAGTGCGTCGCGCAGTTACTCCTTCGACGGACTCAAACTGATCATGATCGAGATGAAGCGCGGCTTCCTGCTCGTCTCGGCCATGGGTGACGGCAGCTGCCTCGGCGTAATCGCCGATGGCAGTTGCGATGTCGGCCTTGTCGGCTACGAAATGGCCGTGCTGGCCGAACGCGCCGGGTCGCTCCTTGACCCGGCGTTGATTTCCGAATTGCGAGAGACGTTGCGAAGATGAGAGATCCAGACCGGCCGAGACTGCCGGACCCGCGGATGATCCCGATGAACCAGATGTTCGGGTGGTTCGATCCGGATCGCCCAGGCCAGCAAGAAGTACCGGCCGAAGAACTTGTCGACAGTGATGAACAGTTTGTGCGTCCCTTTGTCGTCACCGCGGGGCGCACCACGCCGTTGATGGACGGTTTGCGCATCGAGACGCTGGTGCAGGCACCGCCGTCGGCGCTGTCCGCGCCGCTGCAATTCGAACAGCGAACGGTGGTGCAGCTGTGCCAGAAGCCGCATTCCATCGCCGAAATCGGTACCGCGCTGCGTGTTCCGGTCGGCGTCGCGAAGGTCGTCGTGAGCGACCTCGTCGCCGGGGGTTACGCGACCGTGCGTGAGGCCGATCAACTGTCTACCGCTGCCATCGAGAGGATCAGGGACCTTGTACGGGCACTCTGACATGAACACTCCGCCGCCGCCGCCGACCATGCCGTCGTCGGTGAAGATCGTCATCAGCGGCGGATTCGGTGTCGGCAAAACAACTTTCATCGGCGCGATCTCCGAGATCGAGCCGTTGGTCACCGAGGCGGCGATGACCGAGGTGGCGATCGGCGTCGACGATCCGGGCCGGCGGGCGGACAAGACGCAGACCACGGTCGCGCTCGACTTCGGCCGAATCACGTTGGACCGCTCGCTGATTCTCTACCTCTTCGGCACGCCGGGGCAGGACCGGTTCGTCTTCCTGTGGGACGACCTCGTCGACGGCGCGCTCGGCGCGGTGATCATGGTGGACACCAGCCGCATCGGCGACTGTTACCCCGTGCTGGACTACTTCGAGGAGAAGCAGACGCCATTCGTGGTGGTGGTCAACCGCTTCGACAACGGCGTGCATTTCGACCTCGGCGAGGTGCGCGAGGCGCTCGAGCTCGACGACTGGATCCCCGTGCTGGAATGCGATGCGCGCGACCGTGAATCGGTCAAGGAGATCCTCGTCGCGCTCCTGGAGCAGGTTCTGTTCCACCGACTATCGGTCCAGGGTCTACCCGCCTGACGCCGACCGTCCAGAGAGTTACGGCCGCGCCCATCCCCTCAACGCGGCCGTAACCCCGGGCGGATGGCTAGGGTGTCGGGGGTGGGAGAACACAAGGAGCGGATGCTCCGCGGGGAGCTGTACCGGGACAACGATCCCGAGTTGGAGGCCGAGCGGCGGCGAGCCCAGCGGCTGTGCGACGAGTTCAACGCGAGCGGCGCCGACGATCGCGAGCGGCGCGACGCGGTGCTGCGGGAGCTGCTCGGCAAGTTCGGGGAGGGTTCGTGGATCAGGCCGCGGTTCCAGTGCGACTACGGCTATCTGATCGAGATCGGGTCGAACAGTTTTCTGAATTTCGATGCGATACTGCTGGATTGCGCGCCGATCGTCATCGGCGACGATGTGTCGATAGGTCCGCGGTGTCAGCTGCTGACGGCTCTCCATCCCATGGCGGACCACGAGCTGCGCAGGCAGCGGTGGGAGACGGCCGCGCCGATCCGGATCGGGAACAACGTGTGGTTCGGCGGCGGGGTGATCGTGTGTCCCGGCGTGACCGTCGGGGACGACACGGTGGTCGGGGCGGGCAGCGTGGTCACCCGGGACCTGCCGCCGCGGGTGTTCGCGGCGGGGAATCCGGCGCGGGTGATCCGCGAGCTGTAGCCGCCGAACCTGTCGTAGCCGATGGTTAGCCTTTGAGCATGTTGCGGACCCTGGCAATCGAGAACTACCGGTCGCTGCGCCAGGTGACCATGCCGTTTGGGGCGGCTCAATGTGGTGACCGGGGCCAATGGGAGCGGCAAGTCGAGTTTGTATCGCACGCTGCGGCTGCTGGCGGACTTCTCACGCAACGGGGCGATCGCCGCGTTGGCGCGCGAAGGCGGTGTGGCCTCGACGTTGTGGGCCGGGCAGGGCGGTTTGGGGGACACGACCGCGATCGGCGTGCGCGTCGGCTTCGCAGGCGAGGACTTCGGGTACGCGGCCGAACTCGGCCTGCCGGTGCCCGATTCGCAGTCGAAGTTCAACCTGGACCCGGTGATCAAGGCGGAGGCGGTCTGGGCCGGGCCGGTGCTGCGACCGGCCACCCTGCTCGCCGAGCGCGGCGGCCCGGTGGTGCGGCTGCGCGCCGACGACGGTGGCTGGGCGATGGTTCCGCACACGCTGCAACCGTTCGACAGCATGCTCAGCGAGCTGGCCGATCCGCAGAGCGCGCCCGACCTGCTGGTGCTGCGCGAGCGCATCCGGTCCTGGCGGTTCTACGACCACCTGCGCACCGACGCCGACGCGCCCGCGAGATCGCCGCAGATCGGCACCCGCACCACCGTCCTCGGTCATGACGGGGCCGATCTCGCCGCGGCCCTGCAGACCATCCGTGAGATCGGCGACGCCCAGATCCTCGCCGAGGCGGTGGATCGCGCGTTTCCCGGCAGCAGGGTCGAAATCATCAGCCGGGACGGCAGATTCGAGCTCGCGCTCTTTCAGCGCGGCCTGTCGCGACCGCTCGGCGGCGCCGAACTGTCCGACGGCACCCTGCGTTACCTACTCCTGGTGGCCGCGCTGCTGTCGCCGCGCCCGCCCGCGCTGCTCGTCCTCAACGAGCCGGAGACCAGTCTGCATCCCGAGTTGCTCGCGCCGCTGGCCGAACTCATCGCCACCGTCTCGGAGACCACTCAGGTGGTGGTCGTGACGCACGCCGAGCCGCTGGTCGCCGCGCTGGCGGCAAGCGCGGCGCAACCGCACACCGTCGAACTGGTGAAGGCGAACGGCGCGACCACCATCGCCGGTCAGGGCATGCTCGACCAACCGCCTTGGTATTGGCCGAAGCGCTAGTCAGCGCTAGTTTCTCAGCTGTGACCACGGACACCGTCCGAGCCGATGAATTCGCCTCGGGTCCGCCGTCAGTAATGATGTCCACATACTCGAAGGAGACACAACAATGAGCAACGGCAAAGATCTCGCACTCACCCATGTCGGCGTGCTCGTCGGCGACCACGACCAAGCGCTCGAGTTCTACCGCGACACCCTCGGCCTAGAGGTCCGCCAGGACATGCCGTTCGCCGGCGGCCGCTGGCTGACGGTCGGCCCGGCGAACCAGCCCGGCATCGAGTTCGTGCTCGAGACCCCCGCGATGGTGCCCGACGAGGCGGCCCGCGCTCTTGCGGAGTCCAGGCTGAAGGACGGCGCCGCGGGCCTGCTGATCTTCACCGTCCAGTCCGCCGACGACACCTTCGCCCGCCTGCGCGACGCGAACGTCGAGGTCACCCAGGAGCCCATCACCCAGCCCTACGGCGTGCGCGACTGCGGCTTCCGCGACCCCTGGGGCAACCACCTGCGCTTCTCCGAGGTTCAGGGCTGATCCACCCGCACGAACGCGCCGCCCACCGCGACACGATGTGGGCGGCGTCGCATGCCGGGGCGGGGGTGGCGGCAATACTGTTTGATCATGGGTGAATCGACGAGCGAGACGCAGCACGACGCTATTCGGCCGCTGCGCGACGATATCCGGTTTCTCGGTGGCGTACTCGGCGACACCATCCGTGACCACGAGGGCGCCGAGGTGTTCGACCTCATCGAGCGGGTGCGCATCGAGGCGTTCCGGGTGCGGCGCGCGGAGGTGGAGCGCAGCGCGGTGGCCGAGATGCTCGACGGGGTCGACATCGCGGTCGCGCTGCCGCTGATCCGTGCGTTCAGCTACTTCGTGCTGCTGGCCAACCTGGCCGAGGACATCCAGCGCGATCGGCGTCGCAAGGCGCACGAGGCGGCAGGAGAGCCGCCGCAGGATTCGTCGCTGGCCGCTACTTACCGCAAGCTCGACGCCGCGGCGCTGGACGGCGCCGCGGTCGCCGACCTGCTCGCCGACGCGCTGGTCTCCCCGGTAATCACCGCCCACCCGACCGAGACCCGTCGTCGCACGGTCTTCGACGGCCAGACCAGGATCACCGAGCTGATGCGGCTGCGCCAGCGCTACGCCGAAACCGACCGGGAGCGCGCCGATTTGGAGCAGCGCATCCGACGGCAGGTGCTCAGCCTGTGGCGCACCGCGCTGATTCGCCTGCAGCGCCTGCGGATTCAGGACGAGATCTCGGTGGGCCTGCGCTACTACGAGATCACCCTGTTCGACGTGATCCCGGCGATCAACGCCGAGGTGCGCGCGGCCCTGCGCTCGCGCTGGCCGGGCGCCGAACTGCTGCCGCGGCCGATCCTGCGGCCCGGCTCGTGGATCGGCGGCGACCGCGACGGAAACCCGTACGTGACAGCCGATGTCGTGCGCCAGGCCGGGCATCAGGCGGCGACGGTCGCGTTCACGCGCTACCTGCGCGACCTGGTCGAGCTGGAGAAGGCGCTCGCGCTGTCGGCCCGCCTCGTCTCGGTGACGCCCGAGGTGGCCGAACTCGCCGCGGCGGGATACCCCGATCCGGCGACCCATGCCGACGAGCCGTATCGCCGTGCACTGCATAGCCTTCGAGCACGACTGACCGCGACCGCGCGACGCGCACTCGGCGACGCCCCGCCGAACGGGCTGGATATGGACGCCGAGCCGTACCCGACACCGCAGGCGGTGCTCGACGATCTCGACGCGGTGGACGCCTCGCTGCGCGCCAGCGGCGACGGCCTGCTCGCCGACGACCGCCTCGCCGCCCTGCGACACGCGATCGAGTCCTTCGGCTTTCACCTGCAGGGCCTGGACATGCGGCAGAACTCGGAAATCCACGAGCAGGTCGTCGCGGAGCTATTGGCCTGGGCGGGTGTGCATTCCGACTACGCGAGCCTGTCCGAGCATGAGCGCGTCGAGCTGCTCGCGGCGGAGCTGCGCACACGCCGCCCGCTGCTCGGACCGTACGCCCAGCTCAGCGAGCTGGCCCGCAAGGAGGTCGACATCGTCTGCGCCGCACGCGATGTCGTGGACACCTTCGGCGCCGAAGCGGTGCCCAACTACATCATCAGCATGTGCACCTCGGTCAGCGACATGCTGGAGGCGGCGCTGCTGCTGAAGGAGGGCGGCCTGCTCGATTCCGGCGCGCCGGACGGGACGCCGCGCTGTTCGGTCGGCATCGTGCCGCTGTTCGAGACCATCGAGGATCTCGGCGCGGGCGCGGCGACACTCGCCGCAGCACTGGACGTTCCGGTGTATCGCGACCTGGTCGCCGCGCGCGGGATGAGCCAGGAGGTGATGCTCGGGTACTCCGACTCGAACAAGGACGGCGGTTACCTGGCCGCCAACTGGGCTCTGTACCGGGCCGAGCTGGATCTGGTCGAGGTGGCGCGCAAAGCCGGAATTCGCCTGCGGCTCTTCCACGGTCGCGGCGGCACCGTCGGTCGCGGCGGCGGCCGCAGCTACGACGCCATCCTCGCCCAGCCCGCCGGCGCCGTGCACGGCTCGCTGCGGCTGACCGAGCAGGGCGAGGTGATCGCCGCCAAGTACGCCGAACCCGGTGCGGCGCACCGTAATCTGGAGTCGCTGATCGCGGGCACGCTGGAGTCGACGCTGCTCGACGTCGAGGGTCTCGGGCCGGACGCGGAGCCCTCCTACGAGCTCATGGACGAACTGGCCGCCCGGGCCCGCGCCGCCTACGCGCGGCTGGTGCACGAAACACCGGGCTTCGTCGAGTACTTCCGGCAGTCCACGCCGGTGGCCGAGGTCGGCGACCTGAACATCGGCAGCAGGCCCGCCTCGCGCAAGCCGACCAACTCCGTGTCGGACCTGCGCGCCATCCCGTGGGTGATGTCCTGGAGTCAGGCCCGGGTGATGCTGCCCGGCTGGTACGGCACGGGAACGGCGCTGCAGGAGTGGATCGGCGGCGATCCGGAGCGGCTGGCGACCCTGACCGACCTGTACCGCCGCTGGCCGTTCCTGCGCACCGTGCTGTCGAATCTCGCGCAGGTGATGGCCAAGAGCGACCTCGACATCGCCGCCCGCTACGCCGAACTCGTCGAGGATGTGGCGTTGCGGGAGAAGATCTTCGGGATGATCCGCGACGAGCACGCCAGGACCATCCGCATGCACGCCGCGATCACCGGCAACGACCACCTGCTCGCCGACAACCCGTCCCTGGCCGAGTCGATCCACAACCGCTTCCCCTACCTGGAACCCCTGAACCAGATGCAGGTCGAACTGCTGCGCAGACTGCGCGCCGGTGACGATTCGGAGTTGGTGAAGCGCGGCATCCTGCTGACCATGAATGGCCTGGCCACCGCCCTGCGCAACTCCGGCTAGAGCTTTCGACCGCACACCTCCTTATCCCCGCGCCCCCTGACATGCGTGTGGATATCAGGAGGTGTGCGGCCGCCGCGGCGGCAGGTCGATATTGGTCAGCGCCGGGTCGCTGTCGATAGCCGAGGCCCAGGCCACCGTCGCGACCTGTTGGCCGGAGCCTGCCGCGCGGATCATGGCGGTGGTGCGCCCGGCCAGGTTGCTCTTCCACGCAACGCCGAGCATGCCTGCGCCGGCGGCGAAGCGGATGAGGTCGCGCCAGTCGCCGGTGGTCTAGATGAGACATCAGGAGGTTTTTCGGCCGAGGCGCGCATGGTGAGGTCGGCGGGCGCGCGCGGTTGCGAGTGTGCGGTGGGGCGCGTGGTGAGAGGGCGTGCGGTTGTGGCGCGGGATCAACTGGCGTGCGGCCGCCGCGCCCGCTTCGCCTGGCTGAGCGTCGTATCGATGAACGCCTGCGCCGCCGCGGTCAACGGTCCGCCGCGGTGCACCAACCACTGGGGCAGTTTCTCCGGCGGGTCGAACCGATAGACCTCGGCTCCCGCGCGGACCGCCAGATCGTGCCAGCCATCGGGCATGAGCCCGGAACCTATGCCGCGCAACACCATCGGCAGCACCACGCTGCGGTCGCCGACCTCGGCGGCGATGCGCAGATCGCCGACGGTGGCGGCCAGCCGGTCGAAGCGGGCCCGTACTGCGGTGGCGGGCTGGGTGATGACGAAGCTCATGCCGCGCAGGTCTTCCGGCGTGACCGTGCCGCCGGTGCCCAGCTGGGTGCCGGGCGGCGCGACGAGCAGGAACTGTTCGTCGCGCAGGTGATGCGCCACCAGACCTCGCCCGGCCGGCCGCTCCGCACTGCCGCACACCCCCGCCTCGCAGCGCCCGCGCAACACCATGGCGACCACCTCCGCGGCGGACAGCGCCGACCATGTGCCGACCGTCAGACCGGGGTGATGCTCGCGCAGCTCGGCGATGGTGCTGATCACCGGCTCCAACGTGGAGGACGAGGTGGCCGCCACGTCGACGCGCCCGACGACGCCCTCGCCCACGGCCTGCGCCGCGGCCCGCAGGGCATCCAGATCGCGCAGCACCTGCCGGGCCCGGTCGGCCATGAATTCGCCCGCGTTGCTGAGCACCGCGTTGCGCCCGACCCGGTGAAACAGCGCGACCCCCAGCTCGCGCTCGAGCTTGCCGATGGCCCGCGACAGCGACGGCTGGGCTACCCGCAAAGCCCGTGCGGCGTGCGTGAACCCGCCGTGTTCGACGATCGCGACGAAGTACTCGAGCTGCCTGCGTTCCATAACCATAGGCTATCGGTTTGGTGCCATAGATGTCTTGGACGTACGTACCGCCAGCGGGAGATACTCGGCGGGTGTTCACCACTCGTCCCACCTTGCAGGGCACCTTCGGGATGGTGTCGTCGACCCACTGGCTCGCCTCCGCCGCCGCGATGGCGGTGCTGGAGAACGACGGTAACGCGTTCGACGCGGCGGTCGCCGCGGGCTTCGTCTTACACGTGGTCGAGCCGCATCTGAACGGCCCCGCCGGTGAAGTGCCCATCATTCTCGCACCCGCGGGCCTGCCCCCGCGCGTGCTGTGCGGCCAGGGCCCGGCCCCGGCCGGCGCCACCATCGCCCGCTACAACGCCCTCGGCCTCGACCTGGTGCCCGGCACCGGTCCGCTGGCCGCCGCCGTGCCCGGCGCGTTCGACGCGTGGATGGTGCTGCTGCGCGACCACGGCACCAAGCGCCTGTCCGAGGTGCTCTCGTACGCGATCAGCAATGCCGAGCGCGGCCATCCCGCGGTCGAGCGGGTCGGCGAGACCGTCGAGACGGTACGCGAGCTGTTCGAGAACGAGTGGACCAGCTCCGCGGAGATCTACCTCCAAGACGGAAAGCCGCCCGCCGCAGGCGCTTTGCTGCGCAACCCGGCCCTGGCCGCCACCTGGCGCCGCGTGATCGCCGAGGCCGAGGCCGCCAGTAGCGACCGCGAGGGCCAGATCGAGGCCGCGCGCCGCGTCTGGCGCGAGGGCTTCATCGCCGAGGCCTTGGTCGCCGCGTCGTCGCGGCCGACCATGGACACCTCCGGCGAGCGGCACGTCGGCACGCTCACCGGCGACGATCTCGCGAATTTCCAAGCGTCGTACGAGAATCCGGTCACCTACACCTGGAACGGGTGGACCGTCGCCAAGCCTGGCCTGTGGAGTCAGGGCCCGGTCCTGCTCCAGCAGCTCGCGCTGCTCCCGGAGCGGCTGGAGTACGGCACGCCGGAGTACTACCACACCCTCATCGAGGGCTCGAAGCTCGCGATGGCCGACCGTGAGGCCTGGTACGGCGACAGCACCCAGGTGTCGCTCGCGACGCTGCTCTCGCCCTGGTACAACGCCCAGCGCAGCGCGCTGATCGGCCCACAGGCCTCCTACGAGCTGCGACCGGGCAGCCCGGACGGTCAGCGGCCCCGCCTCAGCGGCTACGTGCAGACCAATTCCGTTGGCGCGGTGGAGGTTCCGCAGGGCGCGGGGGAGCCGACGGTGGCCACCTCCGGCGCGACCCGCGGCGACACCTGCCAGCTCGACATCGTGGACCGCTGGGGCAATATGATCGCGGCGACGCCGAGTGGTGGCTGGCTGCAATCGAATCCGGTCGTGCCCGAGCTCGGCTTCCCGCTAGGCACCCGACTACAGATGGCCTGGCTCGAGCCGGGCCTGCCCAATTCCCTTGCCCCGGGCCGTCGTCCGCGCACCACGCTCAGTCCGTCGCTCGCGCTGCGCGACGGCGAGGCGGTGATGGCGTTCGGCACGCCGGGCGGCGATCAACAGGATCAGTGGAGCCTGCATTTCTTCCTCGCGGTCGCACTGCGCGAGAAAGTGCGTGGCGGGCTGGATCTGCAGGGCGCCATCGACGCGCCGAACTGGCATCAGGAGAGTTTCCCCGGCTCGTTCTATCCGCGGGCGATGAGTCCCGGCGCGGTGGTGGTGGAGTCGCGGATCGGTACCGAGGTCATCGATGACCTGGAGCGACGCGGACACCGCGTGACGGTGGGCCCGCCGTGGTCGGAGGGCCGGTTGTGCGCGGTGGCCCGAGACCGCGACAGCGGTGTACTTTCAGCGGGTGCCAATCCCCGCGGCATGCAGGGCTACGCCGCGGGCCGATAACTGAACAGATAAAGGTAAATAGCGGTCCGGAGACGCCGGACCGCTATTTGTCGTGTCATTTTCGGGCGCGCCCGGATTCATCCGATGACGCGGACGAGAACAATCCACAAAAGGATTACCCGGCGAGAAAAGTGCGAAACGTTGAAGTATCTTGTAGCGCATGCTCGCTCGCTTCACACGGATGCTGGTGCTCGGGGTAACCGCCGTCGCCATCGCCTCCTGCGCACCGGTACAGCACCCCGCTGGAACCGCAACGCACACAGATGATTACGGCACACCCGTGGGATCGCAGCCGGTACGTGAGGGCGGCGACCTGGTGATGGGCCTGTCCTCCGAACCCGACAAGCTCGACCCGACCACCTCCAGCTCGCTGTATACGCGTTACGTCATGAACTCGATCTGCGAGAAGCTCTACGACAACGACGCGTCCGGAAACCTGGTGCCGCAGTTGGCCACCGCGCTGCCCACCGTCTCACCCGACGGGCTGACGGTGACCATTCCGGTCCGCACCGGCATCAAATTCGCCGACGGCGCGCCGTTCGACGCCGCCGCCGTGCAGACCAGCCTGCAGCGGCACTTCAGCATGAAAACCTCGCAGCGAACCAGCGAAATGGGGCCGATCGCCTCGATCGAGACCGCCGACCCGACACACGTCGTGCTGCGCTACAAAAAGCCCTTCGCGCCGATCACCGCCGCGCTCGCCGACCGCGCCGGGATGATCATGTCCCCGGTGGAACTCGCGAAGGACGAGGGCAAGAATTTCGCCGACCACCCGGTGTGCATCGGGCCGTTCAAATTCGTCAAGCGCGTTCCGCAGACCTCGATCGTGGTCGAGCGCGATCCGCTGTACTACGACGCGCAGAAGGTGCACCTGGACAAGGTGACCTACCGCATCATGACCGACGCCAATATTCGCGCGTCGAATCTGCGCTCCGGTGACATCCAGGTCGCCGACACCATCTCCCCGCAGGACGTCGACGCGCTGGCCAAGGATCCGGACCTGCACCTGCTGCAGTCCGCGTCGCTCGGATTCCAGGGCATCTACCTCAATATCGGCAATGTCGACGGTGTCGGTAAGCCCGCCAAGCCGATCGACACCCCGCTCGCGAAGAATGCGCGCATCCGCGAGGCCTTCTCGCTGAGCATCGACCGGCAGACCCTGGTCAACACCGTGTTCAACAACTGGTACGAGCCTGCGTGCTCGGGCATCGTGCCCAAGAGCACCTACGCGACGCCGGCCGGAATCGCCTGCCCGCCTTACGATCCGCAACGGTCGAAGCAGTTGCTGCAGGAGGCGGGCGTGCCGATGCCGTACCCGATCACCTTGCAGGTCACCAACTCTCAGGACCAGCTCCGGTACGCGCAGGCCCTGCAGGCCAACGTCGCCGAGGGCGGCTTCGACCTGAAGATCGTGCCCGCCGAGTACTCGACGCTGCTCGACGTGCAGAAGCGCGGCACCTACGAGGCGATCCTGCTCGGCTGGTCGGGCCGGCTCGACCCCGACGCCAACATCACCCGATTCCTGACCACCGGTTCGGGCGGCAACTACGGCGGTTTCAGCTCGCCGAAGCTGGACGATCTGCTGGCCAAGGCCTCGCGCACCGGCGACACCGCCCAGCGCGCCGAGCTCTACGGTCAGGCGACGAAGGTCATCCAAGAGGAGAACCCCTACCTTTACACCTACCGAATTCGCGTGCTGACCGTGCACACCACGCGAGTGACCGGCATCGAGGCCTACGCCGACGGTGTCGTCCGGCTCGGCAAGGCCGCCTTCACGGATCAGAAGAGCTGAAAAAGCGCGCCGCGGCGCAATAGTCGAACACCGTGCAGGAATAGCGGTCCGGATTCGCCGGACCGCTATTTCCCGTCTCTTTTTCCGCGCTCCGAGATTTCGTGCGGTGGCGGCTAAGAGAACAATGTACAAAAAGAAACGGTGGTGGCGAAAAATGCAGCGTGTTGAAGTATGTTGTAGCGCATGCTCGTTCGCTCCACTCGGATGGCGGTCCTCGGTGTCGTCGCCGCCGTCCTCGCTGCCTGCGCACCGACGCAACACCCGACCGAAGCCGCGACGCACGTCGACGACTACGGCACGCCCGTAGGCACGCAGCCGGTGCGCGAGGGCGGTGATCTGGTGATGGGCCTGTCGAACGAACCGGACAAGCTCGATCCGACCACCTCCAGCTCGCTCTATATGCGCTACGTCATGAGCACGATCTGCGAGAAGCTCTACGACAACGACGCGTCCGGAAACCTGGTGCCGCAGTTGGCCACCGCGCTCCCCGACATCTCGGCGGACGGCTTGACGGTGACCATCCCGCTGCGCAGCGGGATCCAATTCGCCGACGGCACAACCTTCGACGCGACCGCGGTCGAGACCAGCCTGCAGCGGCACTGGAAGCTGGAGGGCTCCCAGCGCACCGGCGAGATGGGCCCGATCAACGAGATCGAGGCCGCGGACTCGACCCACGTGGTGATCAAGTACAACGAGCCGTTCGCGCCGCTCACCGCCGCGCTCGCCGACCGCGCCGGGATGATCATGTCGCCCGCCGCGCTGAAGGAGGCGGGCAAGAACTTCGGCGATCACCCGGTGTGCGTCGGTCCGTTCAAGTTCGCCAAGCGGGTGCCGACGACGTCGATCTCGGTCGTGCGCGACCCGCTGTACTACGACGCGAAGAACGTGCACTTCGACTCGATCACCTACCGGATCATGGCCGACCCCAAGATGCGCGTGTCGAACCTGCGCTCCGGCGACATCCAGGTGGCCGACACCATCTCCCCGCAGGACGTCGACGCGCTGGCGAAAATGCCGCAGCTGCGCGTGTTGCAGTCGGGCTCGTTCGGCTTCCAGGGGCTGTACATCAACATCGGCAATGTCGACGGCGCCGGCAAACCCGTCAAGCCGATCGACACCGCCATCGCGAAGGACGCGCGCGTGCGGCTCGCGTTCTCGCTGAGCACGGACCGGCAGTCGCTGGTGAAGAAGGTGTTCAACAACTGGTACGAGCCGGCCTGCACGCCGATCGCGCCGCGCACCTCCTACGCGACGCGGGCCAGCACCGCCTGCCCGCTGTTCGATCCGCAGCGCTCCAAGGAGCTGCTCCAGGAGGCGGGCGTGCAGCTGCCGTACCCCGTCACCCTGCAGGTGATGAACGTGCCCGATCAGCTCCAGTACGCACAGGCCTTGCGCGACAGCGTGGCCGAGGGCGGATTCGATCTGCGGATCGTGCCCGCCGAGTACTCGGCCATGTTGGACGCGCAGAAGCGCGGGACATACGAGGCGCTGCTGCTCGGCTGGTCCGGCCGCATCGACCCGGACGGCAACACCGCCCGGTTCCTGACCACCGGCTCGAACGGCAACTACAGCGGATACAACTCGCCCGTCCTCGACGACCTCCTGGGCTGGGCCGCACACAGTACGAGCGCCGCGCAACGCGGTGCGCTTTATGAGCAGGCGGTGCGATTCATCGCGCGGGAGAACCCGTATGTCTACACCTACCGGCTGCGTAACTTGACCGTGCACTCGACGTGGGTGACGGGCATCGAGGTGTACGCCGACGGCGCTGTCCGGCTCGGCAAGGCCGCGTTCGTCGCGGATCGGAAGGGCTGAAAAACCATGTTGCAGTATGTGTTCCACCGTCTGTGGCAGTCCGCTGTCACGTTGGTGCTCGCCTCGATCGTGGTGTTCGTCGGGGTGCGCGCGCTACCGGGCGACCCCGCCACCGTGATGGCGGGCGAGCAGGCCGATCCCGCGGCCCTGGCCGCCGTGCGCGCCGAGCTCGGGCTCGACCGGTCGTTGCCCGTGCAGTACTTCGAGTTCGTCTGGCACGCGCTGACCGGCGACTTCGGGCGGTCGATCCGCACGGGGACGCCGGTGATCGACATGATCGGCACCACGCTGCCGGTCACCGTGCAGCTCGCGGTGTACGCCATGCTCATCGCGGTGCTGGCCGGTGTGGTCGGCGGCGTGATCGCGGCGGTGTACCGCGGCCGCTGGCCCGAGTGGGCCGCCAACGGGTTCTCCCTCGCCGCGCTGTCGGTGCCGACCTTCTGGGTGGGCATCCTCGCCGTGCTGTACCTGTCGGTGCAGCTGAACTGGTTCCCCGCCTCGGGTTACGTGTCGCCGTTCGAGCATCCGCTGCGCGGCCTCTACTTCCTGACGCTGCCGGCGATCATCCTCGGCCTCGCGCACGCGGCGGTGGTGCAGCGCCAGACCCGCTCGTCCATGGTGGAGACGCTGACCGCCGACTTCGTGCGCACCGCGCGGGCCAAGGGGCTCAGCCGCGGCGCGGTGATCTTCCGATTCGGTCTGCGCAACAGTCTGATCGTGGTCACCACCATCGTCGGCCTGCAGCTCGGCGGTCTCATCGCCGGCGCGGTGGTCACCGAGCGCATCTTCAGCCTGCCCGGCATGGGCAAGCTCACCCTCGACTCGGTGTTCACCCGCGACTACCCGGTGATCCAGGCGGTCATCCTGGTGATCGCCGCGTCCTACATCGTGATCAACCTGCTGGTCGATGTGCTGTACACGGTGATCGACCCCCGCGTGCGAGTGTCCGGGAGGGCGCAATGACAATCACCGATACCCCGGTCGTCGAGGCGAGCCCCGGCGTCGAAGCCCAGCCGCTGCAGACGCCGCCGCTGGCCGCGGTGCGCGGGCGCGTGCTGCGGCAGCTGTGGCACAACCCGCTCGGCATGGTCGGCGCCGCGCTGCTGCTGATCGTGGTCTTCGTCGGCGTGTTCGCGCCGCTGCTCGCGCCCTACGCGCCGAGCGAGGTGCACTTCCCGACGCCGTTCCAGCGGCCCGGCACCGTCGGATTTGCTTTGGGCACAGACGATCTCGGCCGAGACATCCTCTCCAGGGTGCTCTACGGCACGCGCGCCTCGCTCGAGGTCGGCGTGCTCTCGGTGCTGTGCGCGGTCCTCATCGGCGTGCCGCTCGGCCTGCTGGCCGGGTACTGGCGCTCGCTGGACATGATCCTGTCGCGGGTGTCCGACGTGCTGCTCGCGTTCCCGTTCATCATCCTCGCCGTCGGGCTGACCGCCATCAACGGCGGCGGGCTCGCCGACGCCGCGATCGCGCTCGGCATCGCGCAGGTGCCGGTGATGATGCGCGTGGTGCGCGCGGAAACGTTGCGGCTCAAGGAGACCGACTTCGTGCTCGCCGCGACCACCATGGACGTCCCGTCCTGGCGCATCCTCGGCGAGCACATCCTGCCCAACTCGCTCGCGCCGATCATCGTGCAGGCCACGGTGATCATGCCGACCGCCGTGATCGGCGAGGCGATCCTGTCGTTCCTCGGGCTCGGCATCAAGCCGCCCGCGCCGAGCCTCGGCATCATGCTGTCCGACGCACAGCAGTACCTGCTTCGCACGCCCTGGCCGGGCATCTTCCCCGGTGTGGCGCTCGCGATCATCTGCTTGGGATTCAACCTCTTCGGCGACGCCCTGCGGGACGCGCTCGACCCGAAGACACGGCGCTGAAGGAGCCCGAATGAGTACAGACTCGCCTAGCGATGCGACCAACGGCGCTCGGGTGACCGGTGGGCAGCCTCTCTTGGAGATCAGCGATTTGCGAGTGTCCTTCGGCGCGGTGACCGCCGTGCAGGGCGCGGACCTGATCATTCAGCCCGGGGAGCGGGTCGCGGTGGTCGGCGCCTCCGGGTCCGGCAAATCGACCATGGCGCACGCGATCATGGGCCTGCTGCCCGGCTCCGGCCGGGTCACCGGCGGCACCATCCGGTGGCGCGGGCAGGACATTACGCACGCCGAGGAGAAGCGGCTGCGCGAACTGCGCGGCAAAGAGATCGGTTTGGTGCCGCAGGACCCGATGTCCAACCTGAACCCCGTCTCCCGGGTGGGCCGTCAGGTCTCGGAAACCCTGCTCGCACACCGCATCTGCTCGCGTAGCGAGGCCAAGGAGCGGGCCATCGAGCTGCTCGGCCAGGCTGGCCTGCCCGAACCCGCCCGCCGCGCAAGGCAATACCCCCACGAGTTCTCCGGCGGCATGCGCCAGCGCGCCCTCATCGCCATCGGCCTGGCCTGCCGCCCCGCCCTCCTCATCGCCGACGAGCCCACCTCGGCGCTGGACGTCACGGTGCAGCGCCAGATCCTCGACCATCTCGAAAAGCTGACCCAAGAACTCGGCACCGCACTGCTCCTGGTGACGCATGATCTTGGCTTGGCCGCTGAGCGGGCGGACCGCGTGGTGGTGATGTCGGACGGTAAGGTTGTCGAGTCCGGTGTCGCGCGTGAAGTGTTGACCGATCCGCAGGAGGAGTACACGCGTCGCTTGGTCGCCGCCGCGCCCGCGCTGATCGCGCCGCGGCGCGCGGATCCTGTTGTCGTGGACGAGGTTTTGGAGGAATTGGACGCGGCCGTGGGTGAGAAGCCCGCTGCTGGTGCCGATTCGGGCGACAAGGCGGTTGCGGAGGAGACGGTCGCCGATCGCAAGTCGACCAATGGTGTTGCCAAGAACGGTGTCGCCGAGAAGGCCGATGCGACGGTCGTCGGGGATGAGGTCGTGTCCGACAAAGTCGCCGACGAGAAGCCTGCCGAGAACGAAGCTGCCGCCGAGCCCGTAGACAAGGCCGTAGCTGCCGAGACAGCCGACGGCAAAGCCGCCGACGACGAGAACAAGGTCGCGGCACAAGGTTCCAAGGAGCCGGCAGTCGCCGAAGAGGCGGCTGGCAAGACGGCTGAAGCCGAGGCCGTCGAAGCAGAAGCCGCAGACGCCGAGGCCGCTGATGAGGAGGCCGTCGCCGAGAAGGCTGTTGACGCGGAGGCCGCCGCTGACACGTCCGCGGCCGAAAAGCCCACTGCCAGTTCACCTGTCGCAGACACCACCGATGCGGACACGGCCATCGACGAAAAGGTGGTCGCCGCCGCGGACACGGGCACCGCAGAAAAGTCGGCCGCCGACAAGACCTCAGCCAAAAAAGCCACCGCCGCAACAACCGCGGACGGCAATGGTGCCGCCGACAAGGCCGCCACGGAAACGATCCCCGACCAGTCCGCGACCGATCAGGCCGCCGACAATGAGGTCGCCGCCACCGTCAGTGGTGGCACCGATGAGGGTGCCACCACTGACGCCGCGGCCGATAAGGATGCCGACGCCATCGCCGACGCGTCTACCGCCGTCAAATCTGCCACGGACCTGGCAACCGACGAGGCCCCGGCCGACGAGGGGGACACGAAGGCCGCTGCCGTGGATACGTCGGCCGCAGGCAAGGGCACTGTCGATGGCATTGCGGCAGAGGCGGCAACGACCGATGAGGCTGTAGCTGAAAAGACCGCCACGCAAACGTCTTCCACCGATTCGGCCACTGCGGGCGATGGTGCCGCCGACCAGGTTGCCGCCGAAACGACTGCCGCCGGCAAGTCCGCTACCAGCGAGCTTGCCACCGAACCGGCCGCCGTTGATACGGCCGCCGCCGAAGAGACTGCTGCCGACGAGGCCGCCGCTAAGGGCGACACTGATGAGGGTGCCACCACTGCAGGGGCGGCCGACAAGGATGCCGGCACCGCTGACACATCCGATGCGGCTGAGCCCGTCACGGATTCGGCCGCCGGCGACGAAGCGGCTGCGGGTGAGGTGGCCGCTGACAAGGCCAGCGCTGAGCGCACTGCCGACGAACTCGCCGCAGATCCAGCGGTCGCCGGCCAAGCTGCCGTTGATGGAGTCGTAGCCGACACGGTTGCGGCT
>NZ_BAGH01000157.1 GCF_000308715.1 Nocardia tenerifensis NBRC 101015
GCACTAACCCGGGCGCGGCCCTGTTCTACCCGACCCCGTCGATCACCGCCCGAAACTCCTCCGCGTCAGGGCCTTTCACGCTGTAGGTAATGCTGACCGGCTGTGCGGAGTTGAACTTCTCGTGCACCGGCCCCGGAACGATCGACCGGACCAACTCGACCAGTTCCGGATAGGCCAGGGCTTCCTGCGGAGCCGCCCGATCGAAGTCATTGATCTGCCCGCGTCGCAACAGTTCCCGGCCGACCCGAGGCCAGTGCGCCTCAAGTACCGAAGGCTGCCCGTCGAACAGCGCACTCCGCACATCCTCCGGGCTCGACACATTCCGCCCATCGGCCGCGGCCACCGCCGCAGTGGTTGCGATGCGGGCGCGCCGTGACGGCTCGGCCACAGTCCACAACTCTTCTGGCACAAGACTTTTCGACTACTCGTCGGTCACAACGCCGGAGGCAGTCCCGACCTCGGGTATGCGCACGCCAGCGGGTATCGCGGGTTCGCCAGTCTTCGCCAGTCGCTGCGGGCGGCGTTCGGACACCTCTACCCGGGGATCGTGGGGTGCTCAGACGTTCAGTTGCCGCTCTCCGTGTAGAGCTTGATCAGGCCCGCGACCGCGTCGGCGTCGTCGAGGTCGTGCAGTTCCGCGCCGATGGAGCCGAACTCCGCGCTGCGGGGGAACATGGCTTCCTCGTACTGGGTGAGGGCGGCTTCGATGTCGCCGGGGTGTGCGGCGATGGCCTTGGCGAGTTCGGCGCCGTCGTACATGGCGCTGTTCGCGCCTTCGCCGTTCGGAGTCAGGAGGTGGGCGGCGTCGCCGAGCAGGGTCACCCCGGGTACCCGCTCCCACTTGTGCCCGAGCGGCAGGGCGAAGAGGGGGCGTAGCAGCGGTGGGACGTCGCCGTCGGTGATCAGTGCGGTGAGTTCGGGTGCCCACCCGTCGAACTCCTTCGCGATCCGTGCGGCCGCGGCCGCGCCGTCGGTGAAGTCGATGGCGTCGAACCACTCCTGTGGCTCGCGGAGTACGACGTAGGTGTGGATGGTCCCGCCCTTTTCCCGTTGGGCCTGGATCCCCTTGCCACCCGCCGCGGGTGCGGCCATGGAGCCGCTGCCGACGGCTTGCGCGGCGGCGGGGTGCCGGGTGTCGACGTCGAACAGGTAGGTCTCGACGTAGGACATACCGGTGTACTCGGGTGTGGCGTCGGAGAGCAACGGCCGCACCCGTGACCATGCGCCGTCCGCTCCGACGAGCAGGCTTGTGGTGCTGGTGCCGCCATCGGCGAAGATCACCTCGTGGTGCCCCTCGCCCAGGGAACGGGTGCTGACGACCTTGCGGCCCCACTGCACGGCGCCGACGGGGAGTGAGTCGAGCAGCATCTGGCGCAGGTCACCGCGCTGCACTTCGGGTCGTCCGCCGTTGCCGTCGTCGGCCTTGTCGAACAGGACGGTACCGTCGGGGGCGAGGATCCGCATGGCCTGGTGGCCATGGAGGATGATGTCGCGGAACTGGTCCATGAGGCCGGCCGCCTCGATGGCGAGCTGCCCGTTGTAGTCGTGGATGTCGAGGATCCCGCCCTGCGCGCGGGCCGTCGGTGCCGGCTCGGCTTCATAGACCGTGGCTGGGATTCGGTGGATGTGCAGGACGCGGGCGAGCGTGAGGCCGCCGAGTCCGGCACCGATGATGGTGATGTGCGGTGTGTTCACGAGGTCCTGTTCCGGGCGGGATCGGGCGCACGCCTGCTGCGGCGCGTCGTGGTTGTCTGCGCGGCGCGGCCGCGCGTCGGGTCAAGGCAGGGGCGGCTGCGGCAGATCCGCGGCGATTTTCGTGAGAAGTGCCTCCAGGGTGGCTCGCTCCGCGTGGTCCAGCGGGGCCAGAATCGCCGCCTCGACACCGGTCATCGCGGTGTCGAACCCGGCGATCAGTTCGCTTCCGGCCGGTGTCGCGTAGACGCGTTTGCTGCGCTCGTTGCCGGGCTCGGTGCGCCGCTCGACGAAACCGCGGCGCTCGAGCCCCTGCAGGAGGCTCGACACACTCGCCGCGCTCGTGCGGCTCATCTGGGCTATGTCACGCTGGATCACCCCGGGATTCCGGACCAGGTAAACCAGCGCGGCACTCTGCTCATGAGTGAGCCCGCGCTCCCGGATCCAGTCCTCACCGGTTTTCCGCTGCGCCCAGACGATCCAGCGCATCAGCTCGAGGCTGCTGGTCGGTGTCGTTCCCTGCGTCTCCATGCTTCGAACCTCTCAACTGGACGAGACGATGTGCACCGGCGCCCGGACGCCCCATTCCGCGGAGCCGTCGGCGACGAGGTCGGCGATCCGTTGGTGCGCTTCGTCGAGCTGCCCTTCCTGGAGCGCCGCACTCGAGTAGTGGCGTACGAACGACGCGTCGTCGCGATAGAACTCGAAGGCCCACATGAGGTCGGGATCCTCGTCCGAGCGAGCGAGGACCCAGTCGACCGGGCCGTCCGGGTCACCGTTGAAGTGGAGCTCGTGGCACGCCTGGAACAGTTCGTCACCCATTCCGGGCTTTGCCTTGACCTTCAGCACCATTCCCGGCTGCTTCGCATGCATCTCGTAGTCCTTTCGATGAGTTCGGCGGGTCACGGTGTCCGCCCCCGCCAAGCAGATATTTAGAACACTAACTGTTAGACTTCTAAGTGTCAACGGCGTCGACTCGCGCCCGGCGCACGGCCGGGCGGCTGGCTCCCGGGTTTCGCGTAGGTCGGTCGACCTCGAGGCCGCCGTCGCCTGCCGCGGGAAATTCCAGAACTCGCCACAGGAGACGGGCTTTGATTCGGTGGGGAGGGATGGGCTGGGGGTTTGCGGGTCTCCAGTTGGAGGCGTTTATGGGGCGGGGTGTTTGTGCTTCATTTCAGTGATGAATAGTGAATCGAGAGTTAGGGTCTGTCGTCTTGTCGCGGCTGTAATTACCGTGGTGGCAGCGGGTTTCGCTGCGGTGCCGGGGGCGAGGGCGGAACCGCCGGTGACGCCGCCGCCGCAGATGGTTCCGAGGACGCAGCCGATACCGTTGCAGCCGGATCAGCAGTCGCGGGTGTATTTCAAGATTCCGGCTGCGAACGAAATGGTGCGTTTGCAAACGCATTTCACGGTTCCGGCGAAACCGGCGCGGGTGGGGACGATGTTTTTGTGGCCGGGGCTGGAGCCGCGGGAGGGTGGGCGCAATTACTACCCGATCGGGCTGGGGGTGTTGCAGCCGGTGCTCACGTGGGGTGACGCCTGTGCGCCGGTGCAGCAGCCGCCGACCTACTCGACCTGGTGGATCTCCGGACAGTACGTCAACGTGTACTCCAATGATCCGCGCTACGCCGACTGTCATTCGGGGCGAGCGATGTCGGTGCAGGTGGGGGAGGCGCTGGACGTGGATATCGCGCTCGATCAGGCCACGGGCGTGTGGACGCAAACCGTGACGGGCCGATCGGGTTCGGTGCGCTACTCGATCAACATGCGTAAGCAGGCCCAGAACATGGCCCTGTTCGCCATCGAACCGTGGGACAACGCGCGCATCCCCGACAAGCTCGTCTTCTCCGACACCACCATCACGTTCAAGGACGAGGACAGGCAAAGCTGCCTCACCCCTGAGCTCACCTACACCGGAACCGGCGGAACCATCACCCAGCCCGCGGCGGTGGACGGCCGCCGCTGCCACATCGACACCGTCACGGTCAACGTCCCCCGGAGCATCGCGCCGCAGCCGGTATCCGGTCGATAGCGATCGGTGAGCTCGTGTGCGCTCGGCCCCACCTGGTGGCGCGCACGGGCCAGGGCAGACGGCGAGAAGTTCCTCAAATTACCCTATTGCGCCTTCTGGTAGGGAAGTTTAGAGTCTTTTAGTGACTGATCGCCTGTACTCAGTGGAACAGGTCGCCGAACGCCTCGGCCTGCACGTCCGCACGGTTCGCAACTACGTGCGCGACGGGCGGCTCAAAGCGGTCCGGATCGGCAAGCAGTACCGGATCGCGCACGCGGACCTGGAGGCCTTCACCGGTCGGCCCGAGCCCGCGCCGGTGAGCGAGACGGTGGCACGGCAGCGGCACACCGAGGTGTCGAGCATCGTGCAGATCGAGGCGATCAGTCCTGAAACGGCCCACCGCGTGACCAGTCTGCTGATGGGCGCGGCGAACACCCGCTCGGGCGGGGAGGAGCCGCTGCGCGTCGAGACGGTGTACGACGCGGAGCGGGGCCGCATGAAAGTCATTGTCCTGGGCGGCTTGGCGGATACGGCTCGGCTGTTCGATTACCTGGAGGGAGTGCTCTCGTCATGAGCCAGTGGAATACAGCGGATCTGGGGGTGGTGTGATGACCACGATCTACAAGTCCGAGACCGGCGCGACCCTGGTCCGGCAGCGCTACGAGGAACTGCTGAAGACCTGGCCCGTGCCGGCCGAGCACGTGCGGGTGCCGACCCGGGAGGGGGAGACGTTCGTCGTCGTCTCCGGCCCGCCGGACGCCCCTCCGCTCCTGCTGCTGCACGGCTCGGGCGCGAACTCGTCGATGTGGCGGGGCGACATCGCCTCCTGGGCAACGCATTTCCGCACCTACGTCGTCGACATCATCGGCGAGCCCGGCGGTAGCGCCCCCTCGCGCCCGCCGCTCGACTCCGATCGGCTCGCGCTGTGGCTCGATGACGTACTAGAAGCCCTTGGGCTCGAGTCCATTTCGGTCGTGGCGACCTCCCTCGGCGGTTGGGTCGCCGTGGACTACGCCATCCGACGGCCGGGCCGGATCACCCGGCTCGCACTCCTGTGCCCCGGCGGAATCGGCCCGCAGCAGTTCGGCTGGCTCCCGAAAGCGTTGCTGCTCCGCCTGTTCGGTAGCCGCGGCGTCCGCCACACCGCGCGCATGGTGACCGGCCTGGACTCCCCCGAGACCGAGGGCGCCCTGGACGATGTGGTCCTGACCTTCAACCAGTTCAAGCCGCGCACCGAACGCCTCCCCGTCTTCCCCGACGAGGCCCTGCGCACGCTCACCATGCCGATGCTGCTGATCGTCGGCGACCGCGACCTCATGTTCGACTCCGCGGCCACCGCCGAACGCATAAGCCGCTGCGTCCCCACCGCGACAGTGCGCGTGCTCCCCGGAGTAGGCCACGCAATCCTCGGCCAAACCGACACCATCGAACGGTTCCTCCGAGCTGAATAGCGCGCCGCCACCCACTGCCCGGCACCCCGTCGATCCCACTGCCGCAGACGGGGTGCCTCCCCAACAGCTGCACCGTTTCTCGGGTCCCGCACTGCTTTCAGGGGGCTGTTGCGGGTGCGGATCCCTAGAAGCAGTGCGGCTGTCGGGGCGCGCGGTTAGCTTGCGCGCCAGGCTGATCGGCGCACGGCTGGCCGATTCGTGCGCGGCCCCGCTGGTTCGTGCGCGGTGCCTGCGCGCCGGGCGTCGGTCGGCTGCTTGGTCGCGCGGCCTGCTGTTTCGTGCGTCGGGCAGCGCGCTTGCCATCAGCTGCACCTTTTCTCGGGTCCCGCACTGCTTTTAGGTAGCTGTAGAGGGTGCGGGGCCCTAGAAGGAGTGCGGCTGTCGGGGCGCGGAGGTTGGCCTGTGCGCCGGGCAGCGCGCTCGTCGGCAGTTGCACCCCCTCGGGTTCCGCACTGCTTGCAGGTAGCTGTGGCGGTGCGGATCCTTTGAAGGAGTGCGGATCTGGGGGGCGGTGGGTGGGGCTGTCAGTTCGGGGGTGTGCCGAACCAGCGGGTCAGCGCTGCGCGCAGGCGGTCGGAGTTGGTGGCGTCTACGGTGTCCGATGCCCAGGCGACGTAGCCGTCCGGCCTTAGCAGGAGGGCGGCGGCGGAAGCGGCGGGGCTGGTCGCGGTGATGGTGTCGACACGGTCTTGCCAGTCGCTGGCGATATCGGGGTATGTCGGGTCGTCGGTGAGGGTGAGCAGTACGGGCCTCGCCTTGCGGAGCAGTTCTTCGACTCGCTGTGTGCCGTCCGATGTTTCGAGGGTGAGATGGGGGACGAAGCGGCCGGACAAGGGGTGCGGGTCGTCGGTTTCGTAGTGAGTGTCCGCCCCGGACATGAGGGCCGCGATGTACGCGGTGTTCTCCGGGGCTCGCAGCATTTCGGTGAGCATGGTGCGCACAGCGGTGACCTCGGGACCTGGTGTGAAGAGGGCGGTTTGGGCGAGTGAGCTCATCATCACCCGGACGCCGACGGGGTGCCGTTCGGTGTGGTAGGTGTCGAGCAAACCCGCTGGCGCCCAACCCTTTACCGCGGCGGCGAGCTTCCATCCGAGGTTGGCGGCGTCCTGCAAGCCGAGATTCAGTCCCGGCCCGCCCATGCCGGAGTGCACGTGCGCGGCGTCGCCGAGCAGGAACACATTCCCCTGGCTATACCGCTCCGCCTGCCGGGTGTTCTGATTGTCGATGCGCCGCAACGCATGCGGTCCGGGTCCGCGCGGCGGCTCCATCGGCAGGTCGACGCCGAGCACCCGCCGCACGCCCGCCCGCAGCTCCTCGAAGGTCATCGGTGTGCCTTCGGGCACCGCCTCGACGCCGAACTCCATGCTCGCGACGAGCGGCCGGCCCGGTTCCAGCTCCGCGAAGACGAACCCACCGCGCTCCAACCTGTTGTGTCCGAACGGAACTCGACCGAACCCGGGAATGTCCAGCCCGCCGTCACCGGTCCGCAGCTCGTCGGGCAGCCACACATGCCCCATCCGCGAGATGCTGTCGGTCGCCGTATGCCCGGGGAACTCGATGCCGACCGCCTTGCGGACGAAGCTCTTCCCCCCGTCGGCCCCGACCAGATACCGGGCATCGAGCCGATAATTCTCCGACCCGGCCACGGCGACTTCCACGCCGCCGTCGTGCTGGGTCAGGCCGGCGACCTCATGGCCCCAGCGCACATCCACCCCCAACCCGACCACCCACTTCTCCAGCGAGCGAACAAGTTTCGGCTGCGGAATGCCGAACGCGAACATCGGATTGTCCGCCAGCCCGTCGAACGTCAACGGCAGCCCGCTGAAGAAGTACGCGGGCAGCGGCTGTGGCGCACCGGGCGCGCCACCGAACTCGTGATACAGCCCGCGCATGTCCAACAGCCGAACCACCTGGCCCACCAGGCCGTTCGCCTTCGGCTCGGCACTGGGCGCGGGCAGCGCGTCGAGCACGATCGCCCGGACGCCCGCCAGCGCGAGCTCGCCGGCGAGCATCAGCCCGTTCGGCCCGGCGCCGGAAATGACTACGTCTACAGAGTTTTCAGGCATGACAAATACACCCCTTGTTCGATGATGGGTTCTAGTGGGTGGCCAGATCAGCGCGGCGGTTCGGGCAACCCCGCGGCGACCTCGTCGATGGCGCGGCGAAGGAGAGTCGTGATGTGCACGGGTGGATCCGCGTGCGCGTACGCCACGGTGACCGCGTCGAGGATGGCGGTGAGCGCTCCGGTGACGAGGCGCGGATAGATATCGCGCAGCGGGTCGGTCCCCGTTCGTTCCGCGATCAGCGCGAGCCATTCGTCGTACAGCTCTTTGGTGATGGCGAAGCGCAGCTCCGCAGCGTTGAACAACTTTCGGATCTCGGCCAGCTGCTCGGCGCTCGGCGGCGCGAAGCCGAAGCTGTGATCGTCCTCCAGCGGTCCGAGCATCGCCGCGGTGAGCGCGCTCCAGAGCGGTTCGTCGGCGGGCCGCTCGCGAAAGATGCTGAGGCTGCGCCGGATTCGCACGGACTGCCGGTAGACGATCGCGTCGTGCTTGCCGCTGAAGTAGTTGTTGAACGTGCGCACCGACACCCCGGCGCGCGCCGCGATGTCCTCGCGCGTGACGTTGTCCAGCCCACGCTCGAACGCCAGACTCAGCGCGGCGTCGCTCAATGCCATGCGGGTATCGAGCTTCTTACGCTCGCGCAGTCCGAGCTCTCGGTTTTCCGGCATGACGACAGCCTACCGAAAAACATGCTCGGTGGGCAAAATTTCCCACCGGGAAAAATTAATCAACGCTTGACCGGCGAAGCGCAGGGCAAGCGGGGAGGGACTTCAGTAAACCGGCCCGGTGTACTTCTCGCCCGGCCCCTTACCCGGCTCGTCGGGATGCGCCGACGCCTCGCGGAACGCGCGCTGCAACGACTGCAACCCCTCGCGAATCGGCCCGGCATGCGGCCCCAGGTACTCCACCGACGCCGTGACCAGCCCGGCCAACGCCGTGATGACCCGCCGCGCCTCGTCCAGATCGCGCCGCGCGCTGGTGTCCGGATCCTCGTCCGCGAGCCCGAGCTTCTCCGCGGCCGAACTCATCAGCATCACCGCGGCCCGGCTGATCACCTCGACGGCGGGGATGTCGGCCAGTTCGCGTACGGAGTCGTCGAGCTCGTCTGTCATGCTCATCAGGCTAGCGACGCGATCCTCGACGGCCGGAGTCGGCCGAGCCCGACGCGCGGCGGCCGACCCGATTCGGCGATAGCCGAACAGAATGTTAGACTTTCCGCTGACGACCGCCCCGGGTCGAGTTTTCTTCCAAGATTTCGAGCCCGGGGCTGATAAGTGGAGCCCGACTCCCACCGTTGCCGACGAGCGATCGTCAGGTCAAACGGTCCGGTCACCCGTCTCCTCGGAGACGGGTTTCTTGTGCGGTGGTCCCTCTCGCGAGGGGCGCGGACAAGATCGCATGCGAGTACTTGGCGTGCGCAGACCGGTCGACCTCGGGCCCCGACGCGGAATACCGCTCCGGGGCTTTTGTGTTGAAAAGGGGTTGCAGTTATTGCGTGCGGTCGTCTTGACGACACCGCTTGACCTAGGAGGCCCCATCAGCACTGAGACCCGCATCAACGATCGCATCCGTGTTCCCGAGGTCCGTCTCATCGGACCCAGCGGCGAGCAGGTTGGGATCGTGCGTGTTGAAGATGCACTACGCGTCGCCATGGAGGCGGATCTCGATCTCGTCGAGGTCGCTCCGGATGCACGTCCGCCGGTCTGCAAGATCATGGACTACGGCAAGTTCAAGTACGAGACGGCGCAGAAGGCGCGCGAATCTCGGAAGAACCAGGTGCAGACCGTGATCAAGGAGCAGAAGCTCCGCCCGAAGATCGACGACCACGACTACGCGACCAAGAGGGGCCACGTGATGCGCTTCCTCGAGGCCGGGTCGAAGGTCAAGGTCACCATCATGTTCCGCGGACGCGAGCAGTCCAGGCCCGAGCTGGGCTACCGGCTGCTGCAGCGTCTCGCCGCGGACGTGGCGGACCTGGGGTTCGTCGAGACCTCGGCCAAGCAGGACGGTCGCAACATGACCATGGTCCTCGCGCCTCACAAGGGTGCGAAGACGCGAGTGAAGGCACAGCAGGAATCCGCCGCTCCGCGGCAGCAGCAGCCCGCTGCGCAGCCGAGCCCCGCGCCCGCTGACGCCGTCGCCGCAGACAGCGCGGCCCCGGCCGAGCAGGCCGACTCGCCGCAGTAATACCGATAAGAGCCGGCGGTCCGCAAGGACCGCCGGGACGAGACAGATAGAGGAATCCATGCCGAAGATGAAGAGCCACAGCGGCGCCTCGAAGCGATTCAAGGTGTCGGGCCGAGGCAAGCTGCTTCGCCAGCAGGCGAACCGCCGCCACCTGCTCGAGCACAAGTCGACCCGCCGGACTCGTCGTCTGGATGGCACGGAGGCCGTCGCGTCCGTCGACGTCCCGCGCGTGAAGAGGCTGCTCGGTCTCTGAGAGACCGCTCGCGGCGACCGCTGACGGATCGCCCGAAGCAGCGACCGCGTTCCGGATTCCGGACGCCGACCCACCGACCAACTCCCGGGTGCCCGCATGCGCCCCCTAGATCGACAAAGGACTGACCCATGGCACGCGTCAAAAGGGCCGTCAACGCTCAGAAGAAGCGTCGTTCCATCCTCGAGGCCTCCAAGGGCTACCGCGGCCAGCGTTCGCGGCTGTACCGCAAGGCCAAGGAACAGCAGCTGCACTCGCTCACCTACGCCTACCGGGACCGCCGGGCGCGCAAGGGTGATTTCCGCAAGTTGTGGATCGCCCGTATCAACGCGGCGGCGCGGCTGAACGACATCACCTACAACCGCTTCATCCAGGGCCTGAAGGCCTCGGGTGTCGAGGTGGACCGCAAGATCCTCGCCGAGCTCGCCGTCTCCGACGCCGAGGCGTTCGCCGGTCTCGTCGCGATCGCCAAGGCCGCCCTCCCGCAGGACGTCAACGCGCCCGCCGCGTAAGTCACCGGGTGACAAGCGAATACCTTTCGGAACGACCCGTGGACGCGCTCTCCGAGCGCAATCCACGGGTCGTTTCGGCGGTTAAGCTGCAACGCGCGGCGCACCGCCGCAAGGCCGGGCTGTTTCTCGCCGAGGGCGCCAATTCCGTTGCCGCCGCGTTGGATACGGGGCGGGTGCGCGAGCTGTTCTACTCCGCGGGCGCCGCGGTGCGCGAGCACGAACTGGTCGCGAGCGCCGTCGGCATGGGCGTGCGCGCCACCCTCGTCAGCGATCGCGCCGCCGAGCAGCTGGGCGAAACCGTCACCGCGCCAGGGCTTGTCGCGGTGTGCGACCTGCTCGACGTGCCGCTGGACGACGTGCTCGCCAGCCGGCCGCGCATGCTCGCAGTGCCGGTCGAGATGGCCGAGCCCGGCAACGCGGGAACCCTGATCCGGGTAGCCGACTCCGTGGGCGCCGACGGGGTGGTCCTGGCCGGCGACTCCGTCGACCTGCACAACGGTAAGTGCGTGCGCGCCAGTGCGGGCAGTCTGTTCCACGTCCCGATCGCGCGGCACCGCGACGTCGGCGAGACGCTGGATTCCCTTGCCGCAGCAGGCATTACGATCCTCGCGACCGCCGCGAACGGCGAGGTCGACCTCGACGACGCCGACGAGCTGTTCGCCGAACCGGTCGCCTGGCTGTTCGGCAACGAGGCGCACGGATTGGACGCCGCCGTCACCCAGCGCGCCGATCACCGAATCCGCATCCCGATTCGCGGCCGCGCCGAAAGCCTCAACCTGGCCACCGCAGCCGCCATCTGCCTGTACGCGAATTCGCGGATCCGGTACGCGAAGTGAGCTCCGGGGTAACGCCGCAACCCTCCGCATTCCCTGCATACCCTTGAGTCCCCCTGACGCCTGACTGGTCTGCCGTGACCCCGACAGATCTACCGCGCGCCGGCTGGTTTGCCGAGCGCCGGCTGATCCGCCGCACCTCGACTGATATGCAGCGCACCGATTGGCTTGCCGCGCCCTGGCTTATCTGTCGCGTCTCGGCTGCCGCACGTCGGCCAGATCTGGCGCGTCCCGATTGGTCTGCCGCGCTCCGCGCTTTGCCAGCCGCGCCTCACGACTGACCTGTCGCGCCCCAGGATTGATCTGCCGCAACTGATTGGTCTGCCACGCGCCTGCTGGTCTGCCGCGCCTCGGCTGGTCTGCTGCGCGCCGCGGCTGATCTGTCGTGTCTCGGCTGCCGCGCGTCGGCTGGGTCTGGGCGCGTCCGATTGTTTTGCCGCGCTCCGCGATTGGTCGGCGGCGCCTCACGTTTGACCTGTCGCGCCCCACGATAGATCTGCTACGCGCCTGCTGGTCTGCCGCGCGTCGGCTGGATCTGGTGCGTCCCGATTGGTCTGGTCGCGCCCCGGTCGATTTGCCTTCACGATTGTCCAGCCGTGCCCCACGATTGATCTGCCGCACGCCGAGTGATCTGCCACGCGCCCGCTGGTCTGCCGCGTCCCGGTTGGTCTGTCGCGCGCCTGCTGGTCTCCCGCACTCTGGCTGATCTCCCGCACGTCGTCTGATTCCTGGCACGCCGACTCGCCGCGCGCACACGCGTGCGGGTATCAGAAGCTGCGCGGCCGCACTGTTCAATCCTCGGTTTGGGTGCAATCGTTCAGCAGGTCGATCGCCCACGTCGGCGCATCCGGACCCGTCACCTGCATCGCGCTCATCACGGTCAGCAGCATGCCGGTGGAGATGAACTGGCGGGTGGCGTGGATGTCCGCGCCGGACAGGTCTCGCACGAGTTGGACGACGTCGCCGAAGCGGGTGCGGACCTCGTCGCCGATGGCCGGGTCGCCGCTCGCCGCGAAACCGTGCAGGAACAGCTGGAGCATCTCCCGGTCGGCCAGGAAGACGTCGAAGCCGTTGCCGAGCGCGTTGAGTGCGTCCTCCGGTGACGCGTCGGGCTCGGCCGCGGCGCGCGCTGTGCGAAACACCTCCTCGATGCGATCGCACACGCGATGCAGCGCGGCGATGAACAGCGCCTGCTTGGTGTGGAAGAGCCGGATCACGTACGGCTGGGAAACCCCTGCGCGCCTTGCGATTTCGTCGGTGCGCGTGGCCGCGTAGCCGCCTTCGGCGAACGCGGAGACCGCGGCCCGCAACACCTGCTCGCCGCGCTCGGTGGCCGTCATCCTGACCTTGGTCGAATTCGACATCGTGCTCCGTTCCGTCCGCTCACCGCGTGGTGTTGACATGTTATCAGTCGATGCATACTCTTCGGCTCAGTAGTTATCAGTCAATTACAACAAAGGCCGGTCATGACCGAAACTCTCGAACCCCTGGCGACCGCCGCCGAACCCGCGACAACCATGAGCGGCCGCGCGGTCGCCGCCGTGCTCGCCGCGGTCGGCATCCCGATGTTCATGGTCACGCTGGACAACCTCGTGGTGACCAACGCGCTGCCGGTGATCCGCACCGAGCTGGGCGCCTCACTGTCCGACCTGCAGTGGTTCATCAACGCCTACACCCTGTCGTTCGCGTCGCTGCTGCTCACCGTCTCGGCCATCGGTGACCGGCTCGGTCGCCGTCGCATCTTCCTGGCCGGCATCGCGCTGTTCACGATCGCGTCGGCGGCCTGCGCGCTGGCCACCGAGCCGTGGATGCTGATCGCCGCGCGGGTCGTGCAAGGCTTCGGCGGCGCCGCGGTCGGGCCGCTGTCGCTCACGCTGCTGTCGGCGGCCGTGCCGGAGCGGATGCGCAGCGCCGCGATCGGCATCTGGGGCGGCATCTTCGGCCTCGGCGTCGCGGTCGGCCCGCTCGTCGGCGGCGCGGTGGTCGACGGCCTGAGCTGGCAGTGGATCTTCTGGCTCAACGTGCCCATCGGCCTCGCCGTCATCCCGTTCGCGGCCAAGGTGCTGCGTGAGTCGTACGGCGCGACGCGACGGCTCGACCTGGTCGGCCTGGCGTTGTCGGCGGGCGGCGTGCTCGCGGTGGTGTGGGGCGTCATCCACGGCGCCGACGACGGCTGGACCTCGGCCACCGTGCTCGGCGGCCTGATCGGCGGCGCGGTGCTGCTGGTCGGTCTGATCGCGTGGGAGTTGAAGACCCCGGAGCCGATGCTGCCGCTGCGACTGTTCCGCTCGCGCGCCTACCGGGTGAGCAACGCGATGACCTTCACGTTCTCCATGGGCGTCTTCGGCTCGATCTTCCTGCTGGCCCAGTACTTCCAGGTGGTGCAGGGCCTCAGCCCGCTGGAGGCAGGAGTCCGCACCATGCCCTGGACCATGGCTCCGATGGTGGTCGCCCCGATCGCGGGTCTGCTCGTCGACCGGGTCGGCGCGCGCACCCTGCTGGCGGCCGGTCAGGTGCTGCTCGCGCTGGCGCTCGGCTGGATGGCGGCGATCACCACGATCGGCGTCGGCTACCTCGCCTTCGTCGGGCCGTTCGTGCTCGGCGGCGTCGGCATGGGCCTGACCTTCGCGCCCAGCGCGACCGTCGTGATGGCCAGCGCCGCACCGGAGGATCGGGCCATGGCCTCGGGCACCAACAACACCCTGCGCGAGGTGGGCGTCGCGATGGGCATCGCGGTGCTCGCGTCCGTATTCGCCTCGCACGGTTCATATCTCAGCCCGCAGACCTATGTCGACGGCCTCGTCCCGGCGATCTGGGTCGGCACCGCCATCGTCGCGCTCGGCGCGGTGGTGTCGATCTTCCTGCCCGCCCGCATCGAGGTCGCCGACTGATCCGGTCCACAGCTACAGCAGCCGTCCCCGCCGTCAGACGGGGGCGGGAGCCGCACTCTCGCCCAGAATCCGCCCCTCCGCGGCTCTCCGGACGGAGTGCGGATCTCGTGAGGGAGTGCGGATTCTCAGAAGCAGTGCGGATTCCGGGAAGGGGTGCGGATCCATGCCGCGTCTGGCGGGCAGCTCAGTAGCAGGAGCCCAGGATGTAGCAGAACAGAATCTGCTGGAACCAGTCCGGCAGGAACCAGAAGGGGTTCTGGCTCGGCGGGTTGGCCGCCGCGGAGCCGCTGGTGAGCATGGTCATAACGAGTAGGCCGACAAGGGTGAGCAGAGTGACGGCCGCCGCGCGCGTGGTTCGCATAGTGCCCGGATTCCTCCTGGGTAGGTGGGTGTTCCCGCGATAGGGACATGGCATGACGCTGCGACCATCGTGACGTCGCCGCCACCGCTTCTCCAGCCCTGAAAAGCGGTGGGGCGCGGCGGTGGGGAATCCGGGTGAATCGGCTATGACGCATCCAATAGGATTCCACCAGCAGCAATGTGGGTAGGGAACGAGCCGTACCCGCGAACCGATCCCCAGGGGAGAGTCGAACCATCGTGGCCGACGAGAACGACGCAGTCGAGCAGAACGCGACGCTGACCGAGGAGGCACTGGCCGCCGCGGCGGCGGCCGCCGAGAAGTCTTTCGCCGCTGCGGCCGACCTGGACGCGCTCGCGGTCGCGAAAACCGAGCACCTGGGCGGCAAGGCGCCGCTCGCGCTGGCGCAGCGCGCGCTCGGCGGCCTGCCCAAGGCCGAGAAGGCCGACGCGGGCAAGCGCGTCAACGTGGCCCGCGCCAGGATCTCCGAGGCGTTCGAGTCGCGCCGCGCGGCGCTGCTCGCCGAGCGCGACGCCGCGGTGCTGGTGGCCGAGGCGATCGACGTGACGCTGCCCGCGCGCAGGCACCCGTTCGGCGCCCGGCACCCCATCACCGTCATCTCCGAGCAGGTCGCCGACGTGTTCGTCGCGATGGGCTGGGAGGTCGCCGAGGGACCCGAGGTGGAGACCGAGCACTTCAACTTCGACGCGCTCAACTTCCTGCCCGATCATCCGGCCCGCACCATGCAGGACACCTTCCACATCGCCCCGGAGGGCTCGCGCCAGGTGCTGCGCACCCATACCTCCCCGGTGCAGGTGCGCTCGCTGCTGTCCCGCGAGCTGCCGATCTACGTGGTGTGCCCCGGCCGCACGTTCCGCACCGACGAGCTCGACGCCACGCACACCCCGGTGTTCTCCCAGGTGGAGGGGTTGGCCGTGGACAAGGGCCTGACCATGGCGCACCTGCGCGGCACGCTGGACGCGTTCGCGCGGGCGCTGTTCGGCCCCGAGACACGAACGCGCATGCGCCCCAACTACTTTCCGTTCACCGAGCCCTCGGCCGAGGTCGACGTCTGGTTCCCGGACAAGAAGGGCGGCGCGGGCTGGGTCGAATGGGGCGGCTGCGGCATGGTGAACCCGAAGGTGCTGATCGCCAGCGGGATCGATCCCGAGGTGTACAGCGGGTTCGCGTTCGGCATGGGGCTGGAGCGGACGCTGCAGTTCCGCAACGGCATCCCGGACATGCGCGACATCGTCGAGGGCGACGTGCGTTTCACGCTGCCCTTCGGTAACCGGTCCTGACCCACCCTTCGATCGAGAGAGCGAAACCTCAAGTGCGAGTAGCGCAGTCCTGGCTGACCGACATCATCCAGCGCACCAACCCCGACTGGTCGGTGACGCCGGAGGAGCTCGACGCGGGCTTCGTCCGGGTCGGTCTCGAGGTCGAGGAACTCGACAGGCTCCAGCGGATCCCCGGCGATCTGGACAAGCCGCTGGTGGTCGGCCGCGTCGCCGAGATCACCGAGCTGACCGAGTTCAAGAAGCCGATCCGCTTCTGCAAGGTCGACATCGGCAAGCCCGACCTGCAGGAGATCATCTGCGGCGCAAGCAATTTCGCCGTCGGTGACCTCGTGGTCGTGGTGCTGCCCGGCGCGGTGCTGCCCGGCGGGTTCGCCATCTCCGCTCGCAAGACCTACGGGCACGTGTCCAACGGCATGATCTGCTCGGTCGCCGAACTCGGTATCGGCAAGGATCATTCGGGCATCCTGGTGCTCGAGCCGGGCACCACCGAGCCGGGCGCGGACGCGAACGAGCTTCTGGGCCTGGACGATACGGTCGTCGAGCTCAACATCACGCCCGACCGCGGCTACTGCTTCTCGGTGCGCGGCCTGGCCCGCGAACTCGCTTGCGGCTTCGACCTCGACTACGCCGACCCGGCCGTGCGCACCCTGCCGGACGACGAGCGCGAGGCGTGGTCGATCCGGCTCGAGCCTGAGTCCAACTGCACCCGCTTCGCGGCGCGCCGGGTCACCGGCATCGACCCGAAGGCGGTGAGCCCCTGGTGGTTACAGCGTCGGCTGCTGCTGTCGGGTGTGCGCCCGATCTCGCCCGCCGTGGACGTCACCAACTACGTGATGCTCGAGCTCGGGCAGCCGCTGCACGCGTTCGACGCGGCGAAGCTGAACGGCGGACTGGTGGTGCGCACCGCGAACAAGGGGGAGACGCTGCGCACTCTCGACGAGGTCGAGCGCACCCTCGACGCCGAAGACGTGGTGATCGCCGACGAGTCCGGTGTCGTTTCGCTCGCGGGCGTGATGGGCGGTGCGACCACCGAGGTCGGCGCCGACTCCACCGATATCCTGCTCGAGGCCGCCACCTGGAACCCGCTGCTCGTCTACCGGACCTCGCGCAGGCACAAGCTGGTGTCCGAGGCGGGTAAGCGGTACGAGCGCGTGGTCGATCCGGAGATCAACGTGGCCGCGCTCGACCGCGCCGCCTCGCTGCTCGCCGAGATCGCCGGTGGCACAGTCGAACCCGCGCTCACCGACGTCCGCGTGCCGGTGCCGCCGACGCCGCCGATCCGGATGGACATCGATCTCGCCGACCGCGTCGCGGGCGTCGTCTACCCGACCGGCACCTCCGCGCGCCGCCTCGCCCAGATCGGCTGCACCGTCGAGGTCGCCGTGGACGAGACCACCGGCCACGGTCAGCTCGTGGTCACGCCGCCGAGCTGGCGGCCCGACCTGGCCCAGCCCGCCGACCTGGTCGAGGAGGTGCTGCGGCTGGAGGGGCTCGAGCAGATCCCGTCCGTGCTGCCCACCGCCCCCGCCGGGCGCGGCCTCACCGCCACCCAGCGTCGCCGCCGCGCGGTCAGCCGGGCGCTCGCGTTCGCCGGCGCCGTCGAGGTGCCCACCCCGGTCTTCCTGCCCGCCGGCGTCTTCGACGTCTGGGCCTGGACGCGGACGACCCGCGCCGCGTGACCACGCGCGTGCTC
>NZ_BAGH01000156.1 GCF_000308715.1 Nocardia tenerifensis NBRC 101015
CGAAGGCCTCGCCCGCGGCCGTGCCGGCAAGCCGCACCCGCCGCCCGTCCGTCGGCGCGGCGGCCTTCGACCATTGCGCCACAACGAGTTCCGTGGCCTCCTCCGGCGGCACCCCGGGCTCCACCACCGCCAGGATCGCCTGGGCCGAGCTGGTCAACGTGCGCGCGTGCTCGACCACCTGCGCGAGCACCAGTTCCGGCTCGGTGCCCGCGAGGAACTCGGTCGCGATGTCCCGGTTCGCCTCGATCCACGCCTGCCGGGTGCGGGCCCACTCGTAGAGCTTGGCGTGGTCGGCGGCGATGCGCGTCGCGGTGTCCACGATCGTGCGCAACGTGTCGAACACCGGGTGCGCCGCGGCGTCGGTCATGGCGCCGTCAGCGCTCGCCGAGCTTGCTGGCCAGCACCGCCGCCTGGGTGCGCCGCTCCATGCCGAGCTTGGCGAGCAGCCGCGACACGTAGTTCTTGACCGTCTTCTCCGCCAAGAACATTCGCGCCGCGATCTGCCGATTGGTGAGGCCCTCGCCGAGCAGCGCGAGCAGCCTGCGCTCCTGCTCGGTGAGCCCGGCCAGCGGTCCGTCGTCGTCGGGCGCGCCGTCGCGCAGCCTGGCCCGCAGCGCCGCGGCGGCCCGGTTGTCCAGCAGCGAACGGCCCGCGCCGACCGCCTTGATCGCCGCGGCCAGCTCCATGCCCTTGATGTTCTTGACGACGTAACCGCTTGCGCCGGCGAGGATCGCGTCGAGCATCGCCTGCTCGTCGGTGTAGGAGGTGAGGATCAGGCAGCGCAGCCCCTCGACCTCCGCGAGCAGGTCACGGCAGAGTTCGATGCCGTTGCCGTCGGGCAGCCGGACGTCGAGCACGGCGACGTCGGGGCGCAGCACGGGAATTCTGGCCATGGCCTGCGCGACATCGCCCGCCTCGCCGATCACGGTGAGCTCGGGATCGCCCTCCAGTAGATCGATCAGACCGCGCCGGACGATTTCGTGATCGTCTACCAGAAATACCTCGAGCACGTCGGCCTCCCTGCCGTTTGACGGACGAAGCTGCTCCCGCCGAATACCACGAGTAGATAACGAGGTTCCGGGTAAGCTTGCAATGAAGTCAACCAGAGGGGCCGTGGGCAGCGGAGCCATAAGGCTCATATGTACGTGGGAACTCGAGCGATGACATATTCAGCGACACTAGATTTCAGCGCGATCTTCGGATCGCCCCGCGCCTGTCCTGGCTGCGGATCCGAACTCTTCGACAACGTACCCGATGTCCTGACGCGCTGCGACGGCTGCGGCGCGCACTGGGGGCCCGCCGAGGAAGGGCGTGGCGTCGAAGAACGCAGGCTCCCATGAGAATCGGGCAGATAGTTCCGCCGTGGGTTCCCGTGCCGCCACCTGCCTACGGCGGTACCGAGGCGGTGGTCGGCGATCTGTCCGTCGGTCTGGACCTGCTCGGACACGACGTGCACCTGTTCACCGTGGGCGAATCCACCTGTCCCGTGCGGCGATACTCGCTCTACGAGCACCCGACCACGCAGATCGGGGTCGGCGAGGCCGAGCTGATGCACGTGCTCGCCGCCTACGAGACGCTGGCCGACGTCGACATCATCCACGACCACACCTCGCTCGGCCCGTTCGTCGGCGCGCTGGAGGGCTCGCCCCCCGTAGTGGTCACCAACCACGGACCGTTTTCGGAGATGCGCCAGGAGCTGTTCCGCTCGATGGCGCGCCACGCCCACATCGTCGCCATCTCGGAGGCGCAGCGGAGGATGGCGGGCAGCGTGCCGATCGCCGAGGTGATCCCGCACGGCATCGACCTCGACACCTACCGATACGGCCCGGGCGGCGGCGGTTACGTGGTGTTCGTCGGCCGGATGAACGAGGAGAAGGGTGTGCACCGCGCGGTGCAGATCGCCCGGCTCGCGCGACGCAAGCTGCTCATGATCACCAAGATGCGCGAACCGGAGGAGCGTCGCTACTACACTGAGCGCGTGCGTCCACTGATGGGGCCCGACGATCCCGAGCCGCGGGAGGAACCGACCGCGCGCCGGGTCGAACTGGTGCGCCACGCCGACGCGTTGATCAATCCGATCCAGTGGCCCGAGCCGTTCGGGCTCGTGATGGCCGAGGCTTTGGCTTGCGGCACACCGGTTCTCGCGTTCCCCGAGGGCGCGGCGCCGGAGATCGTGGATCACGGCGAGACCGGATTCCTGTGCCGCGACGTCGAAGAGATGGTGGACGCCCTCCATCAGGTGCACACCATCGATCGCCGGGCCTGCCGCGCCGCCGCCGAGCAGCGGTTCGGCCGGCTGCGCATGGCCCGCGATCACGAACGGCTGTATCGCCGCATCCTGTCCGAGCGGACGACCCGGGTCATGGTGCCCACCACGGTGGCGTGACCGCCGCATGGTGACCCACCCCTGGGGCGACGGCGCGGACACCGAGGCGCCGACGGCGATCAACGCGGGGGTGACGCTGGTCGAGGGCTCCACCTTCTGCATCAGCGACGTCAGCGGGGTGATCACGCCGAGCCACCCCGCGGGCCTGTTCGTTCGCGACACCAGGGTGCTCTCGCACTGGCGGCTGACCGTGGACGGCCTGGAGCCCCAGCCGCTCACCGTGCGCTACGACCAGCCGTACAGCGCGACGCTGCTGGCTCGCACCGCGCCGAGAGCAGGCACGGCCGACAGCACCGCGCTGGTGATGGTCGGCAGGCACGTCGGCGACGGCATGCGCGAGGACCTGGTGGTGCGCAACCTGTCCGGCGCGGCCCTGGACTGCGTGATCAAGCTGGAGCTCGACGCCGACTTCGCCGATCTCTTCGAGGTCAAGGAGGGCCGCACCGGTCACGAGCACCTCGTGGTCACCGCGGCGCGCGCGACAGACGGCGCCGTCGAGATCAGCCGCGCCGAGCTGGGCCTGGCGGTCACCGTCCGCGGTACCGGCGCCACCGCGGCCGACCGCGAATTGCACTGGGACGTAAGCCTTCCCGGCCGCGGTGAATGGACCGCGTGCGTCGAGTACCTGCCCGCGCTCGGCACCGACGCCACGCCGCCGCGCTACCCGTGCGGCACGCCGGTGAACCGCAGCGCGCCCGCGCAACGACTGCGCGAGTGGTACGCGAACTCGCCGACCGTGCACACCGAGGACGAAACCCTCGCCTCCGTGCTCCAACGCACCCTCACCGACCTCGGCGCGCTGCGCATCTTCGACCCCGCCCACCCCGAGCGCGCGGTGGTCGCCGCAGGCGCGCCGTGGTTCATGGCGCTGTTCGGCCGGGACTCGCTGCTCACCTCGTGGATGGTGCTGCCGCTGGACCGCAGGCTCGCCGTCGGCACTTTGCAGAGCCTCGCCGATCTGCAAGGCACGGAGGTGCAGGCGGCGACCGAACAGCAGCCGGGCAAGATCCCGCACGAGGTGCGCTTCGGGCGGGCGGCGACGCTCATGCTCGGCGGCGGCACCGCGTACTACGGCACCGCCGACGCCACCCCGCTGTTCGTGATGCTGCTCGGCGAGCTCTACCGCTGGGGCCTCGACGCGCGCATCCGCGACGATCTGCTGCCGCACGCCGATCGCGCGCTGGACTGGATCGAACGCTACGGCGACGCGGACGGCGACGGTTTCGTCGAATACCAGTGCGCCACCGAGCACGGCCTGGCCAACCAGGGCTGGAAGGACTCCTGGGACGGGATCAACTTCGCCGACGGCTCGCTGCCCGAGCCGCCGATCGCGCTCGCCGAGGTGCAGGGCTACACCTACGCCGCCTACCTCGCGCGCGCCACGCTCGCCGCGGGCACCGGCGACCACGCGACCGCCGAACGCTGGCGGACCAAGGCCGCGCGTTTGAAGACCGCGTTCAACGAGGCGTTCTGGCTGCCCGACCGCGGCTGGTTCGCCATCGGCCTCGACCGGGACAAGCGACCGATCGACGCACTCACCTCCAATATCGGGCACTGCCTGTGGACCGGCATCATCGACGAGGACAAGGCGCGCCGCGTCGCCGATCATCTGCTCTCGCCGGAGATGTTCAGCGGGTGGGGGATTCGCACGCTGGCCACGTCAATGGGTGCATACAACCCCGTCAGCTACCACAACGGCTCGGTCTGGCCGCACGACAACGCGATCTGCGCCGCGGGCCTGATGCGCTACGGCTTCACCGATCACGCGAATCGCGTGGTATCCGCCGTGCTCGACGCCTCGACCCGCTTCGGCTATCGGCTGCCCGAGCTGTTCTGCGGGTTCGACCGCGCCGAGTTCGACATCCCCGTGCCCTATCCCACCTCCTGCTCGCCGCAGGCCTGGGCGGCTGCCGCGCCGTTGCTGTTTTTGCGTAGTCTGTTGAGACTGGAACCGAGCGTTCCCGAGGGGGTGCTGTCGGTCGCACCGGTGGTTCCCGATCGCTTCCTGCCGCTGCGCGTGGGCGGGCTGCGCGTCGGCTCCGACGTGTTGTCGGTCACCGTCGACGCGGAGGGCTGGCAGGTCCAGGGTCTGTCCGGCGACCTGCGGCGGTCCTAGCGTCTGACGCATCGCAATATCGCCGGGGACAGCGCTGTTGTAGCTGGTAGACCCCCGCGCGGTGTGAGCGACGCGCCCGGAGGAGGTAGCGGAGCGTGACCACGCAGGGCGCCGGGAGCACCGCAAATTCAATACAGCAACCGAAACTTGTCGGTGGGCGCGTTTAGCATGACGGCCGGATAAGTCTGGACCCGTTGTGGTTCACCCCGAACACGATCGAGAAGGGACTCACCTGGTGGCGGAACGCCTCACTGTGCGCGGAGCTCGGGAACACAACCTGAAGGGGGTCGACCTCGACCTGCCCCGCGACAGTCTCATCGTGTTCACCGGACTGTCCGGCTCGGGCAAATCGAGTCTGGCGTTCGACACGATCTTCGCCGAGGGTCAGCGGCGGTACGTGGAGTCGCTGTCGGCGTACGCCCGGCAATTCCTCGGTCAGATGGACAAGCCGGACGTCGATTTCATCGAGGGTCTCTCGCCCGCGGTGTCGATCGACCAGAAATCGACCAACCGGAACCCGCGCTCGACCGTCGGCACCATCACCGAGGTGTACGACTACCTGCGCCTGCTGTACGCGCGCGCCGGCACCCCGCACTGCCCGGTGTGCGGCGAGCTGATCGCGAAGCAGACCCCGCAGCAGATCGTCGACCAGGTGCTCGCCATGGAGGAGGGCGTCAAGTTCCAGGTGCTCGCCCCCGTGGTGCGCACGCGCAAGGGCGAGTTCGTCGACCTGTTCGACCAGTTGAACACCCAGGGCTACTCCCGTGTCCGGGTCGACGGCGTGGTGTACCCGCTGACCGATCCGCCGAAGCTGAAGAAGCAGGAGAAGCACGACGTCGAGGTGGTGGTCGACCGCCTCACCGTCAAACCCACCTCCAAACAGCGCCTCACCGATTCGATCGAGACCGCGCTGCGGCTCGCCGACGGCATCGTCGTGCTCGACTTCGTCGACCGCGACGAGCACGCGCACGACCGGGAGCGCCGCTTCTCCGAGCGCCTGGCCTGCCCGAACGGCCACCCGCTCGATATCGAGGACCTCGAGCCCCGCTCCTTCTCGTTCAACTCGCCCTACGGCGCCTGCCCCGACTGCTCCGGCCTCGGCAACCGCAAAGAGGTCGACCCGGATCTGGTGGTGCCCGACCCGGCGCTCAGCCTGAACGAGGGCGCCATCGCGCCGTGGTCGCGCGGCCAGACCGCGGAGTACTTCACCCGGCTGCTGTCCGGACTGGCCGAGGCCATCGGCTTCTCCATGGACACGCCGTGGGAGAAGCTGCCGCTCAAGGCGCGCAAGGCCGTGCTCGAGGGCAGCTCGGATCAGGTGCACGTCTCCTACACCAACCGGTACGGCCGGAAGCGTTCGTACTACGCCGATTTCGAGGGCGTGATGCCCTTCCTGCAGCGGCGCATGGACAGCACCGAGTCCGAGCAGATGAAGGAGCACTACGAGGGGTACATGCGCGACGTGCCGTGCCCCGTCTGTCACGGCGCCCGGCTGCGCCCGGAGATTCTCGCGGTCACCATCGACGCGGGCGGCGACAAGAAGTCCATCGCCGAGGTCAGCGACCTGTCCATCGGGGAGTGCTCCAAGTTCCTGAACTCGCTCACGCTCGGCGAGCGCGAGGCCGCCATCGCCGGGCAGGTGCTCAAGGAGGTGCAGGCGCGGCTCGGGTTCCTGCTCGATGTCGGCCTGGAGTACCTGTCGCTGTCACGGGCCGCGGCCACGCTGTCCGGCGGCGAGGCGCAGCGCATCCGGCTGGCCACCCAGATCGGCTCCGGACTGGTCGGCGTGCTCTACGTGCTCGACGAGCCGTCCATCGGCCTGCACCAGCGCGACAACCGGCGGCTCATCGAGACGCTCACCCGGCTGCGCAATCTCGGCAACACGCTGATCGTGGTCGAGCACGACGAGGACACCATTCGCGCCTCGGACTGGGTGGTCGACATCGGCCCGCTGGCCGGCGAGCACGGCGGGCGCGTGGTGCACAGCGGCCCGTACCAGGAACTGCTCACCGAGCCCGAATCCCTCACCGGCGCTTACCTTTCCGGCCGCGAGCGGATCGAGCTGCCGCTGGTCCGCCGCCCGGTCGACAAGAAGCGCCAGCTCACCGTGGTCGGCGCGACCGAGCACAATCTGCGCGGCATCGACGTCACGTTCCCGCTCGGCGTGCTCACCTCGGTCACCGGCGTGTCCGGTTCCGGCAAGTCGACCCTGGTCAACGACATCCTGGCCACGGTGCTGGGGAACAAGCTCAACGGCGCGCGGCAGGTGCCGGGCCGGCACACCCGGGTCAAGGGACTCGACGACCTGGACAAGCTGGTCCAGGTGGATCAGTCGCCGATCGGGCGCACCCCGCGCTCCAACCCGGCCACCTACACCGGGGTGTTCGACAAGATCCGCACGCTGTTCGCCTCGACCACCGAGGCGAAGGTGCGCGGCTACCAGCCCGGGCGGTTCTCGTTCAACGTCAAGGGCGGTCGCTGCGAGGCGTGCTCCGGCGACGGCACGCTGAAGATCGAGATGAACTTCCTGCCGGACGTGTACGTCCCGTGCGAGGTCTGCCACGGTGCCCGCTACAACCGGGAAACCCTCGAGGTGCACTACAAGGGCAAGACCATCGCCGAGGTGCTCGACATGTCGATCGAGGAGGGGGCCGAGTTCTTCGAGCCGATCAGCTCGATCCACCGGTACCTGAAGACGCTGGTCGACGTCGGTCTCGGCTACGTCCGGCTCGGCCAGAGCGCGCCGACCCTGTCCGGCGGCGAGGCGCAGCGCGTCAAGCTCTCCGCCGAACTCCAGAAGCGCTCCACCGGCCGCACCGTCTACATCCTCGACGAACCCACCACCGGCCTGCACTTCGAGGACATCCGCAAGCTCCTCAAGGTCATCAACGGTCTGGTCGACAAGGGCAACACGGTCATCGTCATCGAACACAACCTGGACGTCATCAAGACCTCCGACTGGGTGATCGACATGGGCCCCGAGGGCGGCTCCGGCGGCGGCATGGTCGTCGCCGAGGGCACCCCCGAAGACGTCGCCGCCGTCCCCGGCAGCTACACCGGCCAGTTCCTCCGCGAGGCGCTGGAGCAGGCGGAGGCGCCCACCGCCAAGAAGGAACCCGCCAAGAAGGCCTCGGCTGCCAAGGCTCCCGCCAAGAAGGCGCCCGCGAAAAAGGCCGCCAAGACGCCGGCCGACAAGCCGACGGAAGCGCAAGCCGCAGCCAAAGCGGCCACAAAGCGCCTGTCCCGCAAGGCAGCCGCTCTGCGCTGATCGGTCTGTGAGCACCTGGCCGCGCCCCGGGCACTAA
>NZ_BAGH01000155.1 GCF_000308715.1 Nocardia tenerifensis NBRC 101015
TGGCGTTGTCGGGTCGCTCGTGTTGGTCGGGTCGACGTTGCCGGGCCGCTCGTGTTGGTTGGGTCGACGTCGTCGGGCCGCTCGTGTTGGTTGGGCCGACGTCGTCGGGCCGCTCGCATTTGGTTGGGCTGGCGTGGTCGGGCCGCTCGCATTTGGTTGGGCCGACGTTGCCGGGTCGCTCGCATTGGTCGGGCCGACGTGGCCGGCCGCCCGTACGACAAGCCCGACGCACCCGCCCTCCGAAAACCTCGTCGAGCAGAGTCAAATGGCGGCTACTTGATCTTCGCCAACCACCATTCGACTCGCCTCGATCGCAACAGCGCCGCACCCCTTGGCGGCTTGTGGTGTTGCGGGAGGTGGTGCGGTTGAGGGCGCTGGCTGAGGCTTCCCCTCGAGGGCCTGGGCGGCACCTCACCTCACCTCAGCGAGCCCAAAACCTCCGGCAACTCCGCACTGTGCACCACACCGAGCCGCTGCGTCGCACGCGTCAACGCCACGTACAGATCATTCAGCCCGCGCGGCGACTCATCCAGAATCGCTTGCGGCTCAACAAGATACACCGCATCGAACTCCAGCCCCTTCACGTCGTGCACCGTCAACACCCGCACCGAGTCGCCGGACAGCTCGGCCAGTTCCTCGATCAGCGCGTGCGGCGCGATCACCGCGGTCGTGCCCGGCCCGGTCTCCTCGGCCACCAACTTCGCAACCTGGTCGCGCACGTCGCTCGCGGCCACCCGGTAGGCGCGCGGCGGGTGCCCGCTCTCGCGCACGGAGCGCGGCGCGGCGGCCTCGGGATCGATCGCGGCCAGCACGTCCGCGGCCACGTCCATGATCTCGGCGGGCGTGCGATAGTTCACCGTCAGCTCGGTAAGCTTCCACCGCTTGGCCACGTACGGTTCGAGCACCCGCTGCCACGACGAGGCGCCCGCGGGGTCGCCGGTCTGCGCGACATCGCCGACCACGGTGATCCAGCGATTCGGGATGCGCCGCATCACCATTCGCCAGGCCATCTCCGACAGTTCCTGCGCCTCGTCCACGATGACGTGCCCGTAGGTCCAGGTGCGGTCGCCCGCGGCGCGCTCGGCGGTGGTCTGCCTGGTGCGCACGTCTTGGCGTTCCGCGAGCTGACTCGCGTCGATCAGGTCGTAGGCCATCAGGATCTCCGGATCGAGTTCGTCCTCGAGATCCTGTGGCGCCGAACCGGTCAAGATGTCCAGCGCGTCCTGCGCCTCGGCCAGCTGGGCCCGCCAGCGCCGCCGCGAGCGTTCGCGCTCCTCGGTGTCGTCGACGCCGAGCAGCTCGGCCAGCTCGTCGAGCAGCGGCGCGTCGGCGGCGCTGAACTCGCCGTTGTCCGATCGCACCAGTTCGGCCCGGTCCTCCGGGGACAGTGTGCTCGCGACGCGGTCGAGCCGCTTGGGGTCGGCGAGCAGGTCCGCGAGCACGTCCTGCGGGGACAGCAGCGGCCACAGCCGCCCGATGGCCTGCTGGATCTCCTGATCGGCCCGCATCTCGTCGCGAATCTCGGCGATGTCGGTGCGGCTGAGCAGACTCGGGCCACCGGACAAATCGGCGCCCATGGTCTCGGCGAGCTGGTCGGTGAGCGCGTCGATGACCGAGCTGGTGAAGATCGGCTTGGCCAGGTTGTGCGGACGCCGCGAGGAACGCGCCCGGCCGCGCGCCTTGGTCGCGATCTTGCGGTCCAGCGTCACGGGGTAGCCGTCGAAGCTGAGCCGGATCGGCTCGGCAGGCACCTCCTGCCGGTCGCGTACCGCCTGCTTGAGCACCTCGAGGATGTCGAGCGAGCCCTTGATCTCGCCCGCCCGCAGCGAGTCCTCGCGGGTGGCTTTCACACCGGGATACAGGTCGCCGATGGTGGACAGCAGCACGCCGGTCTCGCCGAGCGAGGGGAGCACCTGGCCGATGTAGTCGAGGAAGGTGGCGTTGGGCCCGATGATCAGCACGCCGCTCTTGGCCAGCTGCTGACGGTAGGTGTAGAGCAGGTACGCCGCGCGGTGCAGCGCGACGGCCGTCTTGCCGGTGCCGGGGCCGCCCTGCACCACGAGCACGCTCTTGTGCTCGGAGCGGATGATCGCGTCCTGCTCGTGCTGGATGGTCTCGACGATGTCGTTCATGTGGCCGGTGCGCGCGGCGTTCAACGCGGCGAGCAGCGCGCTCTCACTGCCGACCCCGCCCTCGTCGTCGGTCGCGCCGGCCCGCCGGGCGGCGTCGAGATCGAGGTACTCGTCGTTGATCGCGGTGACGGTGCGGTTGCGCGAGCGGATGTGCCTGCGCCGGGTCACGCCGTCCGGGGCCGCGGTGGTCGCCAGGTAGAACGGGCGGGCCAGCGGCGCACGCCAATCCAGCAGCAGCGTCTCGTAGTCGTCCTTCTCGTCGAGGATGCCGAGCCTGCCGATGTAGCGGTATTCGTCGTCCAGATCGATCCGGCCGAAACACAGGCCGTGTTCGGCCGCGTCGTACTTGGCGAGGTCGTCGGTGTAGAGCTGGCTGAACGACTCGCGTTCGCTGCGGGCCTGCGGGGTGCCGCCGGTCTCCAGCAGCACGGTGCGCAGCCGGTTGCGCGCGTAGTCCCGCATCTCGTCGAGCCGGTCGTACAGCACCGAGAGGTAGGCCTGTTCCTGCTCGGTCTCGCGGGTCAGCTCCGGCGCGCCGTCACTGGCGGCACGGTCCTGAGTGAGGTCGGGCAAACTGAACTCCTTCACCGCGATGAGCTGAGCGAACGCTACACACGCACGGCGAGGCGCGCACGAACGCCGAAGAAAACAAGGTTGTCGAGTCTACTGCGGTTACGACGTGCTCGCCGTATCCGCAGGTGTACCCGGTGACGCGTCGTCGATCCACTGTTTCGTGCCGAAACGCCGGGCCGAACACAGCAGTTGTGCAACCCCGTCGCCCACCGCGGGTATTCCGGCCATCCGCGAGATCCATCCGTCAGGACGCGTGCGTGCTGTTAGGCCTGCGTCCCTTGCTGACCGAGCCCTCGCGGTGCCCGGACGGCTTTGCCCGGTACATCGCCAGGTCCGCGTCGTGCAGCACGGCCTCGGGTGTGCGGCGGTCGCCCACGTCGAGCGGGGTGACGCCGATGGAGGCGTTCACCTCGATCCGATGCCCGCGCGCGATGATCGGCTCGGCCATGGTCGAGCGCAGCCGGGCCACCAGCGCGTCGATGTCGACCCGCCGACTGCCCCCGGACAGCAGCACCAGGAACTCGTCGCCGCCGAGCCGGCCGACGAGGTCGTCGCTGCGCAACGCGCGCTGCAGTCGTTGCGCGACGATTTGCAGCACCGTGTCGCCGATGGCGTGCCCGAGCGTGTCGTTGATCGCCTTGAAGCCGTCGAGGTCGATGAACAGCACCGTGGACACCGGCAGGTTCTCGCTGGTGGCCAGCGCGCCGGCCAGCTGGGACAGGATGAGCGAGCGGTTCGCCAGCCCGGTGAGCGAGTCGTGGGTCGCCTGGTACTCCAATTGCCTTCTGCTGGCCCGGAATTCGGTGATGTCGGCGAAGGAGGACACCGCGGACGAGCGCCGGTCGCCGGGGTTGAGCAGGCGGCTGCTGCCCGACAGCCAGCGTCGCTGTCCGTCGGCCCGGTCGACGCCGAAGACATAGCCGGTGATGGTCTCGCCGGTGGCCAGGGTGCGGGCGATCGGGTGGCGGGTCGGCGAGAGCGGCTGCGCGTTCGCGTCCAGCAGGGTCAGCGGCAGCGACTGGATCGTCTTGCCGAGGATGTCGGCGGAGTCCTCGCTGCCGAAGATGCGCATGGCCGCGGGATTGGCCGACTCGATGCGTCCTTCCGGATCGATGACCACCACGCCCTCTTCGAGCTGTGAGACCACCGTGGTGAAGTGCTGTTCGGCCCGGCGCTGCGCGGCCTCGGCGTGGCGCTGAGCGGTGAGGTCGTGGATGACGACCTGGTAGGCGAGGCGGTCGTGCCAGGCGGTGAGCACCGACACTGTCTCCACCGGCACCGGCAGGCCGTCGAGGCGGACCAGGGTCATCTCGGTCGGGTTGGAGGCCACGCCCTTGGTGGTCAGGTGGCTGATCCGCTCCAGCATCCCGGGGACCGAGCCGGGGTGGACGAACTTCGTCAGCGGCTGGCCGATCACCTCGTCGGCGCTCTCGGCGGCCAGCAAACGGACGGTGGCGGGGTTGGCGTAGACGAGCACGCCGCGCTCGTGCACGCAGATGCCGTCGGGGGAGTGCTCGACGAGCGAACGGTAGCGCTCGGCTAGCTGCTCGGCGGCGTCGACCGCAGCGGCTACCTTGTCATCACCCACTCGAACCCCCGATCGTCGACCCGATTATGGCCATTGGAACATGGGATTATTCTGGTATCGACGTGCAGAACATCACAGCGTCGGCGCTATTGCTTCGATCACAGTTTCGGCACTTAATCGGGCAGTGTCTTGTGATCATTACAAAACCTGTTCTCCAGGAAATATCTGGTCGACCGCGGTGCGACCGCGGAAGGTGTGAAGGAGCGATGCGATGCCGGGTGAGACCCTGAACGGCCGACAGCTGCATCAAGATCATATGACGTTCGCCGGCATCGGTGCCGTCACAGCCTACGGCTGGGGCCGCGAGGCCCTGTGGGACGGACTGCTCAGCGGTAAATCGGCGGCCTCGGTGCAGCCCGGGTACGGGCCGGGTCGCGATGGGGATGCCTGGGTCGCGCTGGTGCCCGACGGTGGCGACCCCGCGGTCAGCTCGAGCCGGTACGGCCGCGCGATGCACGAGTCGGCCAGGGAGGCGATCACCGACGCGCTGGCACGCGGCTGGCAACCGGGCCGCACGGTCGGGCTGCTGCACGCGATCGTGCTCGGTGACGTGGCCAACTGGCGCGACTTCTACCTCGTCGATCAAGGACATCGCCGCTCCCGCGAGTACCTTCCGCTGATTCCCTCGACGCCCATCTCGGTGCTCATGCAGGAGTTCGGTTTTCACGGCCCGGCCATGAACGTCTCCGCGACGTGCAGCTCGGCCAATGTCGCGCTGATCACCGCGCAGCTCTGGCTGGACGCGGGCATCGCCGACGACGTGGTGTGCGTCGCCACCGACATGTCCGGCACGCCGGACATGGTCGAGCACTTCACCGGCATCGGCGCCGCGGTGACCGACACCGAACCGCTGGACGGGTGCCGCCCGTTCCAGGAGGGCAGCCGGGGCTTTTGCTTCGGCGAGGCGTCGGTGGCGTTCGTGCTGAGCCGCAACGTGCGCCGGCCCTACGCCGCTGTGCTCGGCGGCGGCATGACCAACGACGGCTATCACGTGGTGTCGGTCGACCCGACACACGAGCGGATCTTCGAGTGCGCCAGGCTCGCCCTCGACAACGCCGGAGTGGCCGCCGAGGACGTGCGCTACCTCAACGCCCACGGCTCGGGCACCCGGCAGTGCGACATGGCCGAGCAGGACCTGATGGCGGGCGTGTTCGCCGACCGCCCGAACGTCTACGCGCTCAAGCCGCTGGCGGGTCACTGCCAGGGCGCGTCCGCCGGGGTCGAGGTGGCCGCGGCGGCGCTCGGCTACGAACGCGGCATCGTGCCCGCCGCGCCGATCGTCGCGCCCGCGCACCCGCGCCTGCTCGACGGGCCGCAGCCGCTCGAGCGCGGCATCACCGCGAAGCTCTCGCTCGGCATGGGCGGCAACAACTCCGTGGTGCTGCTCGGCCCGGTGGACTAGCCCCTGTCTCGAAGTTCCATCCGGCGCCTCCGGTGGCTGGATCGCCGCCTGGCCGCGTTGTCGTCGTCGCCGATACAACCCCGGTATCGACTCCTCCGCCTTGCCAGGCGACGATCCAGCCACCGGATGCATCCGGCCGGACTTCGAATTTCCGTGCGGTGTCATCGGTCCGCCCCCCGGCACGCGCTCACGGCAGCGGCACCGACCAGCACAGCCGGGTGCCCGGCATGGCCTCGTCCGTCGTGTTGCCCGCGGTGCCGATGACGAACTGCCCGTCGGCCTTGTGCGCGCGCTGCTCGAGATTGCGTAGTCCGCTGCGCACCACGTGATTCGGGATGCCCCAGCCGTTGTCGGTCACCACGATGGTCAGATCGTCGTCGACGCTGATCTCCACGGCGACAGTATCCGCCCCGGAGTGCCGGACCGCATTGCTTACCGCCTCGCGCACCACGGCCTCGGCGTGATCGGCCAGCTCGGCCTCCAGCACCGACAGCGGGCCGGAGACCGAGAAGGTCGAGCGCACAACGGTTTCCGCGGTCTGCTGGCGGATGGCGTGCTCGATCCGCTGCTGCAGCGGGTTGCCGTGGCCGCCGTGCAGGTCGAAGATCGAGGTCCTGATCTCCTGCACGACTTCTTGCAGATCGTTGACCACGGTCGAAAGACGTTGCCGCACTTCGGGAACCGTGGCCCTGGCGACCGCGCCCTGGAGCGTGATGCCGACGGCGAACAGCCGCTGGATGACGTGGTCGTGCAGGTCGCGCGCGATCCGGTCGCGGTCGGCGAGGATGTCGAGGTCACGCATCCGCTGCTGCGCGTCGGCCAGCTGCATGGCCAGCGCGGCCTGATCGGTGAACGCCGCGGTCAGGTCGACCAGCTCGTCGGAGTACGGCGCGGCGCCGATCGGCCGCACGGTGGTGAGCACGCCGAGCGTGGTGTCCGGGGTGCACAACGGCAGGATCAGCAGCGGGCCCGCGTCGGGTAACGCGAGGCCGAGGTCGACCGTGCCCGCGTCGTCGAAGCGCAACGGGGTCCGGCGGGTGAACGCCTCGCCGAGCGCGGTGCCCTCGGTGCGCACCGCCTTGCCCTCGTACCCTTCGCCGGGTCCGCACCACTGGGTGACCGAAAGTCCCGCGCGCTCAGTGGTTTCGGCCGGCCCGGTGAGGAACGACTGGTGCGAGCCGGTCAGCGTGCGGGCGTGCTCGACCACGTGCGCGAGCACGCTGGCCGACTCGTTGCCCGCGAGGAACTCGGTGGCGATGTCGCGGGTGGCCGCGATCCACGCCTGCCTGGTGCGCGCCGACTCGTAGAGTCTGGCGTTGTCCACCGCGATGCCTGCCGCGGCGGCGAGGGCTTGCACCAGCACGTCGTCATCGTCGGTGAACGGCTGCCCGCCCGCCTTCTCGGTGAGATAGAGGCTGCCGAACACCTCGCCGCGAATCCGCACCGGCACCCCCAGGAAGGTGTGCATCGGCGGGTGGTGCGGCGGAAGGCCAACGGAGGCAGGGTGATCGGCGAGTTCGTCGAGGCGCAGCGGTTTCGACTGATGGAACACGACGCCGAGGACGCCGTGTCCCTCGGGTAATCGTCCGATGGCCCTGCGGGTTTCGTCATCGATCCCCTCGTCGATGAACTGCACGACCTGCTGTTCGTGGCCGCGTACGGCGAGCGCGCCGTAGCGGGCGTCGACCAGGCTGATCGCGGTGCGCACGATGGTGCGCAGGGTGTCGTCCAGGTCGAGACCGGAAGTGACCGCGAGCATCGCCTCGACCAGTCCGTCCATCCGGTCGCGCGAGTCGAGGATGAGCTCGACGCGCTCCTTGACCTCGCTGAGCAATTCGCGCAGGCGCAGTTGCGACAGGGTGTCGCGCACGGAATAGGGGTCGCTGCCGCGATCGTCGGTCATATCGGCTTCCCCTTGTGGTTGGCGCCCGAACTGCGCCTTGTCCCAGTCTAGTTCGCCCCTCGAGGTCTTTCGGCCCTGTTCGCCACGGCATTGCGATGGTGACATGAAGACACGGGATCGGATATCGAAGGCAGGGCGTGGCACATGAAGTCGTCGGGGCTGTTGAGTTCGTCGTCACCACAACATTGGCTCACCGCAAGCGATCTCGATCTGGTGGTGACGACCCTCGGCGAGGTGCCCGACGTCGATGTGACCAGGGCCGTCCGGGCGATCGGGCGGGTGCTGCGCCGCCACCATCTCGACGCGGCGACCAGGGTGCGCGTCACGGCACCGCGGGTCGCGGGCGAGGCGACGGTGGTGCAGGTCAACGTTCGCTGTCGCAATCTCGCCACCCGCGTACAGGTGACCGGACCCGGCGGGTTCGCGGTGACCTTCGCCGCCGAGCGCCTGGACCGCCAGCTGGCCCGGCTGGCGGCGGAGCGGTCGCGCGACTGGCCCGATCCGGCGCGTCCGCCGCTGGCCACGGTCACCGAGCCGCGCCCGATCGTGCGCCGCAAGCTATGCGAGCTGCTGGTCGGCACTCCCGCCGAGGCGACGGCGGTGATGGACGCGATGGACTACGACGCGCATCTGTTCACCGACAGCGCCACCGGCGCGGAGGCCGCGGTGGCCTGGGGTGAGCCGCTCGGCGTGCGGCTGTTCCGCCAAGACGCGACGGTGAGCGGGCCGCCGACGGTGAATTCGCTCCCGCTCTCGGTGGTTTCGAGCCCGGCGCCCGTGCTGCGCGAGGATCAGGCGGCGCAGGTGCTGTGCCTGCACGGTTTGCCGTTCCTGTTCTTCACCGACCCGGTTGACGATCGCGGCCGCCTACTCTATCGACGCTACGACAGTGATCTGTCCCTGGTGGCACCGGAGTAAAAGCTCAACTCAGCGGCACCGACCAGAGCACCCGCGTCCCGCCCGAGGCGGCGCGCTCGACGCTGCACCGCCCCTCCGACTCGGCCGCTCGTTGCGCGAGATTGGCCAGGCCGCTGGGGTTTATGTCCGCCGGCACGCCGGTCCCGTTGTCCTGCACCAGGATCGTCAACTCGTCGGCGACGGCGATCTCGATCGTCACCGCGTTCCCGCCGGAGTGTCGCACCGCGTTGCTGACCGACTCGCGCACAACGGCTTCCGCGTGATCGGCCAGCGCGGGCCCGACCACCGACAGCGGCCCGTCCACCCACAGCCGTGCCCGGATCGCGGTGGCCTCGGTCTGCTGCCGGATCGCGTCCTCGAGCCGCCGCCGCAGCGAGGCGCCGGCGCCGCCGTGCAGATCGAAGATCGTCGTCCTGATCTCGTGCACTATCTCTTGCAGCCGGTCGATCTCGTCCGAAAGGCGTTGCCGCACTTCCGCATCCTCGACCCGAGCTGCGACGCCCTGCAGGCCGAGCCCGACCGCGAAGACCCGCTGGACGACGTGGTCGTGCAGATCGCGCGCTATCCGGTCGCGGTCGGCGAGCACATCGAGCTCGCGCGCCCTGCGCTGTGCCTCGGCGAGCTGCATGGCCAGCGCGGCCTGATCGGTGAACGCCGCGGCGAGCGCGGCGAGTTCGTCGGAGTACGGCGCGGATTCGGGGGAGCGCACGACGATCAGCACGCCGAGCACCACGCCCGCCGTCTGCAACGGCAGGATCAATGTGGGCCCGGCCGCGTCGATCGCGGCGCCCAGATCGATGCCCCGCGCGTCGGCCAGCCGGACCG
>NZ_BAGH01000154.1 GCF_000308715.1 Nocardia tenerifensis NBRC 101015
GCACACGCTGTGGGTTCCCGCACTCCTTCTGGGTTCCCGCACATCGACTTGCCGTGCGACACACCGCACCGGTCCAGAAAGGGGGTGCGGGGTGTTGGTCGACTGGCCGGGGTGTTGGTCGGCTGGCGGGAGCGGATGGGTCGGCCGCTGCGCCTGCCGCGTAACCCTCCCGGCGCCCGCACGCCCTGCGCATTCCCGGCCGCCGACTTGCGGTGCGTCACGCCGGATCCGTCGGCAAACCGTGTGCGGGCGGGTTGAGTGGTCCGGCGAGACCATGACTGCGTGCGACCCCCTGCGTCTGCCGCAGAAAGGTGTGAGGGTGGGTGGAAAGGTGGTCGCGGTGAGGTGTGACGTGATGGCTCGGCCGGGTCGCGGTGATAGAGCGACCCCGGCTAACGGCTGCGCTGAGGTTGATGAAACGGGACCGTTATGCCGCTGAGCCGCACCGTTTTTGGGCTCCCGCACTCTTTCTGGGTTCGCGCAGACGGGCTTGCCGTGTGACGCGCCGTGTCCGTCGCAAGAGGGGGTGTTGAGCCGGTCGGCGGGTGGCATACCTGCGGCCGCCGGGTGCCGTGCACGCTGTGGGCCGCCGCACCTCTTTTAGGTCCCCGCGCACCTTCTCGGTTCCCGCACATCGACTTGCCGCGTGACACCCCGCACCCGTCCAAAGAGGGGTGCGGGGGTGTTGGTCGGATGGTGGGGCTCTGGGGCTGGCCGCTGTGCCTGTCGCGTATACCCTTCCGGCGTCCGCCCGCTCTCCGCATTCCCGGCCGCTGGCTTGCGGTGCGTCACGCCGGATCCGCTGGCAAGGCGGTATGAGGCGGGTTGAGTGGTCCGGCGAGACCATGACGACTGAGTGCGACACGCCGCGTCTGCCGCAGAAAGGTGTGCGGGTTGAGTGGTCCGGCGAGGCCTCGAGTGCACACGTTGTGGGTTCCCGCGCACCTTCTGGGTTCCCGCACATCGACTTGCCGTGCGACACACCGCAGCCGTCCAGAAAGGGGGTGCGGGGGGTGGTGGTCGGCTGGTGGGAGTGGAGGGGGCGGCCGCTGCGCCTGTCGCGTCCGTCCAAAGAGGTGTTGGTCGGCTGCCAGGAGCCCTGGGCCGGCCACTGTGCCTGGCGGCGCACCCCCTTCGGGCCCTCTGTGTCTCTGGCCGTGCGGGAGGTGCCGGATCCGCCGCAAAGCGTGTGCGGGTGGATTTGGTAGTGGTCCGGTGAGACAACGGATGCGGATGCTCGACATCGCACACGCCTTGGGTCGGCGCACAGCTCCTGGGGTCCCGCACATCGACCTGCCGGGCGACACGCCGTGTCGGCGGCAGGAGGGTGTGCGGGGTTGGCAAACTGGCTCAGCCCTGGGTGGCCATCCATTCGTTGACGCGGCGCTCGGCTTCCTCGCGGGAGACGTCCTCGACCCTGGTCATGACGGCCCAGCGGTGGCCGAAGGGGTCGATGAGGACGGCGAAGCGGTCGCCGGTGACGAAGGTTTGGGGGTCTTCGGCGGTGCGGGCACCGTGGGCTTTGGCGCGTTCGATGACGGCGTCGACGTCGGGGCAGTAGTGCACGATCGAGGTGTGTACCCACTCGCCGTTGGGGGCGAGCACGTTGTTGTCGGGGATGGGCATGCCGAGTTGGAGGGTGGAGTCGCCGATCTTCAGCTCGGCGTGCGCGGGCTGCCCGTCGGGCAGGTCGTTGCGGGAAATGACTTCGGCGCCGAAGACGGCGGAGTAGAAGTCGATGGCCTTGTTGCCGTCGCCGACCGCGAGGAAACAGGTGATGGAGTGGTAGCCCTCCGCAATGGGGTTCACGGTGTTGGTCATGATCTAGATCCTGCTCGGCCGCCCGCCGACGGTCTTGTAAGAAAGCGACACGGGGAACGAAACCATGCCCGGCATTGAGCCCGCGCCACCGCGCAACCCGGTGGCACCTTCGGACACCACCGGCATCCTGCACCCGGACGAGCAGGCCAAGCACCGCTCGCTGGCCCGCCTGCCCGCGGGCCCGAAAGTCGACCGGTTCGTCGAGTGGTACTGGGCGGTGCGCTGGGACCTGCGCGGCAGGCCGCCGTACCGAGCGGAGGTGCTGTCCTACCCGAGCGTGAACCTCACCTTCGAGCGAACAACAAGTGGCACAGGCGGTTTCGTCAACGGCGTGTGCACGACGAAGTTCGTCCGCGAACTCAGCGGCGCCGGCGAGGTGTTCGGCGTGCGGTTCCGTGCGGGTGGCTTCGGGGCCTTCACCGGGCTCGACGTCGGTTCGTTCCGGGACTCCGTCGTCGACCTGATCGACGTCATGCCCGACGCCGACGGCCTGGCCGACCGCGTCCTCGACGCACCCACCGACGAGCGCCGTCGCACCATCGTCGAGGACTTTCTCACGGACCGCCCCGCCGCCGACGACCCGACCTACCTGCTCGTCCTGCGCATCATCGACGCGATGGCCAAGGATCCGGACCTGACCAGGGTCGACCAGATCACCGACCGCTTCGATGTACCGGTCCGCACGCTGCAGCGCATGTTCCGCCGCTACGTCGGCGCGGGCCCGAAATGGGTGCTGCGGCGCTACCGGCTCCAAGACGGCGCGGAACTGCTCGCGCGCGGTCGCACCGAAGATCTCGCCACGTTGGCCGCGGAGCTGGGATACTTCGATCAGGCGCACTTCTCGCGGGAGTTCACCGCGGAGGTCGGAATGGCTCCACTGGAATACGCCAAGAATTCGCTACGCTCGCGCAACGAGGTCACGGCGAAGGTCATATCGACCGGGTCGTAGCCGCCGAGCCGACCGTATTCGACCATTCGACCGCAGGTCGCCGGGGGATAGCTTCGGAGCCACTCGGTCGTGTGTTGCGGTACCTACTGTCAGCCGAAAGAGGGAGCTGGACATGGATGTCGTGGTGTTGATCGGACGGGTGTTGTTCTCGGTGTTGTTCCTGAGCTCCGCGCTCGGGCACTTCACGCAGACCGAAGCCATGGCGGGATACTCGGCGAGCAAGGGCGTGCCGATGGCCAAGTTGGCGGTGCTCGGTTCGGGCGCGCTGTTCGGTCTCGGTGGATTGAGCGTGCTGCTCGGCGTGTGGGCTGATCTCGGCTCGCTGGTGATCGCGGTGGTGCTCTTGGTGACCGCCGTGATGATGCACTCGTTCTGGAAGGAAACCGACGCCCAGGCCAAACAGGGCGAAATGATCCACTTCAACAAGAATCTGGCCCTCGTCGGCGCCACACTCATGCTGTTCGCGTTCTTCGCTCACGTCGATGAGCTCGGATTGACCATCACGGGACCGCTTTTCGACCTCTGATCCCGCCTGCCGCGCTAATATTGCGCGTCCTTTTTAGTGCAGGAGAGGGAGACATGGACATCATCGGAGCGATTCTCGGCTTATTCTGGGCGAACTACCGCCAGTGGCCGTAAAGGCACGGTAGATCCAGGCCGGGCGGCCCGCCCCGGCGCGTGATTCGCGCGTCGCGGCGGGCCGAACTCGTTCGCGATCGTCGCAGGTGTGTGACGAATATCCCAGGGAGACAAGAGCGTTCGAGATCGTTGTGCTTGATCACAGTTTATCGGCCGACCAATTGTGTCTGCCCTGGTTGCCGACGCTCCTCCCGCATTTCCCGGCGAACGCGTGGCGCCAATGCCCGGACACCCTCGGTGTGATGTGTTGCGATTTCTGATATTTCCGGTCTGTTTGCCGCTAGGGTCGAGCCCAGTCGCTGCGCCGGGGCACGTCTTGGTGTACCCGGACGTAAGCACCCTGACCACCGCATAGTTGGAGGAGAGAATGACCGCCTACCGGACCATTGTCGTCGGTACTGATGGCTCGGACTCGTCGTACGTCGCCGTCGAGAAGGCTGCCGCGCTGGCTGGAGTGTCCGCCGCGACCCTGGTCATCGCGTGTGCTTACTACCCGACCGACGATCGCGACGTGGCCGCCGCCGCAGACGTGCTCAAGGAAGAGGCCTACCAGGTGCGTGGGTCCGCCCCCACCAACGAGATCCTGCGGACCGCGCGGGACCGGGCCGCCGCGGCGGGCGCGGTGGACATCGTCGAGCGCGCCGTGGTCGGCGAGCCGGTCGAGTCGCTGCTCACGCTGACCAAGGACGTCGACGCCGACCTGCTCGTCGTCGGCAACCGCGGCCTGAACACGCTGACCGGCCGCCTGCTCGGCTCCGTCCCGTCCGACGTCGCCCGCAAGTCGCGCTCGGACGTGCTCATCGTGCACACGGTCCGCTAGGAACCCACAGACAAGAAAGCGGCCGCGAACGACTTTGTTCGCGGCCGCTTTCGCGTTGGTCGGGCCGACGTTGCCGGGCCGCTCGTGTTGGTCGGGCCGATGTTGCCGGGCCGCTCGTGTTGGTCGGGCCGATGTTGCCGGGCCGCTCGTGTTGGTCGGGCCGATGTTGCCGGGCCGCTCGTGTTGGTCGGGCCGATGTT
>NZ_BAGH01000153.1 GCF_000308715.1 Nocardia tenerifensis NBRC 101015
ATCGGCTCGCGGGCATCGTCGAACGCATGGCAAATGCAGAGCACATCGACACCTTCACCGGCCCCGTCTTCCGCCCCCGGCGACGCCGGATACGACGAGGAGGTCGCCGGTTTCCAGACCGCCTACACCCACAAGCCGGCCCTCGTGGTCGGCGCCGTGCACGCCGAAGACGTGCGCGCCGCGGTGGAATACGCGGCGCGGCAAGGCCTTCCCGTCGCGGTGCAGGCGACCGGCCACGGCCTGTCGGTCGCGGCCGACGAGGGCGTGCTGATCAGCACTCGCCGGATGACCGCCCTCGACATCGATCCCGCGACCCGCATCGCCCGCATCGGCGCGGGCGTGCGCGCGGGCGCCCTGGTCGAGGCCGCGGCCGCGCACGGCCTCGCGCCGTTGAACGGTTCGTCCCCCTCCGTGGGCGTGGTCGGCTACCTGCTCGGCGGCGGAACCGGCCTGCTGGCAAGGGAATTCGGTTACGCCGCGGACTACGTGCGCGCCGTCGAACTGGTCACCGCCGACGGCCGGGTACGCAGGCTGCTCCCCGGCGACGACCTGTTCGGCGCGACGCTCGGCAGCGGCGGCAACTTCGGTGTGGTCACCGCCGTCGAGCTGGAACTGCTTCCGGTCACCGAGGTCTACGGCGGCCAGCTCATGTTCGACGCGGTTTCGATCGAACCGGCGCTCGACGCGTGGCGACGCTGGACCGCGACGGTCCCCGACGAGCTGACCTCCACCGTCGCCGTGCTGACCTTCCCCGACATCCCGCAGGTCCCCGCCCCGCTGCGCGGTCGCCGCGTGGCCTCGTTCCGCATCGCCTTCAACGGTCCGGCCGAGGAAGGCGAGCGACTCGTCGCCCCGCTGCGCGCCGTCGGCGACCGCATGAAGGACGACCTGCGCATGATGCCCTACACCGAATCGCACACCATCCACAGCGATCCCGACCACCCGCACGCCTACGCCGCGACCAACGCGCTGCTCAGTGAGTTCTCCGGAGAAACGTTGTCCGCCCTGCTGTCCGCGGCGGGCCCGGACTCCGGCGCGGTGGTCGACGTCCGCCACCTCGGCGGCGCGCTGAGCGGGCCGAGCCGGATCGGCACCGTGGTCGAGGACCGCGACGCGGCCTACCTCGTCCGCGTCATCACCGACCCCGACGACGACACCGCGGCCAAGGACAAGATCCGCACCGCCCTCGCCCCGTGGACGCTCGGCCACAGCCTCAACTTCCTCTACGGCGCGGGCGCCGACGCCGACGAGGCCCAGACCAGGGCGGGCTACTCCGCCGACACCTACGCCTACCTCGCGGAGCTGAAGGCGAAGTACGACCCGCACAACATGTTTCGCTTCAACCGCAATATCCGCCCCGCCGCCTGACCGGCCATGGCCCTGGAAATTCCGGGGCCCGTACCGGTCGATCGTCTGCTATCTTCGTGATATCACTTTGATACCTGGAGGATGTCATGAAGCTTCGGCCCGCACTACACGTCAACGGCTTCCTGGTGCTGGTGGCGTGGCTGGTGCTCACGCTCGTGTTCGGCGGCGTGGCCGCGCTCGGCTATATCGCGATGGCCCAGCATCACAACGTGCCCGCGCTCATCGGCGCGATCGTCGCGAGCTTCTTCGTGCTGGTCCTGCTGCTGTCGGCGACCGGCCTCATCGTGGTGAACCCCAACGAGGCGCAGGTCGTCCAGTTCTTCGGCCGCTACATCGGCTCGGTGAGTGAGCCCGGGTTCTTCTCCGTGCTCCCGCTCACCGACCGTGAGCGAATCTCGTTGCGGGTGCGGAACTTCGAGACGCAGAAGCTGAAGGTCAACGACGCCGACGGCAATCCGGTCGAGATCGCCGCGGTCGTGGTCTACCGCGTGGTCGACAGCTTCAAGGCCGCCTTCGCCGTCGACGACTACGAGGAGTACGTGCAGACCCAGTCCGAGGCCGCCGTCCGGCACTTGGCCACCACGCACCCGTACGACTCGCATGACGAGGGCCGCACCAGCCTGCGCGACGGCGCGGAGGTGGCCGAGGAGCTCACCGTCGAGCTGCGCGACCGCACCGAACTCGCCGGCATCGAGGTGCTCGAGGCCCGCATCACCCACCTCGCCTACGCCCCGGAGATCGCCCAGGCCATGCTGGTCCGTCAGCAGGCAGCCCAGGTGGTCGCCGCGCGCACCCAGATCGTCGAGGGCGCGGTCGGCATGGTCGGGCTCGCGCTCGACCGGCTCACCGAGCAGGGCGTGGTGGAACTGGACGAGGAGCGCCGCGCCACCATGGTGTCGAACCTGCTCGTCGTGCTCTGCGGCGATCGAGCCATCCAGCCCGTCGTGAACACCGGCTCGCTCTACAACTGAGCGCCGAAGCCCATGGCTGAGCGCAAAAAGCTCCTGCTGAGGCTCGACCCGGCCGTCCACGAGGCCATCGCCAAGTGGGCGGCCGACGACCTACGCAGCATCAACGCCCAAATCGAATACGCCCTCCGCCTGGCCTTGGAACAGGCAGGCCGCAAACCCAAGTAGCGCACCCCGCACTCCTTCTCGGGATGCGCACCGGCTTTAGGGCGCGAGAGAGGGTGCGGGGCCCGAGAGAGAGTGCGGGGCTGCGGGGGGCTTTTGGGTGACGAAGATGGCTGTGCCGGGGAAGATTTCGCCGCGGAGGGGGCTCCACTGGCCCCACTCGCGGTCCAGCCACTCGGGCCAGTCCGGTTCGACGATGTCCAGGAGTAGGAGGCCGGCGGCGACGATCTCGCGGACTCGATCGCCGATGGTGCGGTGGTGTTCGACGTAGATCGGCTCGCCCTCGCCGTCTACCTCTACATAAGGGGTGCGGTCGAAGTAGGGGATGGTCGCGGTGAGGCCGGACGGGCCGGGGTCGTCGGGGAAGATCCAGCGCATCGGGTGGTTCACCGAGAAAACCCAGCGGCCGCCGGGGCGCAGCACGCGCGCGACCTCGCGCATCACCCCGGCCGAATCGGCGACGAACGGAATCGCGCCGAACGCCGAGCAGGCGAGGTCGAACGACGCGTCGGCGAAGGGCAGGCTCTCCGCGCCCGCCTGCACCAGCGGCACCTGCGGACCGCCCCGCTCCATCGCTGCCCGGCCGCGCGCCAGCATCCCCATCGACAGATCGAGCCCGACCGGATACGCCCCCTGCCCGGCCAGCCAGCGCGCGCACGGCGCCGACCCGCAGCCGATCTCCAGCACCCGCTTGCCCGCGAGCTCGCCGAGGAATCGCATATCGCCCTCGTGCAGTCCCTCAGGGCACCAGACGAATTCGCCGTCTGGGGAATCCACACCGAGGAAATCGGCGTGCGTCTCGTGGTACTGCCCGGCGTCGGCGTCCCACCAGCGGCGACTGGCTCGCTGACTAGCGGCGGAGCCGATTCGGGCGCGCGCGGTCCCCGCCGTCCCGAGCACTGTGTTTGCATATGCATGGCGATCTTCCGACACGCCGTCAGGGTATCCCGGCGTGGCGACCGGACCGGTTTGCCCGGCTGGACCAAGGTCGCGTACGCTGAACGCGCGAGTGCCTTCTGTACAGCCGTACCGGAGTCAACCACCCGTGCTGAGTTTCACGTGCGTTACGTGCGGTACGTTCCTAGTGTCCGTCTTCACACCACCGCGGTGAATTCGCCAGCGTACCGAAAGTTCCAATGTCCGCAACCGACCACAATCCGTCCGGAGCAAACCGACATATGCCCACCACCGTCACCTCGCCGCAGGTAGCCGTCAACGACATCGGCTCCGCCGAGGATTTCCTCGCCGCCATCGACGCCACGATCAAGTACTTCAATGACGGCGACATCGTCGAAGGAACCATCGTCAAGGTCGATCGCGACGAGGTCCTGCTCGACATCGGTTACAAGACCGAAGGCGTCATCCCTTCCCGTGAACTCTCCATCAAGCACGATGTCGACCCGAACGAGGTCGTTTCCGTGGGCGATGAGGTCGAGGCTCTCGTTCTCACCAAGGAGGACAAGGAAGGCCGCCTGATCCTGTCGAAGAAGCGGGCGCAGTACGAGCGCGCGTGGGGCACGATCGAGGAGCTCAAGGAGAAGGACGAGGCCGTCAAGGGCACCGTCATCGAGGTCGTCAAGGGCGGCCTGATCCTCGACATCGGCCTGCGCGGCTTCCTGCCCGCCTCGCTCGTCGAGATGCGTCGCGTCCGCGACCTCCAGCCGTACGTCGGCAAGGAGATCGAGGCCAAGATCATCGAGCTGGACAAGAACCGCAACAACGTGGTCTTGTCCCGCCGGGCCTGGCTCGAGCAGACCCAGTCGGAGGTCCGCAGCGAGTTCTTGCACCAGCTGCAGAAGGGCCAGGTCCGCAAGGGTGTGGTCTCCTCGATCGTCAACTTCGGTGCCTTCGTGGACCTGGGCGGCGTCGACGGCCTGGTGCACGTCTCCGAGCTGTCCTGGAAGCACATCGACCACCCGTCCGAGGTCGTCGAGGTCGGCACCGAGGTCACCGTCGAGGTGCTCGACGTCGATCTGGATCGCGAGCGCGTCTCCCTGTCGCTCAAGGCGACCCAGGAAGACCCGTGGCGTCAGTTCGCCCGCACCCACGCGATCGGCCAGATCGTGCCGGGCAAGGTCACCAAGCTGGTTCCGTTCGGCGCGTTCGTGCGCGTCGAGGAGGGCATCGAGGGCCTGGTGCACATCTCCGAGCTGGCCGAGCGCCACGTGGAGGTCCCGGACCAGGTTGTCGCCGTCGGCGACGACGCGATGGTCAAGGTCATCGACATCGACCTCGAGCGTCGCCGGATCTCGCTGTCGCTGAAGCAGGCGAACGAGGACTACCACGCCGAGTTCGACCCGTCGAAGTACGGCATGGCCGACAGCTACGACGAGCAGGGCAACTACATCTTCCCCGAGGGCTTCGACCCCGACACCAACGAGTGGCTCGAGGGCTTCGACAAGCAGCGCGAAGAGTGGGAAGGCCGCTACGCCGAGGCGGAGCGTCGCCACAAGATGCACACCGCGCAGATGGAGAAGATGGCGGCCGACGCCGCGGCCGAGGCCGCGAACGGTGGCGGCTCGTCGAACTACTCCTCCGAGAGCGGTTCGCAGGCTTCGTCGTCGTCCTCCAGCTCGTCCGAGTCGGCCGGTGGTTCGCTGGCCAGCGACGCGCAGCTGGCGGCTCTGCGGGAGAAGCTCTCCGGCAACGCCTGACAGATTCTGTGACGAAGGCCCCGGTCCATTGGACCGGGGCCTTCGCCCGTTTCCGGGGCCGGATCGCGGCACGCTCCCGGTATTCTGAATGGGATGTCCGATGCCGCGCTAGAGCTTCCGTCCACTTCCTGGGAGCGCAGGAAGATCGAGGCGATGAGCCGAATCCAGCGGGTCGCGCTGGATCTGTTCGACGAGCACGGCTACCGCACCGTCACGATCGAACGCGTCGCCGCCGAGGCCGGCGTCTCGCCCAGCTCGGTCTACCGCTACTTCGGCACCAAGGAGATGCTCGTTCTGCACGACGAGGCGGACCCGAAGATTTTGGAAGCCATGCGGACCGCGGGCGGGGCCGCGACCGTCGAGCCCGCCGACCTGATCGCCGTCGGACGCATGCTCGCGCCGATACTGATCGAGTCGCTGCTGACCGAGGAGTCGGTGCGCCGCACGCGCCGCCGACTGGAGTACGTGGCGGCGGTGCCCGAGATCCGGGTCGGCCAGACCAAGCAGATGCGCGACCTCGAGGACGAGTTCCGCACGCTGTTCGCCGAGCGCACCGGCCGCGAGCCCAACGATCTGCGCGTCCGGATGGCCGCGGCGACCGCCGTGTGGGGGTGCATGGCGGCCCTGGATCATTGGGCGGGAACGGATTTCACCGAGCGCCTCACCGACGTCTACACGCGGGCGATCACGACGATCCTCGACCAGATCGAGGTCATGTTCCGTTAACTCTGTTCGGCACACGGGTTTTCGGCAACCACCAGTTCCAGCGACCGAATAGGCGCATGAGGGCGGGCACCAGGACCAGCCGCACCAGCACCGCGTCGATCGCGATGGCGACGGCGAGCGCGAACCCGATCTGCTTCAGCTCCAGCACATTCGCGGTCACGAAGCTCGCGAACACCGCGACCATGATCGCGGCGGCCGCGGTGATCGGCCGGGCGGTGCGCTGTAGCCCGTCGGCTACCGCAGCGGCGTTGTCGCCGTGGGTATCCCAGTGCTCCTTCATCCGGCGGATGAGGAACACCTCGTAATCCATCGACAGCCCGAACAGCACCGCGAACACCAGCATCGGCAGATAGATCTGCAGCGACCCGGTGCTGTGGAAGTCGAGCACCGACTCGCCGATGCCGTGCTGGAACACCGCGACCGTAATGCCCAGGGCCGCACCGGTAGCCAGCAGGTTCAGCAGGATCGCCTTGACCGCCAGCACGATGCTGCGGAAGGCGACGATCAGGAAGACCAGCGAGACGGCCAGCACGAGCGCGATCACCCAGGGGAATCGGCCGGTGATCCGTTGGGACACATCGGCGAACAACGCCGTCGTGCCGCCGACCCGGACCTCGGCGTCGTTGAGCGTCGCCGCGCGCGAACGCATATCGGTGACGAGGTCGGTGGCGGCGGACGACCCGAACTCCGCGTGCGGCACCACAGCCGCGAACATCCGGCCCTCGGCGTACTGGGGCAGCACGGTGGCGATGCGCGGGTCGTGGGACAGTTCGCCGAGGAATCGGTCGGCCTCGACGCGCGCGTCGCTGGTCAGCGGTTGCGCGTTCGCACCGGTCGCCACCACCTCGATCGGCGCGAGTAAGCCGGGGGTGAAGTTCTGCTCGACCAGCGCGATGGCGTGACCGGCGGGTCGGTCGGCGAGCGCGTCGGTCCCGACGTCGACGCCGTAGCGAAGACCGGTGAGCGGGGCCGCCGCGACGAGCAGCAGTGCGACGCCGACCGCGCCGAACAGCACCGGCCGCGCCATCACGGTGTGCGCCCACCGCGCCCAGGCGCTGGATGCCGTCGTCGAGCGGACCTCCGCGGGGCGCAGCCGCTCGGGCAGCGCCCCGCGGTTCACCGCCGGACCCAGTGTCGCGAGCAGCGCCGGCAGCAGCGTGAACGCCGCCGTCATGGTCGCGACCACCGCGGTGACCACGCCGACGGCGATGCCGTTGAGCATCGGCAGCCCGACCACCGCCAGCGAGCACAGCGAGATCATCACGATGAGCCCGGACGCGAGAACCGTCCGGCCGGTGGTGTCCATCGCCGCGCCGACGGCCTCGTGAATGGCGCTGCGCTCCTTGCGATCCCGGACGCCGCGGCGGGTCAGCTCCTCGTTGAAGCGGCTGACGATGAACATGGCGTAGTCGATCGCGGTGCCGGTGGCGATCATGGTCGCCACCGACAAGACGAGCGAGTCGAAGGCCAGGAAGGTGGTCAGGCCGAAGAGCGCGCCGACGGCCACCGCGATGCCGGCCGCGGTCACGGTGATCGGCAGCAGCGCGGCGGTCACCGCGCCGAGCGCGAGGATCAGCAGCACCGTCGCCACCGGGACGCCCAGCGCCTCGGCGCGTTGCAGGTCGCCGGTCTCGATCTGCATCATCTCGGTCTGGATCGGGGCGTAGCCGGTGAGCATGACCTGGGTGTCGGCGCCGCGCTCGGTCTCGATGGCCGACCGTAGCTCCTGGACGACGCGTACCCGTTCGGAGATGTCGCCGTCGACCCCGACGATGCCGAAGGCGGTGTGCCGGTCGGCGGAGATCTGGGCGGCATTGCCGTCGAAGGGACCGATCGCTCCGGCGATGCCGCCGGTCTGCCGGGCGATCCCGATGGCCCGGTCGATCGTCGCGCGGTACTGCGCGTTGTCGACGGTGCCTTCGGCCGAGTGGAAGACGATCAGGTCCCGCTCGATGCCGAATCGGGAGAAGTGTTGCGCGACAAGCTCGTCCACCGCGACCGAGTCGGTCCCCGGTACGGAGTAGTCGGGTGTCCCGAGCCGTCCGTGCAGCGCCGGGTAGGCCGCGCCGCACACGAGGACCAGCAGCAGCCAGATCCCGAGGACGACCCCGCGATGCCGGGCCATCGCGACGCCCCACCGTCCGGCCACGCCCCACCGCCGCGTCGGGGCGGGTGGTTCGGGCCGTTCGAGGATGGTGGATCGTGCCATCGCCCCTCCAGGGATTCGGCTTCTGACAGTGACTATCAGCTGCTGTCGGCAAGCATACGAATATCGAGGGAAAGTTAGCAAGGGACTGTCAGGTATCCGGACTGCCAACCTCGCGGGCCGGTCCCTGCGCCGCGAAGGCTTGCTGCACTGGGTCGGACTGTCGGATGCAGCGAGCCGGTCCCCACGCCGCGAAGGCCGCGGCGTGGGAGCCGAAATCAGTTGCCCGCCTGGAACTCCCGCCCCTGCCGACGAGCCAGTTCGATACGCCGAGAGGCCTTCGTGGTCCCACGGCTCACCTGCGGCGTAGTGGCCGGCGGCCGCGGCCGCTCGACGACCTGGGCGGTCGTGAGGGCGACGACCTGGATCTGCTCCAGCCGCAGGCCGAGGCCCGCGAGCCGGGCGATCACGCCGAGGCGATGCTCCGGCAGGCCGGGACGGACCGGCAGGGGATCGCGGCCCGGCCTGCGCAGCACGTAGGTCCGGTGCTCGGCGTCGAAGTCGATCGGCGCGCCGTCGCGCACCGCCCGATAGGCGTCGAGATCCAGATCGATGTGCCGCACCGGATCGATCATCAAGGCCTCGATCAGCCGCTCGGCATGCGCGAGCCGCATGTCCCGATCCGGCGGGTCGAGGTATTCCACCTGTCGAGCGGTCCGCCACCGATAGTCGTCGGCGGCGGAGCGCAGCAGGTACCGATGCCGTTCGATCTCAGCCGCCAGCTCGACCAGGCGGTCGACGTCGACGGACATCGGCTCATGCGGGTCGGGCATCGAAGCTGGAACGTCAGGCATGTGCGCCTCCTCGGTCGAGTTGCCAATTACCTTGGGCAGCAACTCGATCGACGTCCGACCTGGTTTCTATTGTGGCAGAGGGGTACGACAGGTTTCGGCGGGCGCCCTCGTCTCAGTAGCCGACGGTGAACCTGCGTTGGATGAAGCGCGGCTGCTCCACCTCGTCGAGCAGGGCGACGGCGAGATCCTCGGCGGAGAGGTCGCCGCGGTCCTCGGCGACGAGCAGTTGATCCCCGCCGACGCGGAAACGACCGGTGCGCGGGCCCGGCTCGACTCGCCCCGACGACGGGCTGAGGTAGGTCCAGTTGCGGTTCGACAGGCGATAGACGCCCAGGGCCGCCCGGCCGGCCAGCACCGGCTCGACGTACTCGGCCGGTACCCGAAGCTCCTTGGTGAGGATCCGGGTGAAGTCCGCGCCGGTGTCGACCAACTGCAATCCGGGGGCAACCTCCAGGCTGCCCGCCCCGCCGACGGTGATCACCCGGATCCGCGGGTGCTGGTCGAGCGCGCGAACCATGGCCTGAGCGCCGACGACGAAATTGTTCGCGTTGGCGATGGTGTCCTCGATGCCGTGCCCGGCGTTGACCGCGCTGATCACCACGTCCAACCCGGCGATCGCCGCCGCGATGCTGTCGGCGTCGAGCCAGTCGGCGACCTGCCACGTGACGCTTCCGCGCTCGGCGGGGAACCGATTCGCATCCCTGCTGAAGGCGGTCACGCGATGTCCCCGCTCGACCGCCTCGGCGACGGCCCGGCTGCCGATGACGCCCGTCGCGCCGAAAATCCCGATGTCCACGACCACTCCCTAAACAATGTTCATTTACTACACGCCGTTCAGTAACGACACGGGTGATAGTAGTCAAACGCTGTAGAGTGTCAACCGTGGTCGAGGTCGTGAAGAGTCGCAGGGAGCGCATGCGCGAGCAGGCGTCCGAGGAGATCAAGGCAATTGCGCTGCGGTTATTGGCCGCAGGCGGCCCCGACGCGATCACGTTGCGCGCCATCGCCCGCGAGATGGGCATGACCGCGGGCGCGATCTACGGCTACTACGCGACCCGCGACGAACTGATCACCACGCTGATCTCCGACGTCTACACCTCGCTGGTCGACCGCGTCGAGGCCGCGCGCGACGCGGTCCCGGCCGACGATCCGGCCGGGCGGATCGTGGCCTGGGGCGAGGCCGTGCGCGACTGGGCGATCGCGCACCCCGCCGAGTTCCGGCTCATCTACGGCGACCCGGTGCCCGGCTATCAACCCCCGCCCGGCGGACCCGCCGTCGCCGCCGAGACGCGCGCCTGCAGCGGCCTCGTCGGCCTGACCGCCGCCGCGTGGCCGCACGCGAAGAAGCACCAAAGTGGCGGCGACACAACGTGGTCGGAGTTCGACGCGGATCTCGTCGCGCACGTTCGGGCGAGTTTTCCCGAACTGCCGCCCGCGGCGCTCGGGCTCGCGCTGCGCATATGGGGCCGCATGCACGGCCTCGTCGCGCTCGAGGTCTACGGCCACCTGGTGCCGCAATCCCGCGACCCCGCAAAGCTTTTCCACCTCGAGATGCTGGACCTGGTCCGTTCGCTCGGGCTGTAGCCGGTGAGTGATCTCGTCGCCACCGCCGGGAAGCTGGCCCCGGTGGCACTGGTATTCGGCGCGGGCGTGGTGTTCGCGCGGCGCAAGATCATCGGGGCCGACGCGTCGAAGGCGTTCTCGGAGTTCGCCTTTCTGTTCGCCATCCCGTGCTACCTGGTCGGTTCGCTGTACTCGAGCGACCTCGGGCGACTGTTCGATCCGCGCGCCATCGCCGCCTATCTGGTCACCGCGCTGCTCGGCATGGTGGCCGTCGGGTTCTGGGCCCGTCGGATGATCGGGGTGGACGCGCGGGGTGTCGCGCTGCGGATCATGGCCGGCGTGCAGGTCAATACGACCTACTTCGCGATCCCGGTTTTCGTGCTGCTCTTCGGCGACGTCGCGCCGATCTTCCCGATTATCCTGCTCCAGGTCTGCGTGCTCACCGTCGTCGTCATCGCGGTGATGGAACTCGGTGCGCGCGACGATGTTTCGGCCGAGTCGACGCGCCGCCCCGTGCTGCGCGGCGTGCTCGCGGCGCTGGCCACGCCGATCGTGGTGGCCTGCTACCTCGGGATCGGGGCGAACGCGGCGCGCGTGCCGGTGCCGCGCTGGCTGCTCGACACGCTGTCGTTCGCGGGCAACGCCGCCGCGCCCGTCGCCCTGTTCGCCCTGGGTCTGCACCTCGGCGGCACCGGCTTGCGGCTGCGCGGCGCGCTGCGTGACGAATACGCGCTGATCGCGTTCAAATGCCTGGCCTTTCCGCTGCTGGCCTTGCTGATCTGCCACTACCTTTTCGGTATTCACGGCACGTGGCTGACCTATCTCGTGCTGATCGCCGCCATGCCCGCGCCGCAGAATCTGTTCATCTTCGCGCAGCGCTACGACACGGATGTCGACCTCGCCGCGTCGGTCGTGGCCAAGACCTCGTTGCTGGCGCTGCTGTTGCTGCCCGTGTGGATGCTGGTCACCCGGTAGTCGGTTCCCGACGTTTGGCACACGTCCCTTTGCTGGGTGATGACTAGCTATATGTCACTCGCCAAGGTGGACGCGTGTCGTGTCCGGCTCGACGCATGTGTCCGATTTCACTGATAATGCTAATGAAAACCATTACCAGTAGTCTACGATGCTGACATGGCTTTGTTTCGGATCGGGATCGGTGCTGCCGCAACGGCATTCGTGGTCGAGCGGACGGCGTGCGCGGACGGCGCGCCACCGCCGTCCGGGCGTCCGCTCCACTCGCACAACGACATCGGAGTTCCATGAGTAGCGCACTGCACATCCTCACCCGCACCGATCTGGCCGACATCGACCTCTCGCCCGCCGAGGTCATCGACCTGGTCGAGGACGGCTATCTGGCGTACGCCCGCGGCGACTCCCGCTGCCCGGTGAAGCTGATGATGCCGCTGCCGACGGCCGAACGCGACGCGGTGTCGTACTCGATGCTCGGCTACGACGGTTCGCTGGAGCACCTGGGTTTCAAGACCTCCTACCGGCAGGGCAGCACGAGCGCGGACAAGTACTACACGACGATCAGCCTGTACGACGACACCACCGGACTTCCCTTCGCGTTCATGGACTGTCAGCGCGTCGGGGCCGCCCGCACGCCCGCCACCACCGCCGTCATCGCGAAACACGCTGCCCGCGAGGGCGCGCGCAGCGCACTCATGCTCGGGACCGGCATTCAGGGCCGAAACACGTTGCCCTACTTGCTGACCGCGCTGCCGCGACTGGAGCGACTGCGGTTGTTCGGCACCCATCCCGACGGCATCGCGGAAAGCATTGCGGCTCTGCACCGCTGGTTTCCGGACCGCGACATCGAACTCGTCGACGATGTGCCCTCGGCGGTGGCCGAGTCCGACATCGTCGTCGTCGCGTCCGGCCGGGCCGCGCATCCCAAGGTGTGCACCGAGTGGCTACCGCCCGGTGGACTGCTGATCTCGGTGGCCAGCAAGGGCGTCGAGAGCGGCGCGTTGCGCGCGGCCGACTACGCGATCGCCACCAGCACAGGCCAACTCGGCGTCACCGGTACCAGGCTGGCGGGGCCGGACGGTGCGCCGTCGATCGACGCCGAACTGCCGGACATCGTGGCCGGGCGGGCACCGGGACGCTCCGGCGCCGACGACCGGGTGTTCGCGTTCGCCAGCGGCATGATCATCACCGACATCCCGGTCGCCCATGCGCTGGCGACCCGCGCGGTGGCGGCGGGACGCGGGCAGCGGGTGGAACTGTGGTCGTGAACGCCGTAACTCTCGACCTGCCCACGCTGCCCGCGATCGAACCGGAATGGCAGCGGCGCGTACGCGCGGACCGGCAGCTGCTCTTCGACATTCACCACGCCGTCGGCGGTCCGTTCCACGTCGTCTACCCGGCGCAGTTCAGCGAGAACCTGCGCTCTTTCCAACGAACGCTCGCCGCACATGGAGTGCGCGGCCAGGTCTACTACGGCAAGAAGGCGAACAAGGCGGGCTGCTGGCTGCCCGAGATAGTGGACCTCGACGCCGCCGTGGACGTCGCGAGCGAGCCCGAACTGGTGCACGCGCTGGCGCACGGTGTCCGCGGCCGCGACATCGGGGTGACCGGCGCGGCGAAAACCGATGCGCTGCTTCGCCTCGCGGCCCGGCACGACTGCGTGGTCGCCGTCGACGCACTCGACGAACTGGCCCGGCTCGCGGAGATCGCGCAAAGCGCGGGGCCGGTGCGAATCCTGCTGCGGCGCTTGCCTCCCAATGCACCGCACAGCCGATTCGGCCTCTCGGCGGACGATCTCGACACCGCGATCACCCTGTGCGCGCGGTTACGTCCGGCCGTCGAGCTGATCGGATTCTCTTTCCACTTGGACGGCTACGCCGTCGCGCCGCGCGCCGAACTCGCCTTCGACCTGATTCGCCTGTGCGCTAAGACGAAAGCGCAGGGCCTTCCTATCACCGCGCTCTCGGTCGGCGGCGGCTTCGCTTGCCGCTACCTTCGCGACAAGGACTGGAACGCCTTCCTCGCGCACCGACGCGACGACTGGTTCCACGCTGGGAAACGGTTCGAGAAGTTCTACCCGTACGCGCAGTCCCCGACCGGCGCCGACATGCTCGACGCCATCCTCGCGACCACCTTCGACGGACGCACGCTGGCGACCCACCTGCGCGACAACGACATCCAGCTGTTCCTCGAGCCAGGCCGCGCACTGCTCATCGACGCGGGCTGCACCGTCTTCCCCGTGCTCGGCTACAAACAGAACGCCGACTACGGCATCACCACCGTGCACGGACTCAGCATGAGCGTGTCCGAGCAGTGGAAGGGTTCCGAGTTCCTCCCGGACCCGATCCTGGTGCCGCGCAACTCCGATCGGGCCACGTCCCCGATCGCCACGTGTGTCGGCGGGGCGAGCTGCATGGAGTACGACGTGCTCACCTGGCGCAAGGTGCCGATGCCGCAGCGTCCCGAACCCGGTGACCTGCTGCTGTATCCGAATACGGCGGGCTATCAGATGGACAAGAACGAGAGCGAGTTCCACCAGCTTCCGCTGCCCCCGAAGGTTGTCGTCAGCACCCACGAGGAGGGCCGCATCCGGTGGCGCATGGACAAATGAACGCCGAGGTCGTCGCACAGGTGAACGCGCACAGGAGATCCAGCGCGCACCCGCGGCCGGTTCTCCGGCTGCGCGAGAACGTCGTACGCCTGGCCTCGGAGCTCATCGGCTCGACCCCGCTGCTCGAACTCGTCCGCACGGGCGCCGGCACCCGCCTGCTGCTCAAACTCGAACAGTTCAACCCGACCGGCTCGGCGAAGGTCCGGATGGCCCGGGAGATGGTGCTGCACGCCGAACGCGCCGGCGATCTGCGCCCCGGCGGGCACATCGTCGAGCCCACCTCCGGCAACACCGGCGCCGGACTCGCGCTCATGGCGCTGGAGCGCGGCTACACCTTCACCGCCGTGGTCGACGACCACGCCGCCGAGGACAAGCTGCGCGCCATGAAAGCCATGGGCGCGCAGCTGGTTTCGGTCGACAGCGGTGACGGCGACGGGCCGAGCTCGGTGGCGCGCAGGCGGATCGCCGCCGAAATCGCGGCCCGGACCGGCGCTTACCACCCGGACCAGCACAACAACCCGCACAACAACGCGGGCTACCGCGAGCTCGCCGGAGAACTGCTCGCCGACCTCGATACCGACGTCGACTACCTCGTCGGCGCGGTCGGCACCGGCGGATCCCTCTGCGGCACGGTCGAGGAACTGCGCAGGCTCGGCTCCCGGGTCCACGCGCTCGGTGTCGAACCGGCCGGCTCCATCATCTTCGGCGGCGCGGCCGGCGGCTACTGGCAGTCCGGCGCGGGCAGCCCCGCCGGATTCCCGGTGGGCGGCAACGTGAAATACGACATCATCGACGAGGACTGCCGCGTCGGCGACGTCGACGCGTTCGCCACCGCCCGGGTGGTCGCGCGACGCACAGGCCTGCTCGTCGGCGGAACCGGCGGCGCCGCAATCCATGTCGCGCTGCGCCGCCTCGTGCACCTACCCGCGGCGAGCACGGTCGTCGTGCTGGTGTGCGACGCGGGGGAGAAGTACCTCGACACCGTGTACGACGACGGTTGGCTGCACGAACGCGGCCTCCACGACCGGGCCGCGCAGCAGCGGATCGTCAGGCTGTTCCGGGCTTACGACGAGTCGGTTCGGCTGGCGGCCGCGCGCGTGGAGCGGGCGGGGGCTTGAGCGGCATGGGATTTCGAGGATATCGGGCCATCGTGGCGCTCGCGGCCCCCATCGCGGGCATCCAACTCGCCCAGGTGGCGCTGACCACGGTCGACCTGGCCATGATGGGGCTGCTCGGCGTCGCGTCGGTCGCGGCGGGCGGCCTCGCGCTGCTGCTGTACAACCAGCTGCGCACCATGTGCGTCGGCATGATCACCGGCGTCGGGAATATGATCGCGGAGGCGGTCGGCCGGAGCGAAAAGCGCACCGGGCGAACCGGTCTCGACTCGCAGGCCCGCGCCGAGATCCGCGGATTCGTCCGCGCCGCCGCGTGGGTGGCGACGGTGACCTCGGCGGCGGCTGCGCTGATCCTGATCACCCTCGGCTACGCGCTGCGCTGGCTCGGCCAGGACCCCGAGGTGCTCCGGCTCGCCCGCCCGATTCTGTGGACGCTCGCCCCCGGCCTGATACCCATGCTGTGGTTGAACGTGTTGCGGCAGTTCGCCGTCGGGCTGCGCAGGGCCGGCTCGCTGCTGCGGGTGACGCTCGTGTCCATCGGCGTCAACGCGTTGCTGAACGCGCTGTTCATCTACGGCTGGCTTGGGGTGCCGAAGCTCGGCCTCGCCGGAATAGGCCTGTCCACCACCCTCGTTCAGCTCTGGACCTTCGGCCTCTATCTGCGCACGGTGAAACGCGATCCGCTGCTGGGCGATCTGCTCTCCCTGCGTGCTTGGCGAGCCGATCGCGCCACGGTCATCCGCATCGTCCGGATGGGCTCGCCGATCTCGCTGACCTACGGCGCGGAGGCGGCGATCACCTCCGTCGCCGCGGTGCTGATGGGCGGCTTCGGGCCGGTGGCGCTCGCCGCGAGCAATATCGTCAACCAGCTGGCTTATATCGTCTACCAGGTCAATATCGGTCTGTCCCAAGGCGCTTCGATCCTGGTGAGCCGCACGATCGGGCAGGGCGACCGGCAGGAGGTGGCGCGGATCGCGCGCCGGACCTTCGGCCTCGGCTTCGCCTTCATGACCGTGGTCGGCCTCGGCTACGTGCTGTTCCCCGACGCGGTGCTCACGCCGTTCCTGGGCTCGCACCACGATGACACCGCCGTCGTCGCCGCGGCTTCGACGCTGCTCTGGTTCGCGATCGTCCAGCAGTACTGCAAGGGCTCGCAGAACCTGTCCATCGGATTGCTGCGCGGCATCGGAAACACCAAGGCGGGGATGCAGAGCACGCTGATCGGCTACTTCGCGATCGGCGTGCCCGCCATGACCGTGTTCGCCTTCGGCTTCGGCTGGCGGGCGCCAGGCATCTGGCTCGGCCTGTGCCTCGGGTTCGGCGCCACCGCGCTGCTGGTCTGGCGCAGGTTTCGGCGCGGCGCCGCCGACTTGGCCACGCCGATACGGGAATCCGTGGCCGCGGTGGGGTGAAGAGGGTAAAACGGGTGAAACAGTCACGACGGCGCGCTGATTCGGGCAGCTGACGGGCAACCACGCGGAAATCGCGGCTTCCCGCCGTGGTTCCGCTCGATTCCCGACTCGGCCAAACGATCTTTCTCTGCGGCGTCGCAGCACGTCGGGTATGGTCAGCGCGGATCGCGAAACTCTGCTCCTCAGCCCTGGCGGAAAGGTCGGCCGAAGACATGTGCGCAGCGGGGCCGTTCAGCGGGCTCAATCGCAGACAATTCCTAGCGAAGGCCGCGGCGGCCGGAGCGGTCGGCGCGTTGGCCTCCTGGGCCAACCCGATCATCGAACGCGCCTACGCCGCCGACCCGGCCGGCCTGGGCGGACTCGGCGATATCGAGCACTTCGTCCTGCTGATGCAGGAAAACCGCTCGTTCGACCACTATTTCGGCACCCTGTCCGGCGTACGCGGCTTCGACGACCCGTCGGCGGCCTGGCGGCAATACGGCTGGACGCCCGGAACCGGCCCGGCCCCAGACGGTTACGTGAACCCGTTCCGCCTCGACACCACCCGCGGCGCGACACTCGACGGCGAGTGCATCAACGACTCCGACCACACCTGGGCGGGCATGCACCACGCCTGGAACGACGGCCGCAACGACCAGTGGATGCCGATGTCGATCGCGAGCGTGGGCCCGGCCAACGCGCCCGCGGCGATGGGTTACTACCTGCCCGAGGACATTCCGATCCACTCCGCGCTCGCCGACGCCTTCACGCTGTGCGACAACTACCACTGCTCGGTCCTCGGCCCGACCGACCCGAACCGGCTGTATTGGATCAGCGCGACCATCGACCCGGACGGCGCCGCGGGCGGCCCGCTGGTGGAGACCCCCAAGCTGATTCCGCAGCACGTCTACAGTTGGCGCACGTACCCCGAGAACCTGTCCGAAGCCGGCGTCAGCTGGAAAATCTACAACAATCGCGACGTTGGCCCGCTGTCGTCGGTGATCCTCGACGGCATGCTCGGCTGCTTCACCCAATCCGCCGACCCCAATTCGGAATTGGCGCGCCGCGGCATGGCTCCGGTGTACCCCAACGACTTTCAGGCCGACGTCGCCAATGACACGCTGCCCGCCGTCTCCTGGGTGATCCCGTCGCTGCTCAACTGCGAACATCCCGCGTTGCCAGCGGCTTTCGGCGCGTTCGGCATCGTGCAACTGCTCGACATCCTCACCTCGAACCCGAAGGTGTGGGAGAAGACCGCGTTGATCATCAGCTACGACGAGAACGGCGGCTTCTTCGACCACGTCACTCCGCCGACCCCGCCGCCGGGCACCCCCGGCGAGTTCCTCACCGTGCCGCTCGATCGCGTACCCGCCGCACAGGGCGTCGCGGGCCCGATAGGTTTGGGCTATCGCGTTCCCGCGCTGGTGATTTCGCCGTATACCCGAGGCGGGCTGGTCGCCTCGGAGACCTTCGACCACACCTCGCAGCTGCGACTGCTGGAGACCAGGTTCGGGGTGGAGGTGCCGAATCTGACCGCGTGGCGACGCGGCGTCACCGGCGACATGACCTCCGCCTTCGATTTCGGCTCGGCCCCGAATATCGCGAAACCGGTGCTGCCCGATCCGAAACCGAAAATGGATGCCGCGGTCGCCCAATGCGGCCCGAATATCGGCTTGGGTACGGCGACGGCCGGGATTCCCTATCCGGTTCCGCCGAATTCGATGCCGACACAGCAACCAGGCGCCCGGCGCAAGCCGAGCGGGTTGATTCGGGCATGAGAGTGGCCCAGCCCTGGCGGGGGCTGGGCCACTTCTCGTTCGACGGTGTCAGCTCGCGGTGGCGGGCACCCACCGGACCGAGGGGACGACGGAGCGTTTTCGCATGGCCGCGAAGCTGTGCCGGGCCGGGCTGATCAACGCGGTGAACCAAGTGCGGCGGTGCTCGGCTAGTGCGGCCGCGACGGCGGGGATCTGGACGCAGTGCACTCCGCCCGCCATGCCCAGGCGGTGGCGAGCCGTCTGGTTGTTTCTGGTGCCCAATGGTGTTCCTTTGCTTGCTGGTACTGGCGCTCCGATCGCCAGGGCGAAGATTAGCCGAACGAAACTGCCACGCAGAGTATTTTGCGCAAGTAATTGGCCCGGCGTGTCGGAAAGTTGTCGGCGGACCGGCGGGCCCGGCCGGAATTGTTGCGAATCGGTCTCGGCCTCGTCACGGATCGGGCAATTACGGTGGCGGCAGGTGGAATCGGCGGCCCGGATGGGTAATCGGGCTGATCGTGTCGCCGTAGTCGAACGTCGGTCCTTGCGGCACAGTCACGCGGTATACGCGGTGGGTGCCGAACGCCCGCCGGGCCGTCGGATGCGAGACTGGTCGAATGTTGCGGATCGGCCTCACCGGAGGCATGGGAGCGGGCAAGTCGACGGTGGCGCGGATCCTGGCCGACCTCGGCGCGGTGATCATCGACTCCGACCTGATCGCCAGGGAGGTGGTCGCGCCGGGGACCGAGGGCCTCGCTGCGCTCGTCTCGGCGTTCGGCGCGGACATTCTCGCCGCCGACGGCGGTCTGGATCGGCAGGCCTTGGCGGCCAAAGCTTTCGCCGACGATACCTCGCGCGCCACGCTCAATTCGATTACTCATCCACTGGTGGGTAAGCGAACCGCAGAACTCATTGCCGCGGCGCCGGGCGACGCCATTGTCGTCCAGGACATTCCATTGCTCGTCGAGAATGGTCTCGCGCCATTGATGAATTTGGTCATTGTCGTCGATGTCGCCGCGGAGACGCGTGTGCGCCGGCTCGTCGAATTCCGTGGCGTCACCGAATCCGACGCGCGTGCGCGTATCGCCGCGCAGGCCACCGATGAACAGCGGCGGGCCGTCGCGGATGTATTGCTCGACAACAGCGGGGAGCCCGCGGTGGTCGAGGAGGCGGTGCGGCGGTTATGGCGGGAGCGGTTGGTGCCGTTCGAGCACAATCTGCGCACCGGAACGCCGGCGCGTCGCACGGAGATCAGGCTCGTGCCCGCGAACCCGGAGTGGGCCGTGCAGGCGCAGCGGCTCATCGCCAGACTGTGGGTGGCGTGCGGGTCGGCCGCGTCGCGGATCGATCACATCGGGTCCACCTCGGTGCCGGAGCTGCCCGCCAAGGACGTGATCGATCTGCAGATCACCGTCGCCGACCTCGCCGCGGCCGATGGGCTGCGAGATGCGTTGGGCGCGGCCGGTTTTCCGGCGCGGCCCGAGGTCACCGAGGACACCCCGCGACCGACGCCGCAGGATCCGGCGGGCACGGACGTCGCGTTGTGGACCAAGCGTTACCACCAGAGCGCCGACCCCGGCCGTCGCGCCAATGTCCATGTGCGCGTTGCGGGTTCGCCGGGGCAGGAGTATGCGCTGCTGTTCCGCGACTGGCTGCGCGCCGACGCCGCGGCGCGGGCCGAGTACCTCGAGGTGAAGCGCGCGGCGGAGGCGAAGGCGGCCGGCGCGACGGGTGCGGAGGCGACGCTCGCGTACGTGGATGTCAAGGAGCCGTGGTTCGCCGCCGCTTATCCGCGCATGCTCGCGTGGCGGGATCGCTAGCGACGCATCAGTTTTCGTGTACCGCACTGAAGCTGTTGGCGCGCAGGCGTTGCCGGCGCACACAGGGACCCGAAGAAGCCGATGGCGTGCAGAGAAGACGTTGGCTGGCAGGCGAAGTGCTGGCGTATTGGCGAATACCGTTGATGCGCAGAGGTATTCCGTTAGCGCGCGCACGGGTGCGCGTTCGCGCGCAGGCGAATATCGTTCGCGTGCGGTGATCATTTGCGATGCAACGATCTGACCGCCGTACCCTCGGATCTGCTGCCGCGCCGACCGATCCCGACGCTACTTCCAAGTCAGGGTGACGCCGAGGGACTCCAGCCAGCGGTCGAGACGGTATCCGTGGGCCGCGATGCCGTCGATCGCGCGGGTCGCGGTCTCGATGGCCGACTGGGTCTCGACGGCGGTGAGCAGTCCGGCCGTGTGCGCGGCGAGCAGCTCGTCGACGTCGAGCAGCTCGGTCTCGCGGCCGGTGCGCACGAGGATGTCCAGGTAGTGGTCCACCGACTTCCACCGCTGCGGCTCTACCTGACCGAACTCGCCGAGGTCGAGGTAGTAGTCCTGGTCCCGCTGATGCTCGGGGTAGTAGTGGAAGACGGTGGCGCGCAGCGCCAGGTCGGGCAGTAGCCACGATTCGATGTAGTGGAACTGTTCATGGTCGGAGGTCCGCGCCATGTACAGGCCCCACGGCTCCACGTGGTACCGCTCGACCGGCCGCACGAATCCCTTCGGATCCGTGTTCGTCAGCTCCGCGAGGTCGAAGAACTCGACCTTGGGCCGATGCACGTCGACGGATGGTGCCTGCGTCATGCATTCAGAATCTACCGCCGTGCGAGCGGAGTCGAGTGGTTACATCCAGGTGAGCGTGATCCCCTGGGTGGCGAGCCAGTCCTCCACGCAGTGGTCGTTGGCGGCGAGCCCGTCCAGCGCGGCCGTGGCGCACTCGAAGGCGCGATGCGCCTGCGCGGTGTCCACCAGCCCGGCCGCGTGGGCGGCGAGCAGGTCGTCGACGCCGAGGAGTTCGACGTGGCGGCCGCGGTGCACCTCGATGTCGAGGTAGTGGTCGACGGCCTTCCAGCGCTTCGGGGCGATCTCGGTGAACTCGCCGATGTCGAGGTGGAAGTCGTGGTCGACGTGGTGGGCCGGGTTGCGGCGGCTGACCGTCACACGCAGCGAGAGGTCGGGCAGCAGCCAGGACTCCAGGTAGTGATGGTGCGGGACGGGCACGATCCGCGCCATGTACACGCCCCACGGCTCGTGGTGGTAGCGCTCGACCTGGCGGACGAAGCCCTTGCTGTCGGTGCTGGTGAGTTCCGCGAGGTTGAAGAACTCGACGTGCGGCCGGTGCGGCGGGTGGCCGGGCGGTAACGCGGAGTTCGGCGGGGCGGCGGCGTGGGCGCCATGGTTCAGGCCGGGCACCGCCGCACGGATGTGTCGAGCGATACTGCCTGCGAAGCCGGTGGTCGGCACGGTATTGAGCAATGGAATCAGACCTCTCATGGCTCGTTTGTCCTTCGCCACATCCGAACTTGTTGTCCGAACAACCAAATCAGAGTACACCTGCGAAATGGTGGCGTGGTGGATTGGCGCGATATGTTTTTGGATACGAATTATGTTGCCGCAAGGGACATTTCGGACACTCGGCGGCCCGGGGGAGTGAAACGGTATTGGTCCGGTAAAGCGCGGTTTATGCGCCGGGAATGCGATGTGGGCGGCGTCGGTTTTTATCACCGGGACTCGGCGAAGGAACTCCGGCCGAAACCCGCCGCCCACGGCCGCGACCGCCACCGCCCGCGCCGGGCGAGGAAATCTGTCGGTGGCTGGGCTTAGGCTGGTGAGCATGGCATTCGCAACCGAGATTCCGACGGAAGGCTACGAGGAGAGGGTGGCGGGCGCGACCCCGCTCGCGCACTCCGAGCACCGTCCCGTCGGCGAGATCGAGCGCAGCGAGGCGCGCTTCGAGGTGGTCAGCGAGCACGTGCCCGCCGGCGACCAGCCCGCGGCCATCGAGGAGCTCGAGCGCCGGATCAAGGCGGGCGAGCGCGACGTCGTGCTGCTCGGCGCGACCGGCACCGGCAAGTCGGCGACCACCGCCTGGCTCATCGAGCGGGTGCAGCGTCCGACGCTGGTGATGGCGCCGAACAAGACCCTGGCCGCGCAGCTGGCCAACGAGCTGCGCGAGATGCTGCCGAACAATGCCGTCGAGTACTTCGTCTCGTACTACGACTACTACCAACCCGAGGCGTACATCGCGCAGACCGACACCTATATCGAGAAGGACAGCTCGATCAACGACGACGTCGAGCGCCTGCGGCACTCGGCGACGTCGAGCCTGCTGTCGCGCCGCGATGTGGTGGTGGTCGCGTCGGTGTCGTGCATCTACGGCCTCGGCACCCCGCAGTCCTACCTGGATCGATCGGTGCAGTTGGAGGTCGGCGCCGAGGTCGACCGCGACGCGCTGCTGCGGCTGCTGGTCGACGTGCAGTACACCCGCAACGACATGGCGTTCACCCGCGGCTCGTTCCGGGTGCGCGGCGACACCGTCGAGATCATTCCGTCCTACGAGGAGCTCGCGGTCCGCATCGAGTTCTTCGGCGACGAGATCGAGGCGCTGTACTACCTGCATCCGCTCACCGGCGACGTGGTCCGTCAGGTCGACATGCTGCGCATCTTCCCGGCCACCCACTACGTGGCGGGCCCGGAGCGGATGGAGCGCGCGGTGCGCGACATCGAGGCCGAGCTGGAGGAGCGGCTGGCCGAGCTGGAACGCCAGGGCAAGCTGCTCGAGGCCCAGCGGCTGCGCATGCGAACCCAGTACGACCTGGAGATGATCCGTCAGGTCGGGTTCTGCTCCGGCATCGAGAACTACTCGCGCCACATCGACGGCCGCCCGGCCGGGTCGGCGCCCGCGACGCTGCTCGACTACTTCCCCGACGACTTCCTGCTCGTCATCGACGAGTCGCACGTGACGGTGCCGCAGATCGGCGGCATGTACGAGGGCGACATGTCGCGTAAGCGCAACCTGGTCGAGTTCGGCTTCCGGCTGCCGTCCGCGGTGGACAACCGGCCGCTCACCTGGGAGGAGTTCGCCGATCGGATCGGGCAGGCGGTGTATCTGTCGGCCACGCCGGGCCCGTACGAGCTCGGGCAGGTCGGCGGCGAGGTCGTCGAGCAGGTCATCCGCCCGACCGGTCTGGTCGATCCGCAGGTCGTGGTCAAACCGACCAAGGGGCAGATCGACGACCTGGTGCACGAGATCCGTCAGCGCACCGAGCGGGACGAGCGGGTGCTGGTCACCACGCTGACCAAGAAGATGGCCGAGGACCTCACCGACTACCTGCTCGGCCTGGGTGTTCGGGTGCGGTACCTGCACTCCGAGATCGACACGCTGCGCCGCGTCGAGCTGCTGCGGCAGTTGCGGCTCGGCGAGTACGACGTGCTCGTCGGCATCAACCTGCTGCGCGAGGGTCTCGACCTGCCCGAGGTGTCGCTGGTCGCGATCCTCGACGCGGACAAGGAGGGCTTCCTGCGCAGCAGCACCAGCCTGATCCAGACCATCGGCCGCGCGGCGCGCAACGTGTCCGGCGAGGTGCACATGTACGCCGACAAGATCACCGACTCGATGCGGCACGCCATCGACGAGACCGATCGCCGCCGCGCCAAGCAGATCGCCTACAACACGGAGATGGGCATCGACCCGAAACCGTTGCGCAAGAAGATCGCCGACATCCTCGACCAGGTCTACCGCGAGGCCGAGGAGACCGAGGTCGAGGTGGGCGGCTCCGGCCGCAACGCCAGCCGCGGCCGCCGCGCCCAGGGTGAGCCCGGCCGCGCCGTCAGCGCCGGCGTCTACGAAGGCCGCGACGTCAAGTCGATGCCCCGCGCCGAACTGGCCGACCTCGTCAAGGAGCTGACCGCCCAGATGATGAACGCCGCCCGCGAGTTGCAATTCGAACTAGCGGGCCGTTTGCGCGACGAGATCGCCGATCTGAAGAAGGAACTGCGAGGCATGGATGCCGCGGGGTTGAGCTGAGCGAAAGGTTCGCCGGTGCGCCTCGGGTGAGGGTGGCTTGGCCCAGTGGTCGCGATGAAGTGTGGTCGGGATGACTCGGCCCGGATGCCTGGGGTGTTGACGAGGTGGCTCGGCCAGGTGATGCGGTGAGATGGGTGGCGGCACGGGTTGGCCGGGTGGGCCGTTGAGGGAAGTGGCTCGGCGTGAGCGGTGAGGTGTTGTCTGGATGAGTCGGCCAGGGTGGCGATGAGGTGGTGATGGAGTGACCTCGGCCAGCGGCTGCGCTGAGGCTGATGAGTCACGGTTCCAACAGGACCGTTATGCCGCTGAGCCGCACCGCCTTTCGGCTCCCGCACTCCTTCTGGGTTCGCGCAGACCGGCTTGCCGTGTGACACGCCGTGTCCGTCGCAAGAGGGGGTGCGGGGGTGCTGAGTCGGTCGGCGGATGGCATACCTGCGGCCGCCGGGTGCCGTGCACGCTGTGGGCTTCCGCACCTCTCTTGAGTTCCCGCGCACCTTCTGGGTTCCCGCACATCGACTTGCCGCGTGACACGCCGCACCCGTCCAAAGAGGGGTGTGGGAGTGGTGGTCGGCTGATGAGAGCCCTGGGGCCGGCCGCTGCGCCTGCCGCGTACACCCTTCCGGCGCCTGCACGCTCTCCGCATTCCTGGTCGCTTCCCCTGTCGCCGACTTGCGGTGCGTCACGCCGGATCCGCTGGCAAAGCGTGTGCGGGCGGGTTGAGTGGTCCGGCGA
>NZ_BAGH01000152.1 GCF_000308715.1 Nocardia tenerifensis NBRC 101015
AGCATCACGATCGAGGTGAGCATCACCGTCAGCGAGGCATCGGCGGTCAGCGCGGCACCGCGACCGGCGCAGGCATCGCGGTAGACGCGGCATCCCGGTCACGGCGGTCGGCGGTCGACGGTCGGCGGTCGGCGGTCGACGGTCGGCGTAAACATTGCGATCGGCGCAGCATCACGAGCGAGGTGAGTATCAGGGTCAGCGCGGCTGCGGTGGTCAGCGTGAGCATCGCGACCGGCGCAGCATCGGGGTCGGTGCAGCATCGCAAGTGGCGCAGCATCACGAGCGGCGTGAGCATCACGGTCAGCGCGGCAGCGTGGTCAGCACAGTCTCGTGGTCGACGCGGCCTCATTGTCAACGCGGCATCGCGAATGGCAGCATCACGACCGGCGCACCACGGCCGGCGCGGCACAACGATCAGCGCGGCATCGCGGTCGCACGGCATCGGCGGTCAGCGCGGCAGCGTGGTCGACGCGGCATCACGACCGGCGTAAGCGTCACGGTCAGCACAGCACCCGCAGTCGGTGCGGCATCGCGGTCGACGCGGCACCGCGACCGGCGCGACATCACGATCGGCGTGAGCATTACGGTCAGCACAGCACCCTCGGTCGGCGCGGCATCGCGATCAGCGCAGCATCACGGTCAGCGCGGCATCGCGGTCGACGTACAAGATAAACGGGTGAGGATCAGGTTGTCCCTGATCCTCACCCGGTGACATCAGTCGACCAGCGGGGCGTCACTTACCGCGGGGGTGGCGGGGATCGGTCTCCACGCCTTCGGTCTCGATTCGCTCCTTGCGCACGGTGTCGGACACGGTCTGCTCGTCCTCGACCTCGTCGACGGCGAGGCGGACCCGCTCGACCGGCACGGCTTCCTTCTGCACCGTCACGCGGTCTTCGTGCAGGGTGACCTCCGCGTCCTGCTCGCCGATATCGGTGCGGCCGACCTGCGTCCGGTCGGTGATCGGCTCGCGCTCGATCCGCACCTCCTCGTGCGTGGTCGGCACGGTCACGGTCTGCTCCTCGGTGACCACGTACTTGTGCAGGCGCGCGTGACCCGCCTCTTCATTCTGCGTGTTGACCGCGAGGCGCTCCTCGGAGCGCACCATGCCCTCATCGGGGCGGCGACCGCCACGCATCTGCTGCCTGCCGCCCATCGCCATGCCGGCCTGGCTCGGGTCGATGTGGTAGTGCTCGAACAGTTCACGCTCGGCCTCGGGACTGATCAGACCGTCGTGCTCGAGATGCGGCGCGGTCTTCACATCCGCCTCTTCGACGTTGACCTGCAGTGCTTCCGGGTCGTGACTCAGTTGCGCGCCGGCCAGCGGAACCAGCGAATCGTCCTTGAACCAGCCGGTGTCAACCGACGCCCAGGTCGGCGCGCCCGATGTGTTGTCGACGTAGATCCGCTTGACCTTGCCGATCCTGTCGCCGTGGGCTCCGTACACAGCGCTTCCGATAAGTTCTTCCAGCATTCCGGTCATGATGTAATTCCTCCGCGTGCATTCGATGAAAGATGTTCAGGCACTTGCCTTTTGATCGGGCTGGTCGAGATCGTCGGCGATTCGCTGCGTCTGCCGCGAGCGTCGGACCGGATCTTCGACGTTGCCCCGGGCTAGGTATCTACTGACATCCAGCCGTTGCGTGTCCTGGTCGATCGCGGATTTTCGGTAGGCAATATCAAGCATGTGTCTGCTCCTGCCACGTAGTGAATGTTCCCGATTCCCGTAGTGGAATCCGGCCGATCAGCTACATGAAGGCAACTACCCGGCGGGGTATGCATCAAACGCCTCGGCGAGCAAATCGGCCTGTGACCGGGGATGTGCGGCGGGGGTTCGGCGTGGCGCGTACACCGGGGGTGTTCCGGTCGGCCCCTCGGCCGATTACGCTGCGCGGAGGCTTTCGATTTTGCACTCTTCTGACGGCGGCCTCGGTCAGTGTACGGTTGTACTCTGATCTTGCGCGTAGCTTTCCGGATAGTCGCAGTCACCGAAGGGATGGTCGGCCCATGTACACACCTCGTTCGGCACACACTCATTCACCGAATCCCCTATGACGGTCGGTGCCTGATGGAAAACGAACTCGCACAAGAACTCGCCGCCGCCGCCCGCCGCCACGGTGGAGCCATCGCCGGCATCGTCGGCGGCGCTGCCCGCAAGGCCTCGTGGGAGGTGCTGGACTTGGTGGCCGAGGGGCGTGAGCTGGTGAATGCCGCGCTTCGTGCTCGGGCCGAGGAGTTACGGCGTCGGGACAGTTTGAAACGGTGAGGTACTGAGGGGGTTGCCGACGGGGTGGGGTGGGATGGTTCGCGGGTGACGTGATCGTGGGGGATCGGCCTGAACTGGTTGGCGGGTGGGCGTGATTCCGGCGTGGGCTGAAATCGTTTCGCGGGCGGCGCGATCCTGTAGTCGGCCTGGGCTGGTTTCGCGGGTGCGCGCGATCGGTGGAGTGGGCATCGTTGGATGGGCTGGTTCGAGGATGCGCGCGATTACTGCGTGGGCCTGAGATGGTTCGCGGATGGGCGCGATCCTTGGGGTGGACTTGGGCTGGTTTCGCAGATGGGCGCGAGTCTTGGGGTGGGCCTCAGCTGGTTCCCGGATGGGCACGATTCCGGGGTGGGCCTGAACTGTTTTGCGGGTGGGCGTGATTGTCGCGTGGGGCTTAGATGGTTTCGCGGATGGGCGCGATTCCTGCGCGGGCCTGGATGGTTCGCGGGTGCGCGCGATTACTGCGTGGGCCTGAGATGGTTCACGGATGGGCGCGATCCTTGGGGTGGACTTGGGCTGGTT
>NZ_BAGH01000151.1 GCF_000308715.1 Nocardia tenerifensis NBRC 101015
GGAAGCGAACTGGGGTATCAGACGGGCGCGGGTGCGGTCGCGCGGTTGGCGATGGTGTCGGCCAGCTTGAGCCCGAGCACGCCGCCGATGATCAGCACGAACGCGAGCACCTTCCAGACGTTGAGCGTCTCGTGGAAGATCACCGTGCCGAGGGTGACCGTGCCGACCGAGCCGATGCCGGTCCACACCGTGTAACCCACCCCGACGTCGAGGGTGCGCAGCGCCAGGCTGAGGAAGAAGATGCCGCCCGCGGCCGCCGCCGCGGTGAGCAGGGACGGGCCGAGCACGGTGAATCCGTGCGTCGCGTTGGTCGCCAGCGCGAAGACCACTTCGAAGACCGCGGCGATCATCAGGTAGATCCAGGCCATGAGTTCAGCTCCTTTAGTTGTATGTATATGCAATTACCTTGCGTGAGGAGAAGTATGCATGTACAAATAAATCGTGTCAAACAGTGAGCGTGACGAGCAGATGTGGAGCCGGCTGATCGCCCTGCACGCCCAGGTGGAGGGGCGATTGGCGGCGGCGGTGCAGCGCGGGCACGGCCTCGGGCTCTCGGAGTATCGAGCCCTCGGCTTCCTGGCGGAGGCCCCGGACGGGGAGTTGCGGATGCAGGACCTCTCCGCGCGCCTCGGCCTCAATCAGAGCTCGGTGACCAGGCTGGTCGGCCGGCTCGACGCCGCCGGGCTGGCCTACCGGGACCTGTGCCCGGACGATCGGCGCGGCGTCTACGCGGTGATCACCGACAAGGGACGCGAGCGCCATCGGTCCGCGGGCGACACCTACCGCGACACGCTCACCCTCGCGCTGGACGAGTCCGACGACGACACCGTGGCCGCCCTGCGGCGCGCCCATGTCCGACTGTTATAACGGTGCCATGACTCTCGATCCCGCCATCGCCGCCCGGCTCAAGCGCAACGAGGCCGGCCTGGTCGCCGCCGTCGCCCAGGAACGCGGCACCGGCGACGTGCTGATGATGGCGTGGATGGACGACGAGGCCCTGGCCCGCACGCTGGAAACCCGCAAGGCGACCTACTTTTCGCGTTCGCGCGGGGAGTACTGGGTCAAGGGGGAGACCTCGGGCCACACACAGTACGTCCACGAGGTCCGGCTCGACTGCGACGGCGACACCATTCTGCTGCTCGTGGACCAGGAAGGCGCCGCCTGCCACACCGGCACCCACACCTGCTTCGACTCGGACGTCCTGCTCGCCTAGCCCCGCACTCTCTTTCGGGCTCCGCACCCTCTCCAGGGCCCTAAAGCGAGTGCTGATCCTGAGAGGGAGTGCGGGATTTGGGGTCGGGGCTGAGGGTGTCGGTTAGGTGGTCGGCTAGTAGTTCGCTTAGTTCGGCTAGTTGGGCGGTTTGTTCGGGTTCTAGGCCGTTGAAGACCAGGTGGCGGACGGCGTCGAGGTAGCCGGGGGCTGCTTGGACGACTTTGTGGTAGCCGTCGTCTGTCAGGACGGCCTGCACGCCGCGGCGCCCGGCGGTAGCGGAGCGTTGCGCCCAGCCCATGCGTTCCAGCTTGGAAACGACGTGGGAAAGGCGTGATAGCGATGCATTTGCCTTGTGGGCGAGGTCACTCATTTGCAACCGGTGGCCCGGCTCTTCGGAGAGCAGGGTCAAGACCCAATACTCGAAATGCGTGACCCCGGACTCGCGTTGCATGTGGGTGTCCAAAGCGCCTGGTAGGCGGGTCATCAGCGCGACAATCGCGCGCCAAGCTCGTTGTTCAACCGGGTCGAGCCACTTCGTCACTGTGTGCCTTCTTTCAAGCCAAGTGACGTGGTTTTGTTAGTAAGCCTACCGATTATTGAAAAGCATATTCACAGTCACCCGCGACTCTGAGTTTGCCACGACTTCGCTCGCCCGTCATGAAGTTGTCCAGTAGCGTGAGGTCCCTCACAAACCGCCGGGGCCGGTCATGGCCGGGCCGGTGGTGCTCGGCGGCGGCGTCCGCGGGGTGTTGCGCTCGGGATGCCTGCGCCGCCACCACCGCATGATGACGAGCACCAGTGCCACGAGGAACAGCGCGGCCGCGATGAGCGCGCCCGCGAGGGACGCGCCGCGGAAGGCGGGCGCGTCGACGTCGAGGATCCGCTCGCCGGCGTGCGCGGCGTTGCTGCCGCCGAGCACGATGGTGAGCGTCATCAGATTGGGGATGGCGACGAGCACGGCGATGACCACGGCCGCGCCCGCCATGAACCGGCCGCCCCTGCGCCGCCACACCCGCAGCGCGAACAGCAGCAGGAACAGCGGGATGACCGTGCAGACGCCGCCGAAGACCAGGCCCCAGCCGATGCCCTTGGCGAAACTGCCGTGCACCATCTCCGCGATCCGCTGCGCCCACCAGCGCGGGATGAACGCGGACAGGATGAAGTAGGCGATGAACAGCAGGGCCAGCACCGCGAGCCCGCCGATGATCCACGTCTTCCAGGTGGGCCCGGTCGACTTCTGCTCCAGCTGTCCGTCGGTCGCAGTCATTAGCTCAGGGTAAGCCGGGTCAGCGACGGAAACGCGGTGATCGGCCCGGCGTTTCGGCCGGGCGTCGCGCTCGGCCGGGACTACTTCGCGTGCTCGCGCAGGAACTTCAGCGCCTCGTCGGCGTGCACGTTGGCGCGCAACTCGCCGGTGATGATCTTGCGCACGGTGCGGTCCCGATCGATGACGAACGTCTGCCGCTTGACCGGCGACAGCTTGCCGAGCAGGCCCCGCTTGACGCCGAACTGCGCGGCGACGGCGCCGTCGGGGTCGGAGAGCAGCGGGTAGCCGAGACGCTGCTTGTCGGCGAAGCCGGCCTGGGTGTCGACGGCGTCGGCGCTGATGCCCGCGCACGAGGCGCCGACCGCGGCGAAATCGGCGGCCAGGTCGCGGAAGTGGCAGGCCTCGGCCGTGCACACCGGGGTGTTCGCGGCGGGGTAGAAGAAGAGGACCAGCGGGCCGTCCGCGAGCAACGCGTCGAGCGAACGGGGCGTGCCGGATTGATCGGGGAGCTCGAACTGCGGGGCGAGCTGACCTGTCTGCATGGAATGGGACAGTACCGGGCGCGTGTCGCACCCGGTACCTGTCGAACCGCCCGCGTCGCGGACATGCCCGCGGCGAAGCTACGCGGCTACGTCCTAGATACCGATCAGCGCGGCGACTTCGGGGTTCTTGATCTGCATGACGTCGAGAATGCCGTGCGCGCGCAGGAAGGGCTTGAGTTCCTTGATCCGGTCGGCGTGCGTGGCGTATTCGTCCGGGAAGTGATCCTTGTCCAGGGTCTCCAGCGCCTTCGCGTAGGTGACGAAGGTGGCTAGCGCGCTCGGGGCACCCTGGGGGCCTGGCTTGGACTGCAGACCTACCATCCGTGGGGCCTGGCTCGGCGGACCGCCTGGGGCGGCGTGCCTGCCCTCCGGTTGCGAGGGGTACATCGGTTGTCTCCTCTCGATCATGGATACCGCGTGCGAGATGGAACGGAGCGAAGTGTAGAGACGACCCGCGCGGGGCCGCCGGGGGCATGAGAACCGGGCGGTCGTGTTTGTTGCCGGTGTGGCGAGCCGGGCCCCGCGCGGAACCCGCGGCGCCACTGGCGAATCCGGCCGCACGGGGTGCGCCGCACTTCGTGTCGGTGCACCCTGGGATGATGTGACCATGCCAGGCGCGTCGACTCCCACCACCACGACCCGTGCACAGTTCCACCAGCTGGCCGCGGAGCACCGGGTGGTACCGGTGACCCGAAAGGTGTTGGCGGACTCCGAAACTCCGCTCTCCGCCTACCGCAAGCTGGCCGACGACCGAGCGGGAACGTTCCTGTTCGAGTCGGCGGAGAACGGCCGATCGTGGTCGCGCTGGTCGTTCATCGGCGCGGGCAGTCCCTCGGCCCTGACCGTGGTCGACGGCGAGGCGGCCTGGCTGGGCAACATCCCGGTGGACGCGCCGTCGGGCGGCGACCCGCTGCTCGCGCTGCGCGAGACCCTCGAACTGCTGAAGACCGAGCGGGTGCCCGGCCTGCCCCCGCTCACCGGCGGCATGGTCGGCTACCTCGGCTACGACGCGGTCCGCCGCATCGAGCGCCTGCCGAACCTCGCGCACGACGATCTCCAGCTGCCCGAGATGGTGCTGCTGCTCGCCACCGACCTCGCCGCGTTCGACCACCACGAGGGCGCGATCACCCTCATCGCCAACGCGGTCAACTGGAACGGCACCGCCGCGCGCGTCGACGAGGCCTACGACGACGCGGTCGCCCGCCTGGATCGGATGACCGAGGCGCTCGCCGCCCCCGCCGCGTCCACGGTGTCGGTGTTCGAACGGCCCGAGCCGGAGTTCCGCCGCCGCCGCACCAGCGAGGAGTTCGGCGCGGGCGTGCGCAGGCTGGTCAAGGAGATCGAGGCGGGCGAGGCGTTCCAGGTCGTGCTCTCGCAGCGCTTCGAGATGGACTACGACGGCGCGCCGCTCGACCTGTACCGCATGCTGCGCGCGTCGAACCCGAGCCCGTACATGTACCTGCTGCACATCCCCGACGGCGACGGCGGCACCGCGTTCTCCATCGTCGGCTCCAGCCCCGAGTCGCTGGTCACCGTGAAGGAGGGGGTGGCGACGACCCATCCGATCGCGGGCACCCGCTGGCGCGGCGCCACCGAGGAGGACGACCTGCTGCTGGAGAAGGGCCTGCTCGCCGACGAGAAGGAGAACGCCGAGCACCTCATGCTCGTCGACCTCGGCCGCAACGACCTGGGCCGGGTCTGTCAGCCCGGCACCGTTCGGGTCACCGAGTACCGGCACATCGAGCGCTACAGCCATGTGATGCACCTGGTTTCGACGGTGTCCGGCCGGCTGGCCGCGGGCAAGATCGCGCTCGACGCGGTGCGCGCCTGCTTCCCGGCGGGCACGCTGTCCGGCGCGCCGAAGGTGCGCGCGATGGAGCTCATCGAGGAGCTGGAGCCGACCAGACGCGGGGTGTACGGCGGCGTCGTCGGCTACCTCGACTTCGCAGGCGACGCGGACACCGCGATCGCCATCCGCACGGCGCTGCTGAAGCGCGGCACCGCCTACGTGCAGGCGGGCGCGGGCATCGTCGCCGACTCCGACGCCGAGTACGAGGACGTCGAGGCCCGCAACAAGGCGATGGCGGTGCTCAAGGCGATCGCGGCGGCGAAGACGGTGCGCGCGTACGGCGCGAAGGGCGACGGCGCGTGACGGCCGACGAGCCCGATCCGGCCCACACCCCCGACCCCGACCTGGTCACCGAGCAGACCGCCGGCGCGGAGACGAAAGCCCCTGCGCGGCGCGGCTTTCCGGTCGGCCCCCTGGTGCTGCTCGCCGTCGCGGCGGCCGCGCTGTGGGGCTCCTCGCGGATGACCTGGGTGACGCTGACCTCCGCCGACGGCCTCACCGAACCGCGCACCGACCGCCTCAACGGCGGCGTCTGGTTCGGCGCGCTCACCCCGCTCGCGCTCGTGCTGCTCGCCTCCATCGCGGCCGTGCTGGCCACCAAGGGCTGGCTGCGCCGCGCGCTCGGCGTGCTGATCGCCCTGGTCGCCGCCGTCGCCGCGGTCCCGGCCTTCGCGCTGCTCACCAACTCGGGCAAGATCGCCGAACGCGCCGCCAAGCTGGCCGAGCTACCCGCCAGAGCGCAGGTGGGCGAGGCGACGACCTCGCCGCTGCCCGCCGTCCTCGCCCTGCTCGGCGCGCTGGCGGCGTTCGCTGCGGGCGGGCTGCTCGCGCGGATGCCGCAGGAGACCGCCCGGCTCTCCGGCAAGTACGACAATCCGGTGTTCCGCCGCGCCGCCGCCACCGAACAGGTCACCAAGCGGCGCGACGACACGGCAACCCAGGACCCGGACTCCGCTCAGTTGTCCGAACGCGTGCTGTGGGACGCGCTGGACGCAGGCACCGACCCCACCGAGGACGCCGCGAACCCCGGTGCGCGGCCCGAGGATCGGGACGGAAACGGGGCGGGTGGACGTGCGCACTGAAGGTTCCGGGCGCGGCGACTGTGGCGGCGCACACCTTGCGCTCGGACTGGTTGGCTGGTCCACAACACGACCCGGCGCGAACGCGACCGGTACGCCCATTTATTCTTTGTCAGCATCGGTGAGACAGCGCCTGGGGGGATTCTCAGGCAGCAAGTCCGTCTCCCCAGAAAGGATTCGAGCCAGATGACGGTACTCGACTCGATTCTCGACGGGGTCCGCGCGGATGTGGCCGCTCGGGAAGCCCTCCTCGATTTCCAGGCGGTCAAGGCGGCCGCCGCGGCGGCCAGTAGCCCGCTCGACGCGCGCGCGGCCCTGCTCGAAGACGGCATCGGCGTCGTCGCGGAGGTGAAGCGAGCCAGCCCCTCCAAGGGCGAGCTCGCCGACATCCCCGACCCCGCCAGCCTGGCCAAGGCATACGAGGACGGGGGCGCCCGGATCATCAGCGTGCTCACCGAGGGCCGCCGCTTCCACGGGTCGCTCGACGACCTGGACGCGGTCCGCGCCACCGTGAACATCCCGATCCTGCGCAAGGACTTCGTCGTCGGGCCGTACCAGATCCACGAGGCCCGCGCGCACGGCGCCGACGTGATCCTGTTGATCGTCGCGGCGCTGGAGCAGGACGTGCTCTCCTCGCTCATCGACCGCACCGAGTCGCTCGGCATGACCGCGCTGGTCGAGGTGCACACCGAGGAGGAGGCCGACCGCGCGCTGGAGGCCGGCGCCTCGGTGATCGGCGTGAACGCCCGCAACCTCAAGACGCTCGAGGTCGACCGGGACGTGTTCGCCCGGATCGCGCCCGGCCTGCCCACCGAGGTCATCCGCATCGCCGAGTCCGGCATTCGCGGCACCGCCGACCTGCTGGCCTACGCCGGCGCGGGCGCGGACGCCGTGCTCGTCGGCGAGGGCCTGGTGACCAGCGGTGATCCCCGCGCGGCGGTCTCCGAGCTGGTGACTGCGGGCACCCACCCGTCCTGCCCGAAGCCCGCGCGGCGGGGCCGGTGACCGGGGTGAGTGAGCTGCCCAAGGCCAGCGACGGCGTCGCGCACCGCAGCGCGCACGAGCCCGACGCGGGCGGCCACTTCGGCGTCTACGGTGGCAGGCACGTGCCCGAGGCGCTGATGGCGGTCATCGAGGACGTCACCGCGATCTACGAGAAGTCCCGGCTCGACCCGGACTTCCTCAACGAGCTCGACCGGTTGCAGCGCGATTACACCGGCCGTCCCTCGCCGGTGTTCGAGTGCACCCGGCTCGCCGAGCACGCGGGCGGCGCGCGCATCCTGCTCAAGCGGGAAGACCTGAACCACACCGGTTCTCACAAGATCAACAATGTGCTCGGCCAGGCCCTGCTCGCCAAGCGGATGGGCAAGACCCGCGTCATCGCGGAGACCGGAGCAGGCCAGCACGGCGTGGCCACCGCCACGGCGTGCGCGCTGCTCGGCCTGGACTGCGTCATCTACATGGGCGCCGTCGACACCGCGCGCCAGGCCCTGAACGTGGCCAGGATGCGGCTGCTCGGCGCCGAGGTCGTCTCGGTGACCACGGGCTCGAAGACGCTCAAGGACGCGATCAACGAGGCCCTGCGCGACTGGGTCAGCAACGCCGACGACACCTATTACTGCTTCGGCACCGCCGCGGGCCCGCACCCGTTCCCCATGCTGGTGCGCGACTTCCAGCGCGTGATCGGCCTCGAGGCCCGCGCGCAGGTGCAGGAGTCCACCGGCAAGCTGCCCGACGCGGTCGTCGCCTGTGTCGGCGGCGGCTCCAACGCCATCGGCATCTTCCACGCCTTCATCGACGACCCCGACGTCCGGCTGGTCGGCTACGAGGCGGCCGGCGACGGCGTCGAAACCGGCAGGCACGCCGCCACTTTCACCGGCGGCACGCCCGGCGCGTTCCAGGGCGCCTACTCGTACCTGCTCCAGGACGAGGACGGCCAGACCATCGAGTCGCACTCGATCTCCGCCGGACTGGACTACCCCGGCGTCGGCCCCGAGCACGCGCTGCTCAAGGACATCGGCCGCGCGGAGTACCGCCCGATCACCGACACCGAGGCGATGGACGCGCTGCTGCTGCTCAGCCGCACCGAGGGCATCATCCCCGCGATCGAGTCCGCGCACGCGGTGGCCGGCGCGCTGCAACTGGGCAAGGAACTGGGCCCCGGCGCGATCATCCTGGTCAACCTGTCCGGCCGCGGCGACAAGGACATGGACACCGCGGCGCGCTGGTTCGGGCTGTTGGATGAGGAGGCCGTTCAGTCGTGAGCCAACAATCTCGTTTGGCAAACACCTTCGCCGCGACGCGCGGTGAGGGCCGTGCCGCGCTCATCGGTTACCTGCCTGCGGGCTACCCCGACCTGGCCGGCTCCATCGAGGTCTGCCGCGCCATGGTCGAATCCGGTTGCGACATCATCGAAGTCGGCGTCGCCTACTCCGATCCGGTGATGGACGGCCCGACCATCCAGGCCGCCGCCGATCAGGCGCTGCGGGGCGGCGTGCGGGTGCGCGACGTGTTCTCCGTCGTCGAGGCGATCACCTCGGCGGGCGGCCAAGCCGTGGTGATGAGCTACTGGAACCCGGTGCTCAAGTACGGCGTCGACACCTTCGCGCGTGATCTCGCGGCCGCGGGCGGCGCGGGCATCATCACCCCGAACCTCATTCCGGAGGAGGCCGACGACTGGTTCGTCGCCTCGTCCACGCACAACCTGGACCGCATCTTCCTGGTCGCGCCGTCGTCCACCGAGGAGCGTCTGGTGAAGACGCTCGAGGCGTCGCGCGGCTTCGTGTACGCCGCGTCCACCATGGGCGTCACCGGCGCCCGTGACGCGGTGTCGTCGGCGGCTCCCGCGCTCTGCGCGCGGATCCGAGCGCACTCCGACATCCCCATCGGCGTCGGCCTCGGCGTCCGCTCCGGCGCGCAGGCGGCCGAGATCGCTTCCTACGCGGACGGAGTCATCGTGGGTTCGGCGCTGGTGAGCGCGGCGGGCGAGGGCCTCGACGCGGTCCGCGCGCTCACCGAGGAGCTCGCCGAGGGCGTGCGTTCGGCGACCGTCGCCTCCTGAGCGGCGTGTCCGGCGGCGGACGCCACGGTGCGGTGGTTCTGGCGTCGGCACGGTTCTCCGCTACGGTGGCCCCGTGACCTTACGAGTCCTGGCCTACATTCCGAGCCCTCCGCAGGGCGTGTGGCACATCGGTCCGTTCCCGTTGCGGGCCTACGCGCTGTGCATCATCCTCGGCATCATCGTCGCCATCTGGTGGGGCGAGCGGCGCTGGCGTGAACGCGGCGGACAGCAGGGCGCGATCCTGGACGTCGCGATGTTCGCGGTGCCGTTCGGTCTGATCGGCGGCAGGCTCTACCACGTCGCCACCGACTGGCAGAAGTACTTCGGCCCCGACGGCGACCCCGCTGCCGCGCTGCAGATCTGGAACGGCGGCCTCGGCATCTGGGGCGCGGTGCTGCTCGGCGGCGTCGGCGCCTGGATCGGCTGCCGGGTGTATCGAATCCCGTTGCCCGCATTGGGCGACGCGATCGCCCCGCCGATCCTGCTGGCCCAGGCCATCGGCCGGCTCGGCAACTACTTCAACCAGGAGCTGTACGGCCGCAAGACCGACCTGCCCTGGGGCTTGGAGATCTTCTTCCGGTACAACGACGACCTGAAGCCGGACGCGATGAACGGCGTCTCCAACGGCGTCGTCGACAAGGTCGTGCACCCGACGTTCCTGTACGAGCTGATCTGGAACGTGCTCATCGTGGTGCTGCTCGTGCAGCTCGACAAGCGCTACCGCATCGGGCACGGACGCCTGTTCGCGCTGTACGTCGCCGGCTACAGCTTCGGCCGTTTCTTCGTCGAGCTGATGCGCGACGACGAGGCAACCCACATCGCGGGCATCCGCATCAACTCGTTCACCGCCGCGATCGTATTCCTCGCCGCCATCGCCTATTTCGTGTTCGCGACCAAGGGGCGCGAGACCGCGGCGGAGTTGCAGCCGTCGCCGGTGCAGCGTCCGTGGCCATGGCAGATCGGTGCTCTGCGCGCCGCCGCCGCGTCGGAGCCGGCCGCCGACTCGGATACGGTTGTGCTGGAGAAGGATTCGGCCAAGGAGACCGCCGGCGCCACAGCCACGGACGTCGGCGAGTCGAGTACGACCACCGATGCCGAGAGCGACGCGCCTACCAGGACCGGGAGCGACGCGCCTACCACGACCGAGAACGACGCGCCTACCACGACCGAGAGCGACGCGCCTGCCGCGACCGGGAGCGACGCGTCCACCTCGACCGTCAGCGACGCGCCCACTTCGACTATCAACGACGTGCCTGCCGCGACGAACAGCGACGCGCCCAGCGCAACCGACAGCGACGCGCCTGCCACGACCGAGAGCGACGCGCCCGCCTCGACCGTCAGCGACGTGCCTGCGGCGACGAACAACAGTGACGCGCCCAGTGCGACCGACAGCGACGCGTCCGCTTCGACCACCGACGCGCCCGCCGTGCCCGAGGACCACCGCGACAAATCCCACGCCCCGGACCCCCGCAACCGTTCCTAGCTCGAAAGGTGTCCGTCTCCAACGAGCGCCGACGTGACCGATCGGCAGGGGCCTGCGCTGACGTAACCGCCCGGCAGACAGCTCGCTCTGATCTCACAGAGCTTCCACACCGTTCACAAGGGCTCCAGCCCTTGTGAACGGTGTGCACGGTCTGTGAACCCAACCGCAGCGTCGCACCGTACCTCGGCCCCTCCGAACGCAACCACAGCCAGATGACCACGCTGGAACCTCCACATCGCGCGCCTGACTGCTGGAGAAAGCCGGGTACGGCACCCATCGCGCCCAGCACTGCCCGATCATTGCTTGGACAGGTGCACCTTTTCGGACAGGTGCGCCTTTCGGGCAGGTGCGCCTTTTCGGACAGGCACAGCTGAGACATCCTGCGAAAGCTGAAGACCCATCCAGGTTTTCACTGGAGCAGTGCTGGGCGCGACGAGTGCCGTCCCCGACTGTCTCCAGCAGTCAGGAGCGCGGTGCTCAGTCCCAGCGTGGTCATCTGGCTGTGGTTGCGTGTAGAGCATGGAAGATCAGCAGAGTCATATGGTTGTTGTCCAAGATCGTTGGGCGACCATATGACTCTGCTCGGTGTGGCAACGAATCGGCGACCGTCCGCGATAACAGCGTGGAGTCCGGCGAACCAGTCACCGGCCTTCGATCCAACGCCCGATCTGAACTGCGTGGTCGAGCCGGACGAAGTACAGTCTGGCCAAGCCGCGAAGCCGGAGACGGCCGCGGAGCTGGGACCACGATCCGCGATCAGGGCAACCGATTTCGCGACGACACGGGGTTGACCCGTCGGGGAGGTCCGGAACTCAGCTGCGTGGCCGACCGTCGTGCCGCGACGACACCGTCGCGGCACCCGGCGCACGTCGCGGAGAGGCGGGGGAGCGCCCGCACGAATGAGGAGGACATTAGTGACCGACCCCTACCAGCAGAACAACCCGGGATTCGGTGGGCCCCAGTACGGCCCGCCCGGCACGGGGCCGGATCTGAACAAGCCGCAGGACACCGCGGCCATGCCGCAGTACGATTCCCAGCCCTACGCCCAGCAGCCCGTCGACCCGTACGCCCAGCCGCAGTACGGCCAGGCCAACCCGTACGGCCAGCAGCCCGGCGCCTACCCACCCGCAGGCTACGGCCCGCCGGGCTACAACCCGAACGACCCCGAAGCCCCTTGGGGCCGTGACCAATTCGGCGTCCCGTTCTCGGACAAGCAGAAACTGATCGCGGGCCTGCTCCAGATCTTCCTCGGCGCGTTCGGTGTCGGCCGTTTCTATACCGGCTACACCGGCATCGCCATCGCCCAGATCGCGGTCACCTGGTTGACCTGTGGCATCGGTGGCATCTGGCCGCTCGTCGACGGCATCCTCATGCTGATCGGCAAGGTACCCGACAGCGACGGCCGCCCCCTGCGCGACTGAGCACCCTGCGAGACGACGGGCATCGCCGATCCGGCGGTGCCCGTCCGTCATTCCAGCACCACCGATGCGGCAGGTCAGTGCCCCGAGGATCAGGGGCACCGCACCGCGACGCGCCCTTGTTTCGGCGAGTGCAACCCTTTCGCGCACCATGATCGATATAGGGTCCTTCGCAAAGCACCCGGCGTAGCATGAGCCGGATTTGCGTGTTGTGCGCGGGATGTCCCGCGCACCGAAGAGAGGGAACCCGTGCGTCGCAAGCTGTTCGCCGCCGCCATGCTCGCCATCGTCGCCGCCACCGGGCTCACCGCCTGCGGGAGCAGCAGCGATCCGAACGTGTTGAAGGTCGGCACCGAAGGCACCTACTCCCCGTTCAGCTTCCAGGGCGCCGACGGCAAGATCACCGGCTACGACATCGAGGTCATCCAGGCCGTCGGCGACAAGCTCGGCAAGAAGGTCGAGTTCGTGCAGACCCCGTGGGACGCCATCTTCGCCGGGCTCGAGTCCAAGCGCTTCGACCTGGTCGCCAACCAGGTGACGATCAACGACGACCGCAAGAACAAGTACGCCCTCTCCCAGCCGTACACCACCTCCGACGGCGTGATCGTCACCCGCGCCGACAACAACGCCATCACCACCCTCGCCGACCTGAAGGGCAAGACCTGCGCCCAGTCCGCCACCAGCAACTGGGGAAAGGTCGCCAGTGGCGCGGGCGCGAAGGTCGAGGCGGTCGAGGGCTTCGTGCAGGCCATCCAGCTGCTGAAGAACGGCCGCGTCGACGCCACGGTCAACGACACCCTCGCCGTCGCCGAGTACACCAAGAAGACCGGCGACACCGGCGTGAAGGTCGCGGGCAAGACCGGCGAGACGAGCAAGCAGGCCTTCGCCGCCCGCAAGGACGACGCCCTGATCAAGGACGTCGACAAGGCGCTGACCGAGCTGCGCGCCGACGGCACGCTCGCCAAGATCTCGGACAAGTATTTCGGCACCGACGTCAGCAAGTAGCCGACGCCCTCCATGGATGCCGCTACCAGAGAACTGATCTGGCACAACCTGTGGCCGATGCTGCAGGCCACCGTCGAGAAAACTCTGCCGCTCACCGCGATCAGCTTCGTCATCGGCTTGGCGATCGCGCTGTTCGTGGCGCTGGCCCGGATGTCGCCGGTGTGGCCGCTCTCGGCGGCCGCCCGGTTCTACATCTCGATCATCCGGGGCACACCGCTGCTCGTGCAGCTGTTCATCGTGTTCTACGCGCTGCCGCAGTTCAACATCGTGATCGATCCATTCCCCGCGGCGGTGATCGCGTTCAGCCTCAATGTCGGCGGCTACGCGGCCGAGGTCGTGCGCGCGTCGATCCTCAGCGTCGCGAAGGGGCAGTGGGAGGCCTCGCAGGCGCTCGGCCTGACGTATCCGCAGATGATGCGGCTGATCATCCTGCCGCAAGCCTCCCGCATCGCGGTGCCACCCCTGTCGAACACGCTGATCTCGCTGGTGAAGGACACGTCGCTGGCCTCGACGATCCTGGTGACCGAGCTGTTGCGCGTCGCGCAGCTCGCCGCCGCCCCGACCTTCGACTTCTTCGCGCTGTACGGCGTCGCGGCGGTGTACTACTGGGTCATCTGCCTGATCCTCGGCTTCGGTCAGACCCGGCTGGAGACGCGGCTCGCCCGGCACGTGGCTACCTGACGGCATGTCGAAACGCGGTCGTTTCAGCCCCGGGAATTCACTCGATTTCGCGCCGCGAATCACTACCAACGAGTAACATTTACGCGCCGCTGTTTCGAACAGACGACGCTGGCCAGGGGCGTTGCGTAATGCGTAACGTTTTGTAGGTTTCGCCAAGTCGCGGTTCATTTTTTTACTTAGCTTTCACCCGGGGCACAGGCGGCTCCGGCAACCTGTCGGGACTAGGCTCTACCCGTGATGCGACGGACGAAGATTGTGTGCACGCTCGGCCCGGCTACAGCCACCGAGGACCGTATCCGCGAACTCGTCGAGAGCGGCATGGACGTGGCTCGACTGAACTTCAGTCACGGCGAACACGCGGATCACGCTGAGAACTACAAGAAGGTGCGGTCGGCCTCCGACCACCTCGGCCGGGCGGTCGGCATCCTGGCCGACCTGCAGGGACCCAAGATCCGGCTGGGCCGGTTCATCGAGGGCAAGACCGTCTGGGCGACGGGCGAAGAGGTCAGGATCACCGTCGACGAGGTCGACGGAACCCACGACCGCGTCTCCACCACGTACAAGGAGCTCGCGCAGGACGCGAAGGCCGGCGACCGGCTGCTCGTCGACGACGGCAAGGTCGGGCTCACCGTCATCCGGGTCGACGGCAACGACGTCGTCTGCCGGGTGACCGAGGGCGGCCCGGTCTCCAACAACAAGGGCGTCTCGCTGCCGGGCATGGACGTCTCGGTGCCCGCGCTGTCGGAGAAGGACATCGAGGACCTGGAGTTCGCCCTGAAGCTCGGGGTCGACTTCATCGCGCTGTCGTTCGTGCGGTCCCCGGCCGACGTCGAGCTGGTGCACGACATCATGGACCGGGTGGGTCGGCGGGTGCCGGTGATCGCCAAGCTGGAGAAGCCGGAGGCGATCGACAACCTCGAGGCCGTCGTGCTCGCCTTCGACGCGGTCATGGTCGCGCGCGGCGACCTCGGTGTCGAGCTCCCGCTCGAGCAGGTGCCGCTGGTGCAGAAGCGGGCCATCCAGATGGCGCGCGAGAACGCCAAGCCGGTGATCGTCGCCACCCAGATGCTGGAGTCGATGATCGAGAACTCGCGCCCCACCCGGGCCGAGGCCTCCGACGTCGCGAACGCGGTGCTCGACGGCGCCGACGCGGTGATGCTGTCCGGCGAGACCTCGGTCGGCGCGTGGCCGATCGAGACGGTGCGCACGATGGCGCGCATCGTGCACGCGGTGGAGACCGAGTCGACCAGAGTGCCGCCGCTGACCCACGTGCCGCGCACCAAGCGCGGCGTGATCTCCTACGCCGCCCGCGACATCGGCGAGCGGCTCAACGCCAAGGCGCTGGTCGCGTTCACCCAGTCCGGCGACACCGTGCGTCGCCTGGCCCGGCTGCACACCCCGCTGCCGCTGCTCGCGTTCACCCCGCTGCCGGAGGTGCGCAGCCAGCTCGCGCTGACCTGGGGCACGGAGACCTTCATCGTGCCGACGGTGGACAGCACCGACGCTATGATCCACCAGGTCGATGTAGCACTGCTGTCGATGGAGCGATACCAGAAGGGTGACCTCGTGGTAATCGTGGCCGGCTCCCCGCCGGGTACGGTCGGTTCCACCAACCTGATCCACGTGCATCGCATCGGTGAGGAGGATCATTAATCGTGAATAGTTCTCTTGGAGGGTCGGTCGTCGATTCGTCGGCGGCCGGGAAGTCTGATCTGGACGTGCTGCTCGGCCTGCTCGATCTCGAGCAGATGGACGAGGACGTGTTCGTCGGTCAGCATCCGGAGAAGGTGTGGAGCCGCACGTTCGGCGGCCAACTCGTCGCGCAGGCGATCATCGCGGCGGGCCGCACGGTCGGTGACCGTCCGGTGCACGCGATCAACGCGCATTTCGTGCGCGGCGGCGATACCAAGAAGCCGATCGAGTACCGGGTGGACCGGCACCGCGACGGCCGCGCGTTCGCCAATCGCACCGTCACCGCCCTCCAGGACGATCAAGAGCTGTTCGTGATGCTCGCGGCGTTCCAGGACTGGAACAAGGGGCTCGAGCACGGGCATCCGCTGCCCGAGGTGCCCGATCCGGAGACGCTGCCCCGGGTCGAGGAGAGTTTCCAAGGCTTGGAAGACAAGCTGGAGATGTTCGTCAAGGCGCCGCACCCGATCGACATGCGCTACACCAACGATCCGGCGTGGATCCTGAAGGGCACGGGGGAGCGGCTCAACCACAATCGGGTGTGGATGCGCGCGGACGGGCGGCTGCCCGACGATCCGCTGCTGCACGTCGCGACCCTGGGTTACTCGTCCGACACCACCGTGCTGGACTCGATCATCACCACGCACGGCCTCTCCTGGGGGCTCGACCGCATCGTGGCGGCGACGGTGAATCATTCGATCTGGTTCCACCGTCCGTTCCGTTTCGACGACTGGGCGCTGTACGCCACCGAGTCCCCGGTCGCGTCCGGCTCCCGCGGCCTGGCCACCGGTCGTTTCTTCTCCCGCAGCGGGGAACTGCTCGCCACCACCGTGCAGGAAGGCCTGATCCGGCACTTCCCGTCGCGGGCCAAGTCGTAACGACTGTCGCCGCATCCGCTTACCGGTCGATCGATCGGGAGCCGATGCGGCGCAGTCGTTTTCGCCTCAAATGCGTTCGCGCTCGATATCGAGGTCGACGTCGGTGCGCTGGGTGGCGCGGAGGGAGAACGGGATGTTCTGGCTGGGCTCGGTGCGCGCTACACCGTAAATGCCGTGCAGCAGTTGCTGTTCCAGCCCGGCCATGTCGGCGTCGGTGAGTTCGGCGGGCGCGCCGACCAGGCTGAGCGCGATCTCGTAGGTGCCGCGCTCGCCCGGCTCGACGCCGGGATGCTCCATCCGCCACTGGGTTTCGAGGGTGACGTGAGCCGGGTCGTCGGTGTCCACCGGCAGCGTGAAGCGCCACGCGAACACCTCGCGGTCCTGCAGGTGGTCGTCCACTACCTCGCGCACGGTCTGCACGACTCGCTCGAGGGTTTCCGCTGTCACATACACATGGAGCGAAACATCCGAAATGCGTTTCGGCATGTCTATTCCTGTCGTGTGTCGAACCAGCAACGGTGGAAGTTGGTGTCCGCGGGAGTGTAATACTTCCGACCCGGAAATGGACATAGCAGCCCGGCATTGCTGTGTCGGAGAGCGATATCTGTCGCGAAGACTACCTGATGCGGTGTGCGGCCAGGAAAGACGCCAGCGGTGGGGAGCCGGCGCCCGGCTCGATGACCAGTCCGGTCCGCTCGTCGGCGGCCAGGCGCGCCTGCTCGTGCGGCGCGAGGGCGAGCAGCAGCGGCACCAGCGCCTCGGCGATCCGGTCGCCGACCTCGCAGTACGCCTGTTCGGACAGGCCGACCGGGTCGGTGATGTTCTCCCGGCCGACGATCGAGAGATCGTTGCGCGCCCTGTGCAGTTCGGCGATCGAGCGCGCGCCGGTGACGTGCGCGATGCGGTGCGCCTCGAGCAGGGTGAAGGTGCGCGCCGCGACGCCGAAGCCCAACTGGCTCACCTGATCGCGGATCTGCTGGGTCATGGTCAGCACCAGATCGGCGTTGTCGACCATCTCGTTCTTCAGTCGCCGTGCCTTGAAGCCGCTCGCGTCCGCGCCGAGGCCCTCGATGGCCTGGGCCGCGAGCGGTTCGACCGGAAAGCCGACCAGCGCACGGGTTCCCGCGCTCTCCGCGGTGAGATTCGGTAGGGCGTGTTCGACCGCGAGAGCGCGGGTGAGGCGCTCGGCAATCACCGAACGGCAAACATTGCCGTTGCAGACGAACAGGACGTGCATACGAATACGGTAAACGTTCGATAACGCCGTCGATGTCCGAAAACCTCCGAAACGCGCGGTACGGAGGAATATTCATCTGCAGGTCAGATGCCGTACACAAGCGGCGGCGCACATGCGGTGTGCGTCGCAACCATAAATGATCATGTTCGACTGTGTCCTCCTGCACTTACCCCGCGCCCGCGTCATCGAAACACAACGTTGTGATTGCGTCGTGATAAGCCGATCATGGGACGATCCGGCGACTAGTCGAATTCGCCGCTGTAGTAAGTCTTTTCGTCGATCACCGGCGCCAGTCCGCTCGGCTCGTCGCTCAGTCGTCCCCGCGTGGAGAACATTCGCCCGCGCGAGGCGATCACCGGCGCGAACCGCGTCAGCCCTGTCGCGCCGTCCATGTCGCCGTACATCGCGTCGATGCCGCCCCGCAGGAAGTACGCCTCGTGCCAGAACCCCGTCCCGCCCGAGTCCCGCAGAAACCGCTGCCACCAATCCCGGTGCGGCGCCGACCGAGTCCACCGCTCCAGGCTCTCCAGATCCCGCCAGTACTGCCGCGCCCCCCAGTGCGGCGGAAACAGCGACCAGATCACGTCCTCGTGCGACAGCAGTCCGTCCGGCCGATCCTGGTGCGCCCGATACAGTTTCGGCCCGAGCCCCAGCAACCGCAGGATCCCGCGGACCTTACGCACCCGCATCCCGAGATAGATCACGACCAGATCCGGATACCCACCCAGATCCACCGTCTCCCTGTTCACCCGCATCCCAACCTCCGCTGCCCCGGGCGCCCACATGCTCACCCTACGGATGAATACGACCGAGACGACCGAACAGTTCGATGCACCGAACACGCGGCACAAATTTTATCAGTCCCCCCACCCCCACGTCCGCCGTATTGACCAGCGCCTCAACGCATCTCGTCAGAGTAATAGCCTAAGCTGATCACACCTCACTCCAAGGGGCGGTGCCAAGGTCCTGACACCGCGCCGAGGAAGGAGGTGATGGGATGGCGAAACATCGCCGGGCAAAGAGCAAGGCCCCGGTCGACTACGGCATCGTGCTCACAACAGCTGCCGTGATCGCCGGGGCGCTCCTGCTGGTCCGCTGGTTGAGGGGCTAGTTAACCCATCAGGTGGGGCGTCGACTGCAATCGGCGTCCCACCGCCCAGCATCACTAACGTGACAACGTCACTTTACCCCACCCCACGCCACCCACGCCGTCGATCGACGAGCCGTTTCAACGCCAAACGCTCTGTGATCCCGCGCGTCCGCCGGATTGACCAGGGCTGCAACACTTCTCACCGGAGTTATAGCCTAAGCTGATCACACCTCGTTCCGAGGGGCGGTGGACATGGTCCACACACCGCGCCCAGGAAGGAGGTGGTGGGGGATGGCGAAACATCGCCGGAAAAAGCGAGAGGCCCCGGTCGACTACGGCATCATCGTAGCGGAAGCTGCCGTGGTCGCCGGGGCTCTCATGCTGGTCCGCCGAGTCTGGCTGGCTAAGTAACCCATCAGGTGGGGCGTCGCACCAACGGCGTCCCACCGCCCAGCATCACTTGCGTGACAACATCACTTTACCCCAACCCCTGCAAGAGGCGGCGATCAATCGCCACCAAGCCGCCAGGCGCAACCACTGTGCGGAGGGCCGAAAGCGATTCCGCGACGGACTCACCCAACGCAACCTCCTACAAGGGGATTCAGGATCGAAGCGCGACCCCTCCATCAAACGCAGCCCATTGCAAGGGTCAAGGACCGATCGCAACCCACTCACCAAACTCAACTACTGCCCGGGGGTCAAGGATCGATCGCGACTTACTCACCAAACCCAACCATTGCAAGGGTCGAGGATCGATCGCGACTGACCACCAACCGCAGCCATCGCAAGGTCAAGGACCGATCGCGACTCACTCACTGAACGCAACCACTGCACGGGTCAAGGCTCGATCGCGACCGATTCGCCGAACGTGACCACAGCAAAGTCAAGCCTCGATCGCAACCATTCCGCTAAACGCAACCACTGCAAGGGGGGTTCGGGGGGCGAAGCCCCGCCGAGCGGGGTCCGGGGGTTGCACCCCCGGTGTAATGACGAGCGACCCCCGTTCGCGCATTCCGCGAACAGGGGTCGCCCTGGAGCTCGTGCCGAGTGTGGGACTCGAACCCACACGTCCTTTCGGACAACGGTTTTTGAGACCGTCGCGTCTGCCAGTTCCGCCAACCCGGCGCACCGGGAGGAATGATAGCGGTTGGGGTGGTCTGTCACCTAACCGGTTGCGTCGTGTGCCACAGCTGACCGGTTTGCCCTGGGTATATGCGTTCTACGCCGAAGTGAAAGGTACTCTTTACATCACTCGGCAGCTCGGTGGTGAGGTCGATGGTCGGCGAGTTGGACCAACGTCCGCCCTCCGGCGTGTCGGGACAGGCATCGGAACCAGAGGGGTCTACCAATGAGCACAGCAGCAGGGGGCGCGGGCACGAAGCGCGACGCGGGGGCCAAGCGGGTCGTTGTCGCCGAGGACGAGGCGCTCATCCGCATGGATCTGGTCGAGATGCTGACCGAGGAGGGCTATCTGGTGGTCGGTGAGGCAGGCGACGGCCAGCAGGCGGTGGATCTGGCGGTCGAGCACCGGCCGGATCTGGTCATCATGGATGTGAAGATGCCGCGTCGGGACGGTATCGACGCCGCGGCCGAGATCGCCTCGAAACGTGTTGCCCCGGTGGTCATTTTGACCGCGTTCAGTCAGCGTGATCTGGTCGAGCGGGCGCGCGATGCCGGCGCGATGGCGTATCTGGTGAAGCCGTTCACCAAGTCGGATCTGGTGCCCGCGATCGAGTTGGCGGCGAGCCGTTTCCATGAGATCACCGCGTTGGAGGGCGAGGTCGCGAACCTGTCCGACCGTTTGGAGACGCGCAAGTTGGTGGAGCGGGCGAAGGGTGTGTTGATGCAGACCCAGGGCTTGTCCGAGCCGCAGGCGTTCAAGTGGATTCAGCGGACCGCGATGGATCGCCGGACTACGATGAAGGCGGTCGCCGAGGTCGTGCTGGAGAACCTCGCTCCGAAGTGAGCCCGGCTGCCGTCGGCTGTGAATTTTACGCGCGTGAAACGCAATCGTGAACAAAAATTCGACACGATGTTGCGTCCATGATCCGAATGTGATGCGGAACTAACGTATGAACGCTAAGTTCTGACCGGGCTGACGTGGTCGGCCCCCTCGGTGATCCCGGGGGAGCACAGGACTTAGAGGTGAAACGTGCTTAGTTCGACATGGCACAGTCGTACGACGCGAGGTGTTTTGGCTATCGGCGCTGTCGCCGCGCTGGTGCTGACGGGCTGCAGTGACAAATCGACCAGCAACAACGGTTCGGACGCGTCCGGGACCAGCGGCGGCGCCGCGGGGCTGAAGATCACGCCGGTGGCGCAGGTGGACATCAACGGCAAGGAAGTTCCGAAGACCGACGCGTCCAAGGCCGCCGACCCCGCCGGTGACGGCAAGGCCACGTGCGCCCCGGCCACCCTCGCCTTCGCGGGCGCGCTGACGGGTCCGAACGCCGCACTCGGGATCAATATCGAGATGGGCGCGAAGCTGGCGCTCGATCAGCACAACAAGGCCAATCCGGGCTGCCAGATCTCGCTGAAGTCGTTCGACACCGAGGGCGACCCGCAGAAGGCCACCCAGGTCATTCCGCAGATCGTGAACGACAAGTCGATCATCGGCCTGCTCGGCCCGACGTTCTCCGGTGAGACCAAGGCGACCGGCAAGGTCCTCAGCGACGCCGGCCTGGCCTCGCTGACCTCCTCGGCCACCAACGCCACGCTCACCTCGAACGGCTGGACCAGCTTCTTCCGCGGCCTGGCCAACGACGACGTGCAGGGCCCGTCCGTGGCGAAGTACCTGACCGGCACCGCGGGCTACAAGAAGGTCTGCGTCGTCCAGGACAACAGCGACTACGGCACCGGCCTGGCGAAGAGCATCACCGAGGGCCTGGGCGCCGCGGCCGATGCCAGCTGCTCGTCCAGCATCAAGACCGGTGACAAGGACTTCTCCGCCACGGTCACCAAGATCGCGGGCGCGAACGCCGACGCCGTGTTCTACGCGGGCTACTACGCCGAGGGTGCGCCGCTCGCGCAGCAGCTGAAGTCGGGCGGCTTCAAGGGCGTCTTCGTCGCCCCGGACGGCACGAACGACCCGCAGTTCCTGGCCCAGGCGGGCAGCGCGGCCAAGGGCGCGACGCTGACCTGCCCGTGTGGCCCGGCCCCGGAGAAGTTCGAGAAGGACTACCAGGCCCTGAACAAGCAGCCCTCGGGCGTGTACTCGGTCGAGGCCTACGACCTGACCACGATCTTCACCAAGGGCATCGGCGCGGGCAAGGTCACTCGCCCTGACCTGCTGGACTACGTGCGTTCCTACGACGGCGCCGGCCTGGCCCGTCAGTACAAGTGGAGCGCCAACGGCGAGCTCAGCAACGCGCTGATCTGGATCTACACGGTCAAGTAATCCACACAAACGGTCGCGCAGCACGTAACGGGGTTCGCGCGAATCCCGTTACGTGCTGCTGTTTCGTGAGGGTGAATGTATGAGGGCGAATTACGAATGACTTCCATTGCTTTAGCCGGCGCTGTACAACTCGCCGGCGGGTCGATCGACTTCAACTATGAAGGCGTGATCCATGATTTCTGGCGACTGACCGTCGACGGATTGTCCTACGGTGCGATCTACGCACTGGTCGCTGTCGGCTATACCCTGGTCTACGGCGTGCTGCGGCTTATCAATTTTGCCCATTCGGAAATATTCATGCTCGGCCTGTTCGGTCAGTATGTCGGGCTGATGCTGCTCGGTTTCTCGCCCAGCGGCGATGTCTACTCACAGGGCATCATCCTCACCATCACCTATCTGGCGTTGGCGATGATCTTCGGCATGGCGGTCTCCGGGGCCGCGGCTGTCGGATTGGAACGCGTCGCCTATCGGCCGCTGCGCAGACGCGGCGCCAAACCCCTGATCTTTCTCATCACCGCGATCGGCGCCTCCTTCGTGATCCAGGAGATCGTGCACTTCGTGTTGCCGAAGATCTGGCCGAAGCTGGGCGGCACCAACGCCCAGAAGCCGATCATGCTGGTGGAGGCGACGAAGCAGTTCAGTTTCGGCGGCGCGGACATCACCAACGTGACGCTGGTGATCATCGGCGCGGCGGTCATCCTGGCCATCGCCACCGAGTTGCTCATCAATCAGACCAAGTTCGGCCGCGGCATCCGGGCCGTGGCGCAGGATCCGGACACCGCGACGCTGATGGGCGTCTCGCGGGAGCGGATCATCATGCTCACCTTCCTCATCGGCGGTGTGCTCGCCGGCGCGGCCGCGCTGTTGTACGCGCTCAAGATCCCCAACGGGATCATCTACTCGGGTGGTTTCATCCTCGGCATCAAGGCGTTCAGCGCCGCGGTGCTCGGCGGTATCGGTAACCTGCGCGGCGCGCTGCTCGGCGGCCTGCTGCTCGGGCTGGCGGAGAACTACGGCCAGATCCTGTTCGGCACCGAGTGGCGCGACGTCGTCGCGTTCGTGGTGCTCGTGCTGGTGCTGATGATTCGACCGACCGGCATTTTGGGTGAGAGTCTCGGGAAGGCACGGGCATGAGCAACGTTTCGACCAAAACCGCCGCCCCGCCGCCGGCGCCCGAGCGCCCGATGCGCGGCGTCGGTGACGCGCTGCGCTCCTGGTGGGGTGGCCTGTCCCGGCCCGCGCAGTGGGCCGTCGGCATCCCCGCCATCATCGCGCTGGCGTTGCTGCCGTTGTTCCCGCCGCCGTTCATCGATACGCCGGGCACCAGCTTCGGCGGCGTGATGGCGCAGTTCGCCATGTACGCGCTGCTCGCCGTCGGCCTGAATGTCGTTGTCGGACAAGCGGGTCTGCTCGACCTGGGCTACGTCGGCTTCTACGCCGTCGGCGCCTACACGGTCGGCCTGCTGACCAGTCCCAACAGCCCGTGGAACCAGACCGACGGCGGCTGGCTCAACGAGGACTGGGCCTGGCTGGCCTGCCTGCCGCTGGCGGCGGCGGTCACCGCGGTGTCCGGTCTGATCCTGGGCACCCCGACGCTGCGGCTGCGCGGCGACTACCTGGCGATCGTGACCCTCGGCTTCGGTGAGATCGTCCGGCTGCTCGCCGACAACCTCGGCCAGGTCACCAACGGCAGCCTCGGCCTGTCCGGCATCGCCTACCCGCACGTCGGCGAGTCCCCGACCAAACAGAACGGCGTCTTCTCCTCCGGCAACGTCGGAAACTCCGACTCCGCCAACATCTTCGACAAGGCCAACGCCGGCACCTGGTGGTTCTGGGTCGGCATGGTGCTGGTGATCATCACGCTGCTGATCGTCGGCAACCTGGAGCGCAGCCGGGTCGGCCGCGCGTGGGTGTCCATCCGCGAGGACGAGGACGCGGCCGAGATCATGGGCGTGCCGACGTTCAAGTTCAAGCTGTGGGCGTTCATGATCGGCGCCGCGGTCGGCGGCCTCTCCGGCGCGCTGTACGCGGGGCAGGTGCAGTTCATCAACCCGACCGGGTTCAACATCATCAACTCGATGCTGTTCCTGTGCGCGGTGGTGATCGGCGGTCAGGGCAACAAACTCGGCGTGATCGTCGGCGCGTTCGTCATCGTGTACCTGCCGAACCGGCTGCTCTCGGTGCAGGCCGTCGGTCAGACGGCGGTCGGCTGGATCGCGCTGGTCGTCACCGTCGTGCTGGTGGTCGCGTCGATCATGGTGTGGCGCAGGTGGGCTCGCGCGCAGGAGCGTCCGATCCGGCTCGGCTACCTCGGTGGGGTGGCCGTGGCGCTGATCGTCATGCTGATCGTGCTCGGCAATGTGCTGAAGTTCCATCAGGCCGGCGCGCAATCGCTGGGAGACTACAAGTATCTGTTCTTCGGCATCACACTGATGGTGGTCATGATCTTCAAACCGCAGGGCCTGTTCCCGGTCCGGCAGAAGTTGCTCGCCTACGGGCGGCAGGTGTACCAGGCCGTGCGTAGACCGTTCGGCGACGAGGCGATGGGGGCGACCCGATGACCGGGCCGAGCGCGGGCGGCGCGCTGTTCGACAACGAGGACATGGCCGGCGGTTACGCGGCCGAGCCCGAGGTCGAGCCGAGTGCGGGCGTGGTCGATCTGACCGCGGTCATTCCGGATCTGGCCGATGCGGAGACCGTCGCGGAGGTCGTCGCCTCCAGCCGCGAGATCGAGACGGCCGTCGGCGCGCCGCTGCTGCGCACCGAGGACCTGACCGTGAAGTTCGGCGGCCTGACCGCGCTGGACGCGGTGAGTTTCGAGATCCGCCGCGGCGAGATCCTCGGCCTCATCGGGCCCAACGGCGCGGGAAAGACCACCTGCTTCAACGCGATCACGGGCGTCTACCGCCCGTCGTCGGGCACGGTGTACTTCGACGGCGCGCCGTTGACCAAGACCAAGCGCAACGCCATCACCCGGCTCGGCATCGCGCGCACCTTCCAGAACATCCGGCTCTTCAACGAGATGACCGCGCTGGAGAACGTGGTCGTCGGCACCGACGCCAGGCACAAGACCTCGGTGCCCGGCGCCATCTTCCGCACCGCGCGGCATCGGCGCGAGGAGCACGACGCGATCGAGCGGGGCATGGCGCTGCTCGAGTTCGTCGGCATCGCGCCGAGGGCGGTGGAGAAGGCGCGCAACCTGTCCTACGGCGATCAGCGCAGGCTCGAGATCGCCAGGGCGCTGGCCACCGAGCCGAAGCTGCTCTGCCTGGACGAGCCCGCCGCCGGGTTCAATCCCAGCGAGAAGTCGGCGCTGATGGATCTGATCCGCAAGATCCGCGATGACGGGTTCACCGTGCTGTTGATCGAGCACGACATGCGCCTGGTGATGGGCGTGACCGACCGGATCGTGGTGCTGGAGTTCGGCCGCAAGATCGCCGACGGGCTGCCCGCCGACATCCGGGAGGATCCCGCGGTGATCGCCGCCTATCTCGGCGTGCCCGACGACGGCATCGAGACGGGAACGGCAAGCGCGCACGGGACGGACGGGTAGGAGCAGCGATGGCATCGCACAGAGAACCGGAACAGCAGACCGTCGACGTGACCAAGGGCGCCGCGGCGACCGAGGGCAGCTCGGAGACGCTGCTCGAGGTGACCGACATGGTCGTCAACTACGGCAGAATCCAAGCGCTGCACGGGATTTCGCTGCGGGTGGCGGCGGGTGAGCTGGTGACCCTGCTCGGCGCGAACGGCGCGGGCAAGACCACCACGATGCGGGCGCTGTCGGGCCTGCTGCCGCTGACCCGAGGCCGAATCATGTTCGAGGGCCGCGACATCACCCACATGAAGGCGCACGAACGAGTGGGTGAGGGGCTGATCCAGGCGCCGGAGGGCCGGGGCGTGTTCCCCGGCATGACGGTGCAGGAAAACCTCGACATGGGTTGCTACGGAAGGCCGTTCAAGCAGAAGGCGGAGTACGCCAAGACGCTCGAGTGGGTGTTCGAGCTGTTCCCGCGGATGGCCGAGCGGCGCAAGCAGGTCGGCGGCACGCTCTCCGGCGGCGAGCAGCAGATGCTCGCCATCGGGCGTTCGCTGATGGCGCGGCCCCGGCTGCTGTTGCTGGACGAGCCGTCGATGGGCTTGGCGCCCATGATCATTCAGCAGATCTTCCGGATCATCACCGAGATCAACCAGCAGGGCACCACTGTGCTGCTGGTCGAGCAGAACGCTCAGCAGGCGCTCTCGCGCAGCGACCGCGCCTACATCATGGAGACGGGCGAGGTCACTAAGACCGGCTCCGGGCGGGAACTGCTCACCGATCCGTCGGTGAAGTCGGCGTACCTGGGCGTCGGCTAGGGGCGAAACCCCGGTGCCGCGCGGCGGTCCTCGAGGCATGATCGTCACCATGAATGGTCACGATGAGCTGACAGGTCTGGCCGAGCGGTACTGGGACACCTTTCTCGAGGCCAAACCCAGCGACGCGACACTGCTCGGCGATCGGCGCTTCGACGATCGCATCGAGGATCTGTCCGCCGAGGCCGACGAGCGTCTGCTGTCGACCTGGCGCGAACTGCTGCGTCAGGTCGACGCGGTCGACGCCGAGGGGCTCGACCCGACCGATCGGACCACGCGCAGCCTGCTGCGCACCGAATTGTCCGGCGCGATAGAGCGATTGGCGTGGCGCCCGCTGGAGCTGGCCTCCGATCAGATGGAGGGCGTGCACGCCAACGCGCTGACCATGGCGCCGCAGACCAACGCGCCGCGGCCGGAGAACGCCCGCGCGCTCGTCCAGCGCTTCCGGCAGTACGGCGACATGCTCGGGCAGGCCGTCGAGCGGTTTCGCGCCGGGCTGGCCGCGGGCCGCACACCGGCGCGCATCACCCTCGAACGGTCGCTGAACCAGCTCGACGGCTACCTCGCCTCGGAGCTGTCGGAGGATCCGTTCGTCACCATGGCGGGTCCGCGGGACTGGGACGGCGAGGCCGCGTGGCGGGCCGAATTGACCGACGTGGCAAGGGATGTCATCCGTCCGGCGTTCCAGAGCTACCGCGACGTGCTCTTCGACGAGCTGCTGCCCGCCAGCCGCTCGGACGACCAGCCGGGCCTGTGCTGGCTCGGCGCCGACGGCGAGGACATCTACCGCCGCCAGCTGCGCTACCACACCACGCTGCCCGAGCTCGGCGCCGACGAGATTCACGAACTCGGCCTCACCGAGCTCGCCGGGCTGCGCGAGGAGTACGCGACGGTCGGGCAGCGGCTGTTCGGCACCGCCGAGCTCGGCGAGGTCTTCGCCAGGCTGCGCGACGATCCGGCGCTGTGTTATGTCGACGGCGAACAGATCATGTTCGACGCGCGTCACGCGCTCACCTCGGCGAGCGCCGAGATGGGCAACTGGTTCGGCAGGCTGCCCAAGGAGTCGTGCGATATCGTCGCGATTCCCGACTTCCTCGCCGCCGACGCGCCGCCCGCGTACTACTTCCCGCCCGCCGCGGACGGCTCCCGGCCCGGCACCTACTTCGTCAACACCTATCACCCCACCGGCCGCGGCCGCTTCGAGACCGCGTCGGTCGCCTTCCACGAGGCCATCCCCGGCCACCACCTGCAGCTCACCATCGCCAACGAGCTCGCGCACCTGCCGCGCTTCCAGCGCCAGTCGTTCGCGAACACCGCCTTCGTCGAGGGCTGGGCGCTGTACACCGAACGCCTCGCCGACGAAATGGGTTTGTACGAAGACGATTTGGGCCGGATCGGCATGCTCTCCGGGGACTCGTGGCGCTCCTGCCGCCTCGTCGTCGACACCGGTCTGCACGCCAAAGGGTGGACCAGGCAGCAGGCCATCGACTTCATGGTCGCCAACTGCCCCGCCGGGCTGGCCGAGATCACCACCGAGGTGGATCGCTACATCGGCATGCCCGGCCAGGCCGTCGCCTACAAGGTCGGCCAACTGGAGATCCGCCGTCAACGCCTCGCCGCCACCGAACGACTCGGCAGCGCCTTCGACATCAAGTCCTTCCACGACGTCGTCCTCGGCTCGGGCTCCGTCAGCCTGCCGGTCCTGCGAGAACTGGTCGCCACCCTCTGACCTCGGCTCAGCCTTCGTGCTGTGGCGGGTGGTGTCGAAGGCCGTCCGGCGTGAAAGAGAACGACGCCGCGAAGGGGCCGTCGCCGTAGCGGACCGCGAGCAAGATCGGTTCGGGATGGCTCGGCGGCCAAGACTCGTCCGACCCCGGTTCGGCCCCGTTCCACAGATGGAAGAAGATCATCGGATCCGCGGTGTGCTGGGTCCCGTAGGCCAGCGTCTTCTCGTATAACGGGTTCGTGCCGCCGAACAGCACGCTGGGTGGCCCGAAGGTCTCCTCGACGTCGTGCCAGGTGCGGTTCTCGGCCACGAACGTCCCGATCGAGGAGCGCACGGCGGCGTATTCGTCGTCGGTCAGCGTTCGGTCGAGGCGCAGCCAGCCGCGTTGCCGAGCGGCCTCGGCGTACATCGACGGCAGCGCCGAGTGAAGGCCGTCGGGGAGGTGCCGTTGCAGGGCTCCCTTGATGCCGGTAGGCGTGAAAGCGTTGCGCGCCCGCCAGGATTCATGCAGGTCAGCCATGCCGCTGTCGGTGTCCTCCAGTAAGAACAGGTGGTGGAACACCGTCCACAGCGCGGGTTCGCCGCCGAACATCGCCAGTCGCCGCAGCATCTGGTTGACCTGGTCGATCAGGTAGGCGTGCATGGCCTCGGAGGAACGGAGCATTCGACTACTTTCGCGTGGGAGTGCGAGCCTATGTTCGGTCAGATCGGCCGCTCGCGGGGCGGAATGCGTGGGTTCGACGGCGACCGGGTGTCGGCGTACGAGCTTGTCGGTGCTGGTCCCTAGACTCTGGGGCGTGAGTTCACCCACGACTGCTCAGCGCCCCGCCTCCGGCTCCAGCGATTCCGGGTCGGGTGACCGGCCGACGCTGATGTTGCTGGACGGGCACTCGATCGCCTATCGCGCGTTCTTCGCGCTACCGGCGGAAAACTTCAAGACGGTCACGGGGCAGACCACCAACGCGGTGTACGGCTTCACCGCGATGCTGATCAACCTGCTGCGCGACGAGAAGCCGACGCACATCGCGACGGCGTTCGACGTGAACCGCAAGACGTTTCGCACCGAGGCGTACCCGGAGTACAAGGCGAACCGCTCGCAGACCCCGGACGAGTTCCGTGGCCAGGTCGAGCTCACCAAGGACGTGCTCGGCGCGATGGGCATCCCGGTGATGGCCATCGAGGGCTTCGAGGCCGACGACATCATCGCCACGCTCACCACCCGCGCGGTGTCCGAGGGCTTCCGGGTGCTGATCGTCTCCGGCGACCGCGACGCCATCCAGCTGGTGAACGACGACGTCACGGTGCTGTACCCGCGCAAGGGCGTGTCCGACCTGACGCGGTTCACCCCCGACGAGGTCTTCGCCAAATACGGCCTCACGCCCGCCCAGTACCCCGACTACGCCGCCCTGCGCGGCGACCCGAGCGACAACCTGCCCGGCATCCCCGGCGTCGGCGAGAAGACCGCCGCCAAGTGGATCCGCGAGTACGGCGATCTCAACGCCCTCGTCGACAAGGTGGACCAGGTGAAGGGCAAGGTCGGCGACGCGCTGCGCGCCAACCTGAGCAGCGTCATCCTGAACCGTCAGCTCACCGAGATGGTGCGGGACATGCCGCTGCCGTACACGCCGGATCAGCTGGCGCAGCAGCCCTGGGATCGCAACAAGATCCACCAGCTCTTCGACGACCTCGAGTTCCGCGTGCTGCGCGACCGTCTCTTCGAGACGCTGGCCCCCAAGGAGCCGGAGGCCGAGGCGGGCTTCGAGATCAGCGGCGGGGCGCTCGAGGTCGGTGCGGTCGCCGACTGGCTCGCCGAGCATGCGAAAGCCGGTGTGCGACACGGCGTGTCGATCGTCGGCAGCGGTGTGCCCGGCAGCGGCGACGTGCGCGCTCTCGCCATCGCGGCCGGCGACGGCGAGAGCGGCTACATCGACGTCGCCGTCCTCACGCCGGCGGACGAGGCGGCGCTGGGCGCCTGGCTCGCCGACCCGGCCGTGCCCAAGGCACTGCACGAGGCGAAGGCCGCCATGCATGCGCTGCGCGGGCGCGGATGGACCCTCGGCGGGCTCACCAGCGACACCGCGCTGGCCGCCTACCTTGTCCGCCCCGGCCAGCGCAGCTTCAACCTCGACGACCTCTCGCTGCGCTACCTGCGCCGCGAACTGCGCGCCGAGACCGACGAGACGGCGCAGCTCTCGCTGCTCGACGACGAGGACACCGTCGACGCCGAGGTCGCGCAGGCCGAAATGCTGCGCGCGCGGGCCGTCGCCGACCTCGCCGACGCGCTCGACACCGAACTCCAGCAGATCGAGTCCGTCCCGCTGCTCGAGGACATGGAGCTGCCGCTGCTCAGCGTGCTCGCCACCCTGGAGGACGCGGGCATCGCGGTCGACTGCGACCAGCTGAGCACGCTGCAGCGCCAGTTCGCCGACAAGGTGAACGACGCGGCCGAGGCGGCCTACGGGGTGATCGGCAAACAGATCAACCTCGGCTCGCCGAAGCAGCTGCAGGTCGTCTTGTTCGACGAGCTCGACATGCCGAAGACCAAGCGCACCAAGACCGGCTACACCACCGACGCCGACGCGCTCGAGTCGCTGTTCGAGAAGACCGAGCACCCGTTCCTGCAACACCTGCTCGAGCATCGCGACGCGACCCGGCTCAAGGTGACCGTCGACGGCCTGCTCAAGTGCGTCGCCGACGACGGCCGCATCCACACCACGTTCAACCAGACCATCGCCGCCACCGGTCGGCTCTCGTCCACCGAGCCGAACCTGCAGAACATCCCGATCCGCACCGACACCGGCAGGCAGATTCGCGACACCTTCGTCGTCGGCGCCGGCTACGAGTCGCTGATGACCGCCGACTACAGCCAGATCGAGATGCGCATCATGGCCCACCTCTCCGAGGACGAGGCGCTCATCGAGGCCTTCAACTCCGGCGAGGACCTGCACAGTTTCGTTGCGTCCAAGGCCTTCGACATCCCGATCGCCGAGGTCAGCCCCGAACTGCGTCGCCGCATCAAGGCCATGTCCTACGGCCTCGCCTACGGTCTGAGCTCCTACGGCCTCGCCGCGCAGCTGAAGATCAGCACCACCGAGGCCAAAGAGCAGATGGACGTGTACTTCGACCGCTTCGGCGGCATCCGCGACTACCTCTACGAGGTGGTCGAGCAGGCCCGCAAGGTCGGCTACACCTCCACCCTGTTCGGTCGCCGCCGCTACCTGCCCGACCTCGACTCCAGCAACCGGCAGCGCCGCGAGGCCGCCGAGCGCATGGCGCTCAACGCGCCCATCCAGGGCACCGCGGCCGACATCATCAAGGTCGCGATGATCAACGTGCACAAGGCGATTCAGGAGGCGGGCCTGCGCTCGCGCATGCTCCTGCAGATCCACGACGAGCTGCTCTTCGAGGTCGCCGAGGGGGAGCGGGAGGCGCTGGAGGCGCTGGCCAAGGAGCAGATGGCCGCCGCCATCCATCTGTCGGTGCCGTTGGACGTCTCGGTGGGCACCGGCCGCAGCTGGGACAACGCCGCTCACTGACCTTCGCGCTGTCGCGCGCAGGTGTCGGCGCGCGGCATCGCACAGGTGGCCGAACAGGTCACGTCGGTGCGTGCATCGCACAAGTGGCCGAAGCGACCACGTCGGTGCGCGGCGTCGACGGCTCGGCCGAGGGCCTTCCCTCGGTGTGAGGTCGAAATCTAGGGTGGGGCATGGCCTTTCCCCGCGTATTCCGGGAGTTCGACGTCGAGACGTCCGTCGGAGCGATCCATGGAACGATCGGCGGCGACGGCCCACCGCTGTTGCTGCTGCACGGTTTTCCGCAAACCCACCTGATGTGGGAGGCGGTGGCGGGCGAGCTGGCCGAACGGCATACCGTCGTCGCCACCGACCTGCGCGGCTACGGCGGCAGCGTGGCCACGCCGCCGTCGGAGGCGGACTACTCGATGCGCGGACTGGCCGTCGATCAGGTCGAGGCCATGGCCGCGCTGGGGTTCGATCGCTTCGACGTGGCCGGCCACGATCGCGGCGGGCGCTGCGCCTACCGCATGGCCATCGACCATCCCGACACGGTGACTCGACTGGCCGTCCTCGACATCGTCCCCACCCTCGACTCCTTCGAACGCGCCGACCACCGCTTCGCCCTCGGCTTCTGGGTCTGGAGCTTCCTCGCCGCCCCCGCGCCCATCCCCGAAACCCTGATCCTCGGCGCCCCCGACGCCTTCATCGACCACGTGCTCGCCGCCTGGCCGGACCCCGGCTTCACCTTCCCGGAAGCGTCGGCCCGCGCTTACCGCACCCAGTTCCACGACCCCGCCCGAGTACAAGCCATCTGCGCCCAATACCGCTGCGCGCCGACCATCGACACCGAACTGGACCGCCTGTACCGCCCCCGCCGGCCCATCACCTGCCCCACCCTCGTCCTCTGGAGCGCCACTGGCGCCGTCGCCGAATGGTATGACCCGCTTGCCATTTGGCGCCAATGGTCCCGCGATGCCCAAGGTGCCTCCATACCCGCCGGCCACTTCCTCCCCGAGGAGGCTCCGGACCTGGTCGCCCAGCACCTTCGCGACTTCTTCCACTGACCGGAACCCATCCGTCGGTCGCAATCGAGCTTCCGCTCGCGGACAGCATCGGATAGCCGTACCTGTCTTCTTCTTGCGCCCAATCTGTTCCGGCGGACCGGTCACGAGCCGGTCGGGCGGGCGTTCGGCGACGAGCTCTTCGACGCTTGCTTCGACTGGCTGTTCCGGCACGGCGTTTTACCCGACACCATCGATGACGTGCACACGGCGAGCTGTAAACGGTCGGGGCGGGGCCTGTGGCGTCGCAGTGTGAGGTGAGCTTGTGTCGGACTCGGCACGCCAGTAAACGAATCACGGTGAGCAGGAACGGTGCTGCGTGCCGCAGAGGCTTCTATCGTGGGCCACGCCACATATAAGCAGCCACGCATACCGAGCGCAGGGGACCACCCATGACTGTGACCGATGAGTACCTGCAGAACAACGCCGCCTACGCGAGCACCTTCACTGGGCCGCTGCCCTTGCCGCCCGCCAAGCACGTCGCGGTGGTCGCGTGCATGGACGCGAGACTGAATGTGTATGGGGCACTAGGGATCAAAGAGGGCGAGTCGCACGTCATCCGCAACGCGGGCGGAGTGATCACCGCCGACGAGATCCGTTCGCTCGCGATAAGCCAGCGCCTGCTCGGCACCCGCGAGATCATCCTGATCCACCACACCGACTGCGGCATGCTCACCTTCACCGACGACGACTTCAAGGCGTCGATCCAACAGGAGGTCGGCATCAAACCGGAGTGGTCCGCCGAAGCCTTCACCGACCTGGAAACCGATGTGCGCCAAAGCATCGCCCGCATCACCGCCAGCCCCTTCATCCCCCACAAAGACTCCATCCGCGGCTTCATCTTCGACATAGCCACCGGCAAACTAACCGAAGTCCTCCCCGCCTGACCCGACAACCCGCACCCCGCACCGTCTCTCAGGATCCGCACTCACTCCAGGGCCCAATACCGAGTGCGGATCCCAAGAAAGAGTGCGACTTTCGCCTATTGCCTGCTCTGCCACGCTCAGGCACAACATCCACTCCCGCGCCCATGTACCCGCTCCACCTCCGCGCCGCCCGGTGCCGGCCTACGCCTGCGTGTCCACCCAACCCGCTCGCGCGGCTACTGGGTCTGCGACGTGTTCGCCGCACCTTCTCTCGGGATCCGCACCGGCTTTAGGGCCCAAGACGGAGTGCGGATCCCGAGAAAGAGTGCGCCGCCTTTGCGCGAAGCGCCGCGCCCTTCCGGCGTGCCCCGTCATGTCGGGCACATCATCCCACTGAGCATGTGTGCCGCCAAGCCGCCACCCGTCCAAGCGTCGCACTTCTTCTTGGGAGCCGCACCCGCTCTGGGGCCCGATAGGGAGTGCGGATCCCGAGAAGGAGTGCGACGCGTGCGCCCGCCTGCGCCCTGCACACCTTCTCGGGATCCGCCCCGCTTCAGGGCCAACAGGGAGTGCAGATCCCAAGAAAGAGCGCGACTTTCAGCCAGTGCCGGTCCACTTCCGCGCACCGCCGAGGCGCTGGCCCACGCCTGCGTGTCCACCTAATCCGCTCGCCCGGCTACTGGTCTACGACGCGTGTGCCGCACCTTCTCTCGGGATCCGCACCGGCTTTAGGGCCCAAGACGGAGTGCGGATCCCGAGAAAGAGTGCGCCGCCTCCGCGCGAAGCGCCGCGCACTTCCGGCGTGCCCCGTCATGTCGGGCACATCACCCCGCTGAGCATGTGTGCCGCCAAGCCGCCACCCGTCCAAGCGTCGCACTTCTTCTTGGGAGCCGCACCCGCTCTGGGGCCCAAGAGGGAGTGCGGATCCCGAGAGGGAGTGCGACGTGGGCTCGGCCAGCCGCGCCCACGTGTCGGACCGCGCCCACGCGCCCTCCCGGCACCCCCGACATGGCGAGCACATGACCCCCGGCTGAACATATGTGCCGTGCGGCACCGTCCGTGATCGGCGAGCGCGGCGCCGCGCGCCCCTGAGCTGGGGGAACGCTACTCGCCGGTAGACAAATCGGGCGGCGAATATGGTTGCTATTGGGCGAAGATGTCTCTATTCTCGAGCGCGTGCCGAATCCCGCCGACTGCCGCACCGCAGCGCTTGATGTCGCAGACCGCGACAGCGCTGGGTTTCTGGCGTCGCTCACCGGGCCCTCCGTGATCATGCAGGCCACCGCCGCCGGTCCCGAGGCTCCCGCCGGGCTACTTCCGCTCACCGCGACGGTGGCGCAACGGCGAATTCTCGTAGTAACCCGCCGTAGCGGGGTCTGATCCGGACCGGCCCCCTCGCTGCGGGCTGAAAACTTGTTAGTGCTGGTCCCCTCTGTCAACTGAGCCACGACATTCCTCGGGAAGACCTACTTTCAATGACAATCCTCACTCTCGATCCTCAGTCCTTCCATGCCGCCGCACCGAAGAGCCTGCGCCACGAAAGCGCGGACCTCACCCCGGCACAATTCCACGATCGCTACTGCGAACACACCGGGCCTATTCGCCTCGGTGACTGGTCGCCGACCGGTAGCCGCAGTGCCGATTTCGCGGTCACCCTTGAGTTCGCCGATCATCTGCGCACGGTCGTCGCCTCCGGCAGCCTGGTCGCCGCGATGACCTCCGCCCTCTACGAGGAGGGCTACCACGTGGAGATTCTGCAGTTCCACCAGCGCCGCACCGGCGCGGGCACCGCGACCTTCGTGCAGTGCGAGTGCAACGGCCGACGCGGCTGGGGCGCGGCGCTCGCCGACGACAGCTCGGAGTCGACGGTTCGCGCGATGATTGCCGGCGTGAATCTGCTCGGTAGCTGACCGACGACGAAAAGGGCCGTCCCTCTCCGTGAGAAGGGACGGCCCTTTGATTCGATTCGGGTTACTGCCCGGCGCCGGCCTGCTGCTCGGCGAGCTGCTTGCGCACCTCGTCCATGTCCAGCTCCTTCACCTGGGTGACCAGGTCTTCGAGCGCGGCGGGCGGCAGCGCGCCGGGCTGCGCGAACACCAGCACACCCTCGCGGAAGGCCATGATGGTCGGGATCGAGCGGATGTTCGCGGCGGCCGCGAGACCCTGCTCGGACTCGGTGTCGACCTTGCCGTGCACGACATCGGCGTGCTTCTCCGAAGAGGCCTCGAAGGTCGGCGCGAAGCTCTTGCACGGGCCGCACCACTCAGCCCAGAAATCGACCAGTACCACGTCGTTTCCGGTGACTACCTCGTCAAAGTTCTTTTCGGTCAGCGTCTGGGTGGCCATGACGTCCTCTCGTATTCGGTATGCCAGCTACAACGCCGACAGATGGCTATATCTTCCACGGACTAATGGCGGCTGCCCACCGTCGCCGCGTATCCGGCGACGGCTGCGGTCTGCCCTCGATAGGGTTCTTCCCCGGCCGCGACACCCTGACACCCGGTTCACCAGATTCCGGAGAATGAGCGGGTCGGTTCGTCGCGACGCAACCCACGGCGCAAGGATGAACCCGTGTGCGAACTACCAATCGTGACCAGTGTCAGCGGAGATCCGTCGTGAACGCGGCACTTCGCCTCGGCCTGATCGATGGCGACGGCATCGGACCGGAGGTGGTGCGCGCCGCGCGACAGGTCGTCGACGAGGCATTGTCGGCGGCGGACGCCCCGCGGGTCGAGTGGGTGCCGCTGCTCATGGGCCATCGCGCCATCGAGAAATACGGTGACCCCCTGCCGGAGCGGACGCTGACCGCACTGGAGAACGTGGACGCCTGGATCCTCGGCCCGCACGACAACGCCTCCTACCCGGCCGAGCATCGCCACGCGGTCGCCCCGGGCGGCGCGATTCGCAAGCGGTTCGGCCTGTACGCCAACATCCGCCCGGCCCGCGCCTTCGCCGGCGTGCGGGCGGCCGCGCGGCGGATCGACCTGGTGATCGTGCGCGAGAACAGTGAGGGCTTCTACGCCGATCGCAATATGTTCGCCGGGTCGGGGGAGTTCCGGCCGACCGAGGACGTCGCCATGATGGTCGGCGTCGTCACCAGGCAGGCCTGCGAACGGATCGCCCACGAGGCCTTCCGGCTGGCCGCGTCCCGTCGCAAGAGACTGACGATCGTGCACAAGGCCAACGTGCTGCCCATGACCATGGGCCTGTTCCGCGACGTCTGCTATGACATTGCCCACGCCTATCCCGGCGTCGAGGTCACCGACGAACACGTCGACGCGACCGCCGCCCATCTCGTCCGCGCCGCCGAAGACTACGACGTCCTGGTCACCGAGAACCTCTTCGGCGACATCCTCTCCGACCTCGCGGGCGAGTTGAGCGGCTCACTGGGCCTGGCCGCCTCCCTCAACTGCTCGGCCACCCACGCCATGGCCCAGGCCGTGCACGGCGCCGCGCCCACGATCGCCGGGCACAACCGCGCCAACCCGGCCGCGTTGCAACTGTCCTCGGCAATGCTGTTGCGCTGGTTGGGAACTCGCGATAGCAGCGACGCATTACTGCACGCCGCCGAGCGCGTCGAACGAGCCGTCGCGGCCACCCTGGCGGCGGGCATCGCCACCTCGGACCTGGGCGGACAGGCGTCGACCAGCGAGTTCACCGAACAGGTTTGTGCTAGGGTGCTCCGCCGGTAGTCGTAGTGTGTGTAGCTCGGAGTGTTCAACAAGGAACGGATGAATCTTCCGTTACTGTCCAGCACGAAGCGTCTCGGTCGCTTAGATTGCCAACGGGTGGTGACACCCGGGTTTCTTGAATCCGAAATGTGGAGGGCTGCTGTGTCTGTTCGATCGGTTCTTGGCAGGCGCGCCCTGCAGACGATGTGTGTACTCGCCGGAGGCGCACTGGTACTGACGGGCTGTAGTAATTCCGAAGACTCCGGACCCGCGGTGCAGAAGGTCGGGGGAATCGAGAAGGTCGACTCCATCGCCGCGCAGCTCCCCGACAAGATCAAGCAGTCCGGCAAGCTGGTTGTCGGCGTGAACATTCCGTATCAGCCCAACGAGTACAAGGACCCGAGCGGCAAGATCGTCGGCTTCGACGTCGACATGATGGATGCGGTCGCCGCCACCCTCGGTGTCAAGGCCGAGTACCTCGAGTCCGCGTTCGAGAAGATCATTCCGACGATCCAGGCCGGCACCTACGACGTCGGCATGTCCTCGATCACCGACTCGAAGGAACGCGAGCAGCAGGTCGACTTCACCACCTACTTCAGCGCCGGTATCCAGTGGGCGCAGCAGAAGGGCAAGCCGGTCGACCCGGACAACGCCTGCGGCAAGCGGGTCGCCGTGCAGGCCACCACCGTGGAGCACACCGACGAGGTGCCCGCCAAGAGCGCCAAGTGCGTCGCCGAGGGCAAGCCCGCCATCGACATCAAGTCCTTCGACGAGCAGAGCGCCGCGACCAACGCCCTCGTGCTCGGTCAGGTCGACGCGATGTCCGCCGACTCCCCGGTGACCGCGTACGCGATCAAGCAGAGCGACGGAAAGATCGAGAAGGCCGGTGCCGCTTTCGATTCCGCGCCGTACGGCTGGGCCGTGCCCAAGGGTTCGCCGCTGGCCGCCGTGCTGCAGAAGGCCGTGCAGAGCCTGATCGATAACGGCAAGTACATGGAGATCGCGAAGAACTGGGGCGTCGAGGAAGGCGCGATCACCAAGTCGGTCGTCAACGGCGCCGTGAGCTGACCCATGACCTCGAACGAAACCATGCCGGCGCCCGGCGACCCCGGGCCCGGCGCGGCAGCAGTATCCCAGGAGCCGGAGCCGATCAAAGCGGTTCCGCTGCGCAGGCCCGGCCGGTGGATCGCCGCCGCGGTCATCCTGGTACTCGTCGGACTCTTCGTTTACGGCGCCGCGACGAACGAGGCCTACAAGTGGGGAACCTACGGCAAGTACCTGTTCGACACCCGGATCATCGCCGGCGTGGTGGTCACGCTCGAGCTGACCGTGCTCGCCATGGCGATCGCCATCTCGCTGGGTACGTTGCTCGCGGTGATGCGTCTGTCGCCGAACCCGGTCTTGCGCTCCGCGTCGTGGGTGTACCTCTGGATCTTCCGTGGCACACCGGTTTTCGTGCAGTTGGTGTTCTGGGGCCTGTTCCCGTCGCTGTACAAACACATCGTGCTCGGCATCCCGTGGGGGCCGCACCTGATCGATCTGGATGTGCAGAGCCTGCAGGCCGCGTTCCTGTTCGCGGTGATCGGCCTCGGCCTCAACGAGGCGGCCTACATGGCCGAGATCGTCCGTGCCGGAATCAATTCCGTCGGTGAGGGGCAGCGCGAGGCCTCGACCGCGCTCGGCATGTCCTGGGGCATGACCATGCGCCGGACGGTGCTGCCACAGGCCATGCGGGTGATCATCCCGCCGACGGGCAACGAGCTCATCGGCATGTTGAAGACCACCTCGCTGGTCACCGCGCTTCCGCTGAGCACCGACCTCTTCGGCCGGGCTCGCGAGATCTACGGCGTCAACTTCCAGCCGGTGCCGTTGCTGCTGGTCTCCGCGACCTGGTACCTCGCGGTCACCAGCGTGCTGATGGTCGGCCAGTTCTACCTGGAGCGCTACTACTCGCGCGGCCTGTCCCGCCAGCTGACCGGCAAGCAGTTGCAGGATCTCGCCGACGCCCAGACGATTGTGAAGGCGAAATGACCACCGCCGGCGGCGTGAAAGACGCACAACCGATGATCCTCGCCGACCGCGTCTGCAAGAACTTCGGCGCACTCCAGGTCCTCAAGGGCGTCTCCCTGGAGATCGGCCGCGGCGAGGTGCTCTGCGTGATCGGCCCGTCCGGTTCGGGCAAATCCACGTTCCTGCGCTGCATCAACCATCTCGAAGAGGTGAACGCGGGCCGGCTCTACGTGGACGGCGAACTCGTCGGCTACCAGGAGAAGAACGGCAAGCTCTACGAGCTGCATCCGCGCGAGGCCGCCCGGCAGCGGCGCGAGATCGGCATGGTGTTCCAGCATTTCAATCTGTTCCCGCACCGCACGGTGCTGGAGAACGTGATCGAGGCGCCGACCCAGGTCAAGAAGGTCCCCAAGGCCACGGCGGTGGCCAAGGCACAGGAGCTGCTCGACCGAGTCGGCTTGGCGGAGAAGGCGAATGCCTATCCGGCGCAGCTGTCCGGCGGACAGCAGCAGCGCGTCGCCATCGCCCGCGCGCTGGCCATGGACCCGAAGCTGATGCTGTTCGACGAGCCGACCTCGGCGCTGGACCCCGAGCTGGTCGGCGAGGTGCTGGAGGTCATGCGCGAACTGGCCCAGTCCGGCATGACCATGGTCGTGGTCACGCACGAAATGGGTTTCGCCCGTGAGGTGGCCGACAAGCTGGTCTTCATGGACGGCGGCGTCATCATCGAGGCAGGCGCCCCCCGCGAGCTCCTCGCCAACCCGAAACACGAACGCACCCAAGCGTTCCTGTCCCGCCTGCTCTAGAACGCCCGTTCCGGGCGTCTGAGGTGCCCCACAGAGCGTCCGTACGGTTCACAAGCACCGGAAGGCCTGTGAACGGTACGGACGCTCTGTGGGCTTCTGGCCGCGCCGTGCGCTCCAGCGGTCGACGGACGGGGCGCCGGAGATGCCTGCGATGCGATTACTGTGCGGAATGGTTGCGGCTCAGTGCGATACGGAGTTGACCCAATAGCACCTTGGCTGCCGGACTCGCGGACCGGTCGGTACGCCAGACCAGGGCGAGCCGGCCGCGTAGCTCGGGTTCGATGATCTGAACGACGCGGACGCCGAAGGCTTTTGCCTCCGCAGGGGTCAACGCCGGCACGACGGCGATGCCGAGCCCGCGCGCGGCGAGCCGGAGCAGCAGCGGGGGAGCGGCGGCCTCGAAGGCGATGTTCGGCACGAAACCGGCTGCGGCGCAAGAGCGTTCGAAGACGCCGCGCAGGCCGGTGCCGGGCGGTAGGCAGATCAGCGGGCGGTCGCGCAGGTCGGTGAGCGCGACGGTGTCTCCGTGCGTCCGATCGTCGGCGGCCACCGCGGCGACGACGGCGGTCTCCAGCACCACGTCCTGCCCGATGCCGGGTTCTATTGGCGCGCCGGTCAATCCGATCAGGGCGACGTCCAGCTCGCCGCGGCCCAGTGCGGCGAGCATGCGTTCGGAGGTGTCCTCGGTGAGGCTGATGGCGACCTCGGGGTGGTCGTCGTGGAAGTCGGCAAGCACGGGCGCGACGTCGAGCTCCTCGGTGGCGGCCCCGGAGATGAGCCCGACGCGAACGTGGCCGCGTAGCAGGCCCGCGAACTCGTCCACCGTCTCGGTGATGCGCTCGGTCGCCGCGAGCGCCGCCTTGGCGTGCTTCAGCACCGCCGCGCCGATCTCGGTCGGCGTCACCGTGCGGCCGCCGCGGTCGAGCAACTGCTGGCCGAGCTCGCGTTCGAGCTGCCGGATCTGCGCGCTCAGCCCAGGTTGTGCCAGGTGCAGCCGCGCGGCGGCGCGGGTGAAGTTGGCCTCCTCCACGACGGTGACGAAGTAGCGCAGCTGCCGCAGTTCCATAACCGTTGATTCTAGCTTCGATAAGAT
>NZ_BAGH01000150.1 GCF_000308715.1 Nocardia tenerifensis NBRC 101015
GGTCAGCGAGGGCCCGGCGGCGGCGCTGGTGAAGCGGTTCTACGACGACGCGGCCGGATCGTGGTCCGATCCTGACCCCGGCGGCGCAGAAGCTGTACGGCAGCGAGACGGCGTTCCGTCAGTACTGGGACGCGCACACGATCGAGAACTTCACCAGCATCAAGAAGACCGGCGACAACAAGTCGGACGGGGCGCTCGACATCCAGTTGGCCAGCCTGATCGTCGACGGTCAGGACCGGCCGATGACCCTGCGGGTGATCAACTCCGGTGGAAAGCTGCTGCTCGACAGCGATACCCGGTTCCCCTCCCTGTCCTGACGGGCGCGGTGCTCGACTGCGTCGCCGAGCCGGGGGTGAGACCCGCGGCACGGTGGGACAGACCGTGCGAATAACCGTTGGCACCGGCCGGATAGGCTGGTAGCTGCAACTTTCCTGTTGCGGAAACGGCTGAGGACAAGGATCGACACCACATGACTACCCGCATCGAGCTCGCCCGCGTTGATCTGCGCGGTCGCACTCCCTCCGTTGCCGAGCTGCGCGCCGCGCTGCCGCGCGGGGGAGTCGACGTCGACTCGGTGCTGCATCATGTGCGTCCGGTGGTGGAGGCGATCCGGGATCGCGGCGTCGCGGCCGCGCAGGAGTACAGCGAGCGGTTCGACGGGGTCAGCCCCGCGACGGTTCGGGTGCCGACCGCCGAACTGGCGAAGGCCCTGGAAGAGCTGGATCCGGCCGTGCGCGCGGCGCTGAAGGAGTCCATCGCCAGGGCCAGGAAGGTGCACGCCGATCAGCGGCGCACCGACAAGACCACCGAGGTGGTGCCCGGCGGCACGGTGACCGAGCGCTGGGTGCCGGTCGAGCGGGTCGGGCTGTACGTGCCCGGCGGCAACGCCGTGTATCCGTCGAGCGTGGTGATGAACGTGGTGCCCGCCCAGATCGCGGGCGTCGGCTCGCTGGTGGTCGCCTCGCCGCCGCAGGCGCGCTTCGGCGGCCTGCCGCACCCGACCATCCTGGCCGCCGCGCGGTTGCTCGGCGTCGACGAGGTGTGGGCGGTCGGCGGCGCGCAGGGCGTCGCGCTGCTGTCCTACGGAGGCGTCGACACCGACGGCGCGCAGCTGGAGCCGGTCGATCTGATCACCGGACCCGGCAATATCTATGTGACGGCGGCGAAGCGGCTGTGCCGCGGGCTGGTCGGCATCGACGCCGAGGCGGGCCCGACCGAGATCGCCGTCCTGGCCGACGCGACCGCCGACCCGGTGCACGTCGCGGCGGACCTGATCAGCCAGGCCGAGCACGACGTGCTCGCGGCCAGCGTGCTGGTCACCGACAGCGCGGAGCTGGCCGACGCGGTGGACGCGGCGCTCACCCGGCAGATGACCGTGGTCAAGCACGCCGAGCGGGTGACAGAAGCGTTGCGCGGCAAGCAGTCCGGGACGGTGCTCGTGGACGACATTGCCCAGGGCCTGCGGGTGGTGAACGCCTACGCGGCCGAGCACCTCGAGATCCAGACCGCCGACGCGGCCGCGGTGGCGGCCCGGGTGCGCAGTGCCGGAGCGGTTTTCGTCGGCGCGTACGCCCCGGTGAGCCTCGGCGACTACTGCGCGGGCTCCAATCACGTGCTGCCGACGGCCGGATGTGCCAGGCACTCCTCGGGTTTGAGCGTGCAGACGTTCCTGCGCGGCATCCACGTCGTCGACTACACGGAGGCGGCGCTGAAGGATGTCGCCGGTCACGTCGTCGCACTCGCCGACGCGGAGGACCTGCCCGCGCACGGCCAGGCCGTGCGGGCGCGCTTCGAGGCGCTGTCATGAGCCGGCCCGCCACCGTGCCCGGCGCGGACATCGGCCTGGACGACCTGCCGCTGCGGGAGAACCTGCGCGGCAAGACGCCTTACGGCGCACCGCAATTGAGCGTTCCCGTGCAGCTGAACACCAACGAGAACCCGCACCCGCCGAGCAAGGCGCTCGTCGACGACGTCGCCGAGTCCGTCCGGATCGCCGCCGCCGAGCTGCACCGCTACCCGGACCGGGACGCGGTGGCGCTGCGCACCGATCTGGCCGAATATCTCACGCGGCAAACGGGTGTCGCGGTGAGCACCGAGAACGTCTGGGCGGCAAACGGTTCCAACGAGATCCTGCAGCAGCTGCTGCAGGCCTTCGGCGGGCCGGGCCGCACCGCAATGGGTTTCGTGCCGTCGTACTCGATGCACCCGATCATCTCCGAGGGCATCGACACCGAGTGGATCGAGGCCAAGCGCGACGCGGACTTCTCCCTCGACGTCGACTACGCGGTGGCCGCCATCGCCGAGCGCTCGCCGAACGTGGTGTTCGTGACCAGCCCGAACAACCCGACGGGACACAGCATTCCGCAGGACGCCCTGGCGCGCATCCTCGAGGCCGCGCCGGGCATCGTCGTGGTGGACGAGGCCTACGGGGAGTTCTCCGCGCAGCCGAGCGCCCTCGCGCTGATCGACCGCTTCCCGGCGAAGCTGGTGGTGACCCGGACCATGAGCAAGGCGTTCGCGTTCGCGGGCGGCCGGGTGGGTTACCTGGTCGCCGCGCCCGCGGTCATCGACGCCATGCTGCTCGTGCGGCTGCCCTACCACCTGTCGGTGGTCACCCAGGCGGCCGCGCGCGCGGCGCTGCGCCACGCCGACGAAACCCTCGGCAGCGTCGCGCAACTGGCCGCACAGCGCGATCGGGTCGCCGCGGAACTGGCCGAGATGGGGTTCGACGTGGTCCCCAGCGACGCGAACTTCCTGCTGTTCGGCCGGTTCACCGACGCGGCGCGCACCTGGCATCGCTACCTCGACCACGGTGTGCTGATCCGCGATGTCGGCATCCCCGGCTACCTGCGCACCACCATCGGCCTCGCCGCGGAGAACGACGAGTTCCTGAAGGTCAGCCGCGCGCTGGTGGACACCGACCGCACGCCCCGATGAATCCGCCTGTAAAGGAAGCACTCATGAACCGAACCGCGCGGGTGGAGCGCGTCACCAAGGAGTCCAGCATCGTGGTCGAGCTGGATCTGGACGGCACCGGCAAGACCGAGATCGCCACAGGCGTCCCGTTCTACGACCACATGCTGACCGCGCTCGGCGCGCACGCCAGCTTCGACCTGACCGTGCGGGCCGAGGGCGATATCGAGATCGAGGCGCACCACACGGTCGAGGACACCGCGATCGTCTTCGGCCAGGCGCTGGGAAAGGCATTGGGGGACAAGGCAGGCATCCGCCGGTTCGGCGACGCCTACATCCCGATGGACGAGACCCTGGCACACGCCGCCGTCGACGTGTCCGGGCGGCCGTACTGCGTGCACACCGGCGAGCCGGAACACCTGCTGCACGCGGTGATTCCGGGCTCGCCCGTCGGCGATCGCGCAGGCGCACCGTATTCCACGGTGCTCAACCGCCACGTCTTCGAGTCCATCGCGTTGAACGCCCGCATCGCGCTGCACGTGCGCGTGCTGTACGGCCGCGACCAGCACCACGTCACCGAGGCCGAGTTCAAGGCGGTGGCAAGGGCTTTGCGCGCCGCGGTCGAGCTCGACCCCCGGGTCCAGGGTGTGCCGTCGACGAAGGGAACGCTGTGAGCGAGCCGAAATCCGTCGCGCTGCTCGACTACGGCTCGGGCAACCTGCACTCGGCCGAGCGCGCGCTGGTGCGGGCGGGCGCGAAGGTCGAGGTGACCGCCGATCCCGACATCGTGCTGGCCGCCGACGGTTTGGTCGTGCCGGGCGTCGGCGCCTACGCCGCCTGCATGGCCGGACTGCGAAAAGTGCGGGGGGAGCGCATGATCGGGCAGCGCCTGGCCGGCGGGCGCCCGGTACTCGGCATCTGCGTCGGCATGCAGATCCTGTTCGAGCGCGGCGTGGAGTTCGGCGTGCAGACCGAGGGCTGCGCGGAGTGGCCCGGCGTGGTGGAGCGCCTCGCCGCTCCGGTGCTGCCGCACATGGGCTGGAACACCGTGTCCGCGCCGAGCGGCAGCGTGCTGTTCGACGGCATGGACGAGCAGACGCGCTTCTACTTCGTCCACTCCTACGCCGCGCAGACCTGGGAGATGCCGCCGGGCGACCATTTCGACGCCCCGAAGCTGACGTGGGCCGAGCACGGCGTGCCGTTCCTCGCCGCGGTGGAGAACGGGGCGCTCTCGGCCACCCAGTTCCACCCGGAGAAGTCCGGCGACGCCGGGGCTCAGCTACTGCGCAACTGGGTGCGCTCGCTCTGAACCGATAGCGCCTACCTGGTCTCGGCCCGGTTGACCAGCCAGCGTCCGTTCACATTCTCGACGGTGATCAGCAGCGACATCTTGTTGGTCTTGGGCATGCCCGCGGTCTCGTCGCTCGTCGTCGTCCGCACCACGTCGACGGTCACATCCGCGGTGGCCTCGTCCCCGGAGACGACGCGGCAATCCACTGAGTCGACCTTCGCGGTCGAGTGACTGGCCGCGGCGTTCGCCTGGATGGTCGGCCGGGCCTCCTCGAACTCGGCGCGGAACATGCCGGTCGTGATCTCGCGCATCCGGCCGACGTGCTCGTCGAAGCGCGCGTAGTCGTAGGTCCCCGCGACGGTGCCGAACTCGCACCCGGCCAGCCGCGCCTCCTCGGGCGGCGCCGCCGCGGCGGACTGCGCGGTGGCGAGCATCGCGGTGCAGGTGGCGGCCGAAATCAGGAGCGCGGCAGCGAGAGTCGAACGCGACATACGGGATCCCTTGGGAGAGTGCGGAAAGCGACCGGAGTGATCGCCGAGGCGAGACACTACCGGCGATTCCGTGTCGGCGGGGGCGGCCCGCCGACACGGCCTCCGGGGAGACCCTGACAGGGATATGGGGGTGGCTCCCGGATTCGCCGCGGCGTCCGCGGTTCTACGGTCGTCCCGAGGAGGCCGCTATGAGGCGCATCACTATTCCGCTTGTTGTGCTGACCGGGTACGCCGTGGTCGCGTTCTTCGCGTTCGGCGCCGCCGTGGTCGAGACGATCATGCTGTACCCCAACATCTTTCGAGACGTACCGGAGTCGCTGGCGGAGACCCAGCACTTCATGAGCGCGGTGGCCGTCGGCGACGTCATGCGCCCGCTCGGTGGTGTGCTGACGCTATGCGCGTTGCTCGCCGCCATCGCCTCGGTGCGGTATCGGGTCGGCGTGCGCTCGACGGTGCTGTCGCTGATCTCGTTGGTGAGCGGGCAGTTCCTGCTCTCGGTGCTGTATCTCTGGCCGCGCGCCACGATCCTGTTCGACGATCGCGACAAGCACACCCTCGCCGAGATCGAGCGGGCCGCAACGGAATTCCAGATCGGCGAGGGCGTGCGGATCGCGGCGGCGGCGCTCACGGCGCTGTTCGCGGTGGCGGCCGCGCTGGCCTGCTACCGACGCCGGGTGCTGGCCACGTTCGGCACACTGACAGAGGGTGGGTGAGACCGGCAAGAGCTAGATTGGCCCTCATGGACATCTCGCACGAGGGTGCCCCTACCAGGTTGCGGGCAATGCCGACGCGCCTGGTCACCCAGGTCGCCCTCGTCGCGAACCGGGCGACCGACCGTGCGCTCGGCGCCACCGGCTCGCGCCGCCACCACCACGCCCTGCTCGCCGCGCTCGCCGAGTTCGGCCCGATCAGCCAGGCCGACCTGGGCCGGCGCACCCGCATCGACCGCAGCGACATCGTCGCCACCGTCAACGAGCTGGCCGGCCGCGGGTTCGTCGAGCGCGGGCCGGACCACGGCGACCGCAGGCGCAAGATCGTCACCATCACCGCCGCGGGCACGGCCCACCTCGCCGAGCTGGACGAGCGGCTGGCCGTCGCCCAGGACGAACTGCTTGCCGGCCTCGACGCCGCCGAACGGGCCGAGCTCGTCCGCCTGCTCACCCGCATCCTCGATCGGTGATCCGCCTCCTATCTGCGCAGGCCCGGAGACCGGGGCGGGGAGAAGGGCTACTAGGGTGTCCAGTCGTGAGTCTTGTGCTGCTACCCGCCGTCGATGTCGCCAATGGAGAGGCCGTGCGCCTCGTGCAGGGGGAGGCCGGAAGCGAGACCAGCTACGGCTCGCCGCGCGAGGCGGCGCTGGAGTGGCAGCGCGCCGGCGCGGAGTGGGTGCACCTGGTCGACCTCGACGCGGCGTTCGGCCGCGGCTCCAACCGCGAGCTGCTGGCCGAGGTGGTCGGCGAGCTCGACGTGAAAGTGGAGCTGTCCGGCGGCATCCGCGACGACGACACCCTGGAGGCCGCGCTGGCCACCGGGTGCGCCCGCGTGAACCTCGGCACGGCCGCGCTGGAGGACCCGGTGTGGTGTGCCAAGGCCATCGCCAAGCACGGTGAGCGCATCGCGGTCGGCCTCGACGTCCGCATCATCGACGGCGACTACCGGCTGCGCGGGCGTGGCTGGGTCAGCGACGGCGGCGACCTGTGGGAGGTGCTCGAGCGACTGGAGCGCGACGGCTGCTCGCGCTACGTGGTCACCGACGTCACCAAGGACGGCACGCTGACCGGCCCGAACCTCGACCTGCTGCGCGAGGTCTGCGCCGCCACCGACGCGCCGGTCATCGCCTCCGGCGGCGTCTCCACCGTCGCGGACCTGGTCGCGATCGCCGAGCTGGTGCCCGAGGGCGTCGAGGGCTCGATCGTCGGCAAGGCGCTCTACGCGGGCCGCTTCACGCTGCCCGAGGCGCTGGCCGCGGTGAGATGACCCAGGACCTCTCGGCGTTGCTCGCGGTCGCCCGCGAGACCCTGGACTCGGTCAGCTCCCGCTTCATCGAGGGCGTCGGCGCGCCGAGCGCGGTGGCCAAGGGCCGCAACGACTTCGCCACCGAACTCGACCTCGAGCTCGAGCGCACCATCTCCACCGAGCTGGCGCGGCGCACCGGAATCGAGGTGCACGGCGAGGAATTCGGCGGACCGGAGCTCGTCACCGGGACCGCGTGGGTGCTCGACCCGATCGACGGCACCTTCAATTACTCCTCGGGACACCCGCTCTCGGGCATGCTGCTCGCGCTCGTGCACGACGGCGTCCCGGTCATCGGCCTCACCTGGCTGCCGCTGCTCGGGCAGCGCTACGCCGCGATCGAGGGCGGGCCGGTGCTGCTGAACGGTCAGGCGCTGCCGCCGCTGGCGCAGGGCAAACTGGCCGAGGCGATGATCGGGTTCGGCGCGTTCAATGTCGATGCGCGAGGCCGGATTCCGGGACAGTTCCGCTTCGACCTGCTCGGCCCGCTCAGCAGCCTGTCCTCCCGCGTGCGGATGCACGGCTCGACCGGCATCGATCTGGCGTTCACCGCGTCCGGCGTGCTCGGCGGCGCGATCGTGTTCGGGCATCACCCGTGGGACAACGCGGCGGGCGTCGCGCTGATCCGCGCCGCCGGGGGCGTGGTCACCGACCTGGCCGGCGAGCCGTGGACCATCACCTCCGGCTCGGTGCTCGCCGCCGCGCCCGGAGTGCACGAGGAGCTGCTCGACATGATCTGCACGGTGGCCGATCCGGCGACCGCCGAGGAAGGGTGAGTCGAATGACGTTGGCGGTACGCGTGATTCCGTGTCTGGACGTCGACGCCGGCCGGGTGGTCAAGGGCGTGAACTTCGAAAACCTGCGTGACGCGGGCGATCCCGTCGAACTGGCCGCGGCCTACGACGCCCAGGGCGCCGACGAGCTGACCTTCCTCGACGTCACGGCCTCCACCGGCGACCGGGGCACCATGATCGACGTGGTCACCCGCACCGCCGAGCAGATCTTCATCCCGCTCACCGTCGGCGGCGGCGTGCGCACCGTCGAGGACGTGGACCGGTTGCTGCGCGCGGGCGCGGACAAGGTCTCGGTCAACACCGCCGCCATCGCGCGGCCCGAGGTGCTGCGCGAGATGTCCGAGCGGTTCGGCTCGCAGTGCATCGTGCTGTCGGTGGACGCGCGCACCGTGCCGCCGGGTCAGCCGCCGACGCCCTCCGGCTGGGAGGTCACCACCCACGGCGGCAAGCGCGGCACCGGCCTCGACGCCGTCGAATGGGCAACGCGCGGAGCCGAATTGGGCGTCGGAGAGATCCTGCTCAACTCGATGGACGCCGACGGGACCAAGGCGGGCTTCGACCTGACGATGATCCGCGCCGTCCGCGCCGCCGTCTCCGTCCCCGTCATCGCCAGCGGCGGAGCCGGCGCCGTCGAACACTTCGCCCCCGCCGTACAGGCCGGCGCCGACGCGGTCCTCGCCGCCAGCGTCTTCCACTTCGGCGACCTCACCATCGGCCAGGTGAAGGACTCCATGCGCGCGGAACACATCGTCGTCCGGTAGGACGCAGGTCCGCGCCCAGCCCAACGTCCGCGCGCCGCTCCAGCTTCGCTTCCCGCGCGATGGTTCGCCCGGCGCGCGATGGGTCGTCTGGTGCGCGATGGGTCGTCTGCCGCGTGATGGTTTTGTCTGCCGCGCGATGGTTCGTTCGTCGTGCGATTCGGCCGCCGCGTCACGTTTCGTTCGTCGCGTCGTGGTCCGCCTGCCGCATCTTCTGGCCATGATCGCCTCGGCAGCGGAGCCGATGCGCTCCGGCCCGGCGGCGAACATCGTAGTCGCCGGCCAGCGCACTGGGTCGCCGTGGCTCCGTCGCCGATCATCACGGCGCACGCGCGGTCGGAGGAGCAGGTCTCTTCGAAACGAGTCGAGTCCCAAAACGTTTGGAGCCCAGCACCGATTCGATGGTGATGCAGGGCTGCTTTGGGCGAGCCAGCGGTTCATGGTTGACCTGCGGCGTCATGGTTCGCCTGCCGGGTAAGCATTCGACCGCGCCGTCATGGGGTGTCTGCTGCGGTCGTGGTGCGCCCGCTGCGTCATTGTTCGCCTGCCGTGTGGGTGTTCGCCCGCGGCGTCGTCGTTTGCCCGTCGCGTCATGGTTCCCCGACCCGCACGGATCGCAGCGACCTCGTGCTCGGCGGAAGAACGTCAGCGCGCGTTCCGGCGCGGGCGGCTCAGCGGGAATCCGTCGCCGTGGAATCGGCCACGGGCGTCGGCGTTGTACGGGGGATGAGTATCGGAGTAACGCTGTCTCCCTTCACCCTCGACGCGACCGACAACGCGGTGGATGCCGCGGTCGCCGCGGGCAAACGGGCTGCGGCGGCCGGGTTGAGTTCGCTGTGGTTCGGTCAGACGTTCACCCATGACAGTGCCGTGCTGTCCGCGGTGGTGGGGCGGGAGGTGCCCGAGCTGGAGGTCGGCACCTCGGCGATCCCGATCTCGGCGCGGCACCCGCTGCTGATCGCCGGTCAGGCGCAGACCGCGCAGGCGGCGACGCACGGACGGTTCACCCTCGGCCTCGCCCTCGGCACGCAGGCGTTCACCGAACCGGTCTTCGGCGTCTCCTACGACCGCCCGATCGCCAGGCTGCGCGAGATCCTGATCGCCCTGCGCGACGTGTTCGACACGGGCACAGTCGATTTCCACGGCGAGACGCTCACCGCCGTCGCGCCGCTGCCCGCGGCCGTCGCGGGTGCGCGGCCCGCCGTGCCGATCCTGGTCGCCGCGATGGGCCCGCAGGCGCTGCGCGTCACCGGCGAATTCGCCGACGGCACACTGCCTTTCCTGGTCGGCCCGCAGGCGCTGGCCGAACACGTCGTCGCCCCCATCACCGAGGCCGCCGCGCGGGCGGGCCGACCCGCGCCGCGTATCGCCGTCATGGTCCCCGGAGTCGTCACCGCCGATGTCGACGGCGCCCGCGCGGCGGCCGAGCGGCAGACCGCGTTCTACAACGACATCCCCTCCTACCGCCGAATCATCGAGCTGTCGGGCGCTTCTCGCGCCGCCGACCTCGTCGTCATCGGCGACGAACAGACCATCGCCGATCGCGTCGCCGAGTACTTCGAGGCCGGCGCCACCGACGTCCTCTTCGCCCAAACCGACCTCACCACCCCCGCCGACGAGCAGCGCACCTGGCAACTTCTCGGCGAACTGAACCGCGCCGCTCGGTAATACGCGACCGACCCGTTCGGCCGAGTCGGCCGAACGGGTCGAGGTCCGTCGCATGCGGGTATTTCAGGCTCCCGCAGCCACTTTCAAGAGCACCGCCCCCGCGATGATCGCCGCGAACGACGCGACCTTGGGCAGGGTGATCTTCTCGTGGTAGACGAGCGCGCCGAGGATGACCGTGCCGATCGCGCCGACGCCGGTCCAAATGGTGTATCCCACACCGACATCCAATGTGCGCAGGGCCAGGCTCAGGGTGAAGATGCCGCCCGCCGCGGCGAGCAAGGTGAAGACCGACGGCCAGAGCTTGGTGAAGCCGTTGGTCGCGTTGGTGCCGAGCGCGAACGCGATCTCGAAGACGATGGCGATGCCGAGGAAGAACCAGGCCATGACGAAAACTCCTGTGGT
>NZ_BAGH01000149.1 GCF_000308715.1 Nocardia tenerifensis NBRC 101015
GCCGCGCTTCTGCGAGCACTGCGGACGCCGGATGGTCGTGCAGGTCAGCCCCGACGGCTGGTGGGCGAAGTGCTCTCGGCACGGCGTGATCGACGCGGCCAGTCTGGAACTGCGCTAGTGGGCGGGGCTCGGCGCGAGGCACGCGCCGCCGCGGTGGTCGCGGTGGCGGTGATCGTCGTGAGCGCGCTCGGCGGCGTGGTATGGGGTCTGCTCGCGCCGACCGAGCAGCTGTTCGTGGTCGAGCCGGGCCGCGGCGCCGTGCTGACCGGGGAGAGCGTGCATCAGTTCGACGCGGTCGCGATGTTCGTCTGCTTCGGCGCGGTGCTCGGGGTGCTCAGCGCGGTCGCCACGTGGCGGTGGCGCGCGGCGCGCGGTCCACTGTTGCAGCTCGGTCTGCTCGCCGGCTCGCTGATCGGCGCCGTGGTGATGGCGCGGCTCGGCGAGCAGGTCGCGCAGTGGTCTCACCCGCGGCCGCACGACCCGCCGATCGGGCAGATCGTCGAGCTGCCGACCGAGGTCGGCACCTGGCTCGCGCTCATCGTGCAGCCGCTGTTCGCGTCGCTGCTCGTGCTGTTCCTGTCCGCGTTGAACACCCGGGAGGATCTCGGGGCGGACACCGCGGCCGGATTCCCTGATCCCGCAGCCACCTTCGGCCCGTTCGGCGCCGAGTCGTACCCGGCGGGCACGGGCCCGCTCCCCTACGGTGGTTACGAACCGGCCAGGCAGGCCGGTTCCGGTTCGTTGCCGGAGACTCGTCCCCGCCGCTGAGCGTTGTCCGAACCGATGCCCGCGGGACGGCGCAGCGACACCGGAGATGCCTACGATCAATGGGACACGCTGTACGTTCAGAGAGGAACGGGTCGTGGCGTTCGTCGGTAGCGGGCTGGTGGTCGTCGAGGAGCTCGACGCCACGTTCTGGCGGGTGGTCGAGCCGCTCGTCTATCAGGGTGACACTCAGGAATTCGTGATCCCGGCCGGGTTCCGCACCGACTTCGCCTCGGTGCCGCGCGCGCTGGTCTGGCTCGTTCCCCGCTACGGCGCCTACACCCGCGCCGCCATCCTGCACGACTACCTCGGCACCACCCACGTGGTGAGCATCGCGGACGCGGACGGCATCTTCCGGCGCTGCCTGCGCGAGCTCGGCGTCTCGGCGCCGCGGCGCTGGATGATGTGGACGGCGGTGCGCGCGGCGAGCCGGCTGCGCGGCGCGAGCCTCGCCGCCGTCGTCGGCTGGGTGCTGATCGCCGTGCCGTCCATCGCGTTCCTTGCCGTTCCGGTGATCGTCGTGCAGGTCTTCCTGGTGCTGTTCTGGTTGGTGGAGCTGGTGTGCTGGGGTATCGCACGGGTGTTCAGCCGCACCGCGACGCCGCCGCCCGAGCCGCAGATGAAGACCGCCTGAGTATCAGCGCGGAATAAATAGCTGGAGAAGACCTTTGGGGTGGGGGTAGCTTTGGCGAGCCCGAAGGGAGGTCCGACGATGAACGGGAACAAGACGGCGGCGGATCGGCCCGCCGAGCAGGCGCCGGAGCGCGCCGATCTGGTCGCCTGGCGGCGCCGGGACGCGTTGCGGCGCAGCAGCGCCGCGCAGCCGGTGGCCAACAAGCGGAAGTATCGGCGGGGGAGCAAGCATCGGAAGGCGACCGTCGAATAGTTCAGGCGGGCAAGCCAACTCGGGTCAGTGCGCCGACTCGGGTCGGTAAGCTGGCTCAGGTCGGTGGACGCAGCGCGGCGAACTCGTCGGTGACGCGGATGCCGGAGTCGGTGTAGCGGTAGACGGCGGCTGGCCGCCCGCCCGCGCGTCCCGGGGCTCGGGTCTTGCCCGTGGGCATGATCACCTTGCGGCGGGACAGAACTCGCTGAAGGTTGGTGGTGTCCACTTCGTAACCCAATGCGGCACAGTAGATTTCGCGTAGCGTGGACATGGTGAAATCGGCCGGGGCGAGCGCGAACGCGATATTGGTGTAGGAAAGCTTGGCCGCCAAGCGAGTACGCGCGTGGTCGACGACGGTGCCGTGGTCGAACGACATGCGCGGCAGCGCGGACACCGGGTGCCACGCCGTGTCGTCGGGTAGCCGCGGGTCCGCGGTGAGCGGCACCAGGCCGAGGTAGGCCGAGGCGATGCGCCGCGGCGGCGGGACGCGATCGGGCGCGCTGAACACCGACAGCTGCTCGATATGGGCCAGCTCGCGCACGTCCACCTTCTCGGCGAGCTGACGCCGGGCCGAGGTGTCGAGGTCCTCGTCGTCGCGCAGCCGGCCGCCGGGCAGCGACCAGGTGCCCTTCTGCGGGTCGAGCGCGCGCTCCCACAGCAGCACCGCCAATTCGGTCCGCTGCCCGGGTGGGCACCGACCGATTACCTCGTTTCCAGTATCCGCGGCGCTCGGACCTGCGGTGATGTTCGCGGGGAAGCGGCGAACCTGGAACACCGCGGTGAGTGTTTCGTGGAGAGTGCTACTATGGGCCACGTTTTCGATTATAAGTCGAAAACCTGGTTTGGTGCGAATCGGCGGAGTAGCCGCTCGCACGACGAAGGGAGCCATCATGGCGACGATGGGTGCGAAACTGGCGCCTCCGCTGATGGAGCAGGTGTTCGACGGGCCGTCCGGGTACGCGGGTGTCGAGGCGACCCCGGAGTGGGCGCAGGAGATCAAGCGACTGGCCCGCGAACGAAACGCGACGATTCTCGCGCACAACTATCAACTGCCGGAGATCCAGGACGTGGCCGACCACGTCGGCGACTCGCTGGCGCTGTCCCGGATCGCGGCCGAGGCGCCCGAGGACACCATCGTGTTCTGCGGCGTGCACTTCATGGCCGAGACCGCGAAGATCCTCAGCCCGGCCAAGACCGTCCTCATCCCCGATCAGCGAGCGGGCTGCTCGCTCGCGGACTCCATCACCGCGGCCGAACTGCGGGCCTGGAAAGCGGAGTTCCCGAACGCGGTGGTGGTGTCGTACGTGAACACCACCGCGGAGGTGAAGGCGCTCACCGACATCTGCTGCACCTCCTCCAACGCGGTGGACGTGGTCGCCTCGATCGACCCGGACCGCGAGGTGCTGTTCCTGCCCGACCAGTTCCTCGGCGCGCACGTCAAGCGGGTCACCGGCCGGGAGAACATGCACATCTGGGCCGGCGAGTGCCATGTGCACGCGGGCATCAACGGCGACGAGCTGACCGAGCAGGCGCGCACGCACCCGGACGCGGATCTGTTCGTGCACCCCGAATGCGGTTGCGCCACTTCGGCGTTGTACCTGGCGGGGGAGGGCGCGTTCCCGGCCGACCGGGTGCACATCCTGTCCACCGGCGGCATGATCGACGCGGCCAGGCAGGTGCGTCAGCAGCGCGGCCAGTCGACCCAGGTGCTGGTCGCCACCGAGATCGGCATGCTGCACCAGCTGCGAAAGGCCGCCCCGGGCATCGACTTCCAGGCCGTGAACGACCGGGCCTCGTGCAAGTACATGAAGATGATCACCCCGGCGGCGCTGCTGCGGTGCCTGGTCGAGGGCCGCGACGAGGTCCACGTCGACCTGGAAACCGCTGCGCTCGGCCGTAATTCGGTGCAGCGGATGATCGAGATCGGTACGCCGGGCGGTGGTGAATGACCCCGACCTCCGCCCCTGCGGCGAGGGTCGGACGGCGTGCGGCACGGACAGAGGCGGGCGCATGACTCCGGTGTCGATCGACTGGGAGGCCGAGGCCGATCTGGTGGTGATCGGCGGCGGCGTCGCCGGGCTGACGGCGGCGCGCACCGCGTCGCTGCGCGGCCTGCGGGTGCTCACGCTCAGCAAGGGCGGGGCCACCGACACCTCGACGCAGTACGCCCAGGGCGGCATCGCCGTCGTCGCGCCGCACGGCGACTCGGTCGAGTCGCACGTGCACGACACGGTCGAGGCCGGCGCCGGGCTGTGCGACGTCGACGCGGTGCGGTCCATCGTCGAGGGCGGGCAGGCCGCGGTCGCGGCGCTGACCGATCTCGGCGCGGTCTTCGACCTCGGCCGGGACGGGCAGATCTCGCGGACCCGCGAGGGCGGGCACAGCACCCGGCGCATCATCCACGCGGGCGGCGACGCCACCGGCGCGGAGGTGCAGCGCGCGCTGAACGCGGCCGGGCTGCCGGTGCTGTTCGGCGCGGCCGCCTGCGAGGTGCTCACCGGGCCCGCCGGTGTCCGGGGCGTTATGGCGTTGTCCGACAAGGGCTTCGGTGTCATCCAGGCGCCGGCGGTGCTGCTCGCGACCGGCGGCCTCGGCCAGCTCTACGCGCTCAGCACCAACCCGCCCGGCGCGACCGCCGACGGCGTCGCGCTCGCGCTGTGGGCCGGGGCCGCGGTGGCCGATCTCGAGTTCCTGCAGTTCCATCCGACCGTGCTGTACACGCCGGGTGGGCTCGGGCGGCGCCCGCTGATCAGCGAGGCGGTGCGCGGCGAGGGCGGGATTCTGGTGGACTCCGAAGGGGATTCGGTGACCGCCGGGGTCGATCCGCGCGGCGATCTCGCCCCGCGTGATGTGGTCTCGCGGGCCATCGCGGCGCGCATGCGCGTGCTCGGCACCGACCACGTCTACCTCGACGCGCGCGCCATCGACGGTTTCCCGCAACGGTTTCCGACGATCACCGCCTCCTGCCTCGCCGCGGGCGTCGATCCGCGCACCGATCTGATCCCGGTCGCCCCGGCGGCGCACTATCAGTGCGGTGGCGTGGTGACCGATCCGCACGGCCGCACCGCGGTCCCCGGCCTCTACGCCGCGGGCGAGGTCGCGCGGACCGGACTGCACGGCGCGAATCGGTTGGCCTCCAACAGCTTGCTCGAGGGCTTGGTCGTCGGTGAACGCGTCGGCGCGGCGGCCGCGGAGCGACTCGGCGAGCGGGACCGGGTCACCGAGGTGCCCGCGCGGGTCATCGAACGCGCGGTTCGCGGTGTGCTGCAAGGGCTGATGACCGAGCACGCCTCCGTCGTTCGCGACCGGGCAGGGCTGGACGAGGCGCTCAAGCGCCTGAAAGACGCAGTGACCTTGAAAGACGCTGCGCCACAGGGTGAAACAACGCGGGACGCGGACGAGGCGAGGGCGGGAATCGAGGATGCGGCGCTCACCCTGACCGCCCGCGCCCTGCTGCTCGCCGCCTCCGCCCGCACCGAAAGCCGCGGCTGCCACACCCGATCCGATCACCCGGAGCCCGACGACCGGCTCCGGCACAGCATGCCGGTGCGGCTGGACGAGGACGGCCGTCCCCGGCTCGACACATGAACACCCGACCGGCGCGTGCCACCCGGTCGGCCGAGACCAGTAGATAGAGGAGTGGATTGATGGCTCTGGACAGTGAGTTGTCGCGGGACGAGGTGATCGCCCTCATCCGCACCGCGCTGGACGAGGACCTGCGCTACGGCCCGGACATCACGACCGCCGCGACGGTGCCCGCCGACGCGGTGGTGAAGGCGTCGGTGGTGCCGCGCCAGCCGGGAACGGTGGCCGGGCTCGACGTCGGGCTGCTGGTGCTGGACGAGGTGATCGGCGCGGGCGACTACGAGGTCACCGGGCGCGTCGCCGACGGAACACGGGTCACGCCAGGGCAATCCGTGCTCACCGTCGTGGCCCCCACCCGCGGCCTGCTCACCGCCGAGCGCACCATGCTCAACCTGGTGTGCCACCTGTCCGGCATCGCCACGGCCACCGCCGCCTGGGTGGACGAGGTCGCGGGCACGAACTGCGAGATCCGCGACAGCCGCAAGACCCTGCCGGGCCTGCGCGCCCTGCAGAAGTACGCGGTCCGGGTCGGCGGCGGGGTGAACCACCGGATGGGCCTCGGCGACGCCGCGCTGATCAAGGACAATCACGTCGTCGCGGCGGGCTCGGTGGTCGAGGCGTTGCGCGCCGTGCGTGCGCTGGCCCCGGACATCGCCTGCGAGGTCGAGGTCGACAGCCTCGAACAGCTCGACGCCGTTCTCGCCGAGAACGTGGAACTCGTGTTGCTGGACAACTTTCCGCTGTGGCAGACCCAGGCCGCCGTGCAGCGGCGCAACGCGTCGGCGCCGGAGACGAAGCTGGAGTCCTCCGGCGGGCTCAGCCTCGACGTGGCGGCCGACTACGCGCGCACCGGTGTCGACTACCTGTCCGTCGGCGCGCTCACGCACTCGGTACGGGTGCTCGACCTCGGCTTGGACATGTAGCAGCGTCGTCGAAAACCGTTCCCCGAGTGTGGTTCGCGCTCGCCGTAGCCATGCGCTCAGGCGGTGAGCTCCCGCTGCAGCGGGGTGCGGAAGCGGGGTATGGCGCGCACATCGCCGAACCACTCGGCGGTCCGCGCCGCCTCGGCCTCGATCATCGCCGCCGCGTCGGATCCGACGTCTTCCAATAGGCGACAAACAATCTCGCCGTCCGCGCGCTGCGCCCAGCCGCCGACGATGCGCCCGTCCCACCAAATGGTCGGCCCGACATTGCCGTTGGTGTCGAACAGGGCGGGCGCGTGCGGGCCGAGATACCACTCGCGCGACTGCCAGCCCATCGGGGTCGGGTCGAGGGCGGGCAGCAGCGCCGCCCAGGGTTCCGGCGCGGCAACGGGTTCCGCGTCGTCGGCGAGCAACAGGCCGGTGACGCCGTCGAGATCGACCTCGACGAGGTCGAGATCGGTGAGCGCCTTGCGGACCTCGCCGAGGCCCCAGCCGGTCCACCACTTGAGGTCGGTGATCGGCGCGGGGCCGAAGGCGCGCAGCCACTGCCGCAGCAGTTCGGCGCGGGCCTGCTCGGCGGGCATCGCGGGAACCCCTGCGGGCAGCCAGGATTCGATGGGCTCCCAGGTGTACTGGCTGCTGGTCCACCCGCCGTTCGGGCGGCCGCGCACGATGCGGCCCTCGCAGCCGAGGGTCACCAGCACCCAGGTGGTGATGTTGGTCGGCTTCGAATACGCCTTGTCCGGCGCGGTATTCACCTGGGTGCGCAGCCGCGGCACGTCCTTGCTCAGCTGCGCGCCGGTGGCCGCGCCCCGGGCGAGCAGCGCGTCGTGCGTCTCGGTCTCGACCTCGGCGAGCCAGCTCCACACGTCGCCCGCGACCGCGCCGGACTGCTCGATGTACCTGCCGTAGGTGCGACGTTGCTTGTGCGCCAACGCATCCGCGCACGATGCCTGTAAGACCGGCACCAGCTCGATCGGCGCGACGAACATGGTGCGCCGCATGGCGAGCATGCGCAGCAGGGTGCGTTCGTCGTAGAGGGCCCGCTCCACGTCCGCCGGGGTGAGGGCGACACCGCGCGCTCCGGCGGACAGGTACACCGTGGCCGGATCGGTCGCGTGCAGCACCACCAGCGACCGGGCGATCTCGGCCACGTCGTCGCACCGCCGCCCCGCCGCGAGCCGGTGCCGCACCCCGAGCCGAGCTCGCCGCTCGCCCACATCAATCGAACGCATAGGCGAATCCTAGCGTTCGACGCTGTTCAGAGCCCGAAGTCCGGTGGGTTCAGCCGCAGCGTCCGGCAGGCCTCGCGGACGGCGGCGATCTCGGACTCGGCGAAGTCACCGTCGGCGTTGCCGATCATGATGCCGATCTGGACCACCGCGTTCGCCTCGGTCGGCTTGCCCGCGGCCTTGCCGATCTGTTGCAACACGTGCGCGCGGCCGAAGGCCGGATCGGCGGCCAGCCGGTCGCAGTTGTCCTCGAAGAGCGCGCGCAGGTCGTCGATGGGAAAGTTCTGCAGCACCGGATCGGCGGCGATGAGGTCGGCCACCTTGCGCCGCTCGGCCGGGTCGACGGTGCCGTCGGCGGCCGCGACCAGCGCGCAGATGCCCATGCTCGCGTCGCGGAAGGAGCCGCCGCGTAGTTCGTTCTTCTTGGCGAGCAGCTGAGCCCGCCATTTCGGCGCGTTGTCCACCAGCGTGCTGAGCAGGGTGGCGTTGGACAGCAAGCGATTCAAGAAGGCCACGGCCGACTCCTGGGCGAGGGGTTCGGCGGACCCGTGCGCCGACCGAACTCGGAACGAATATCGGGACGGTAGCAGACCTTCGCCGATCGGGCTCGGCCGCAAGGGAATCGGCGCTACTCGCTGGGTTTCCAGGCCCGGACCAGGTCGAGCAGGCCGGGGAAGCGGGCGTCGAGGTCGTCGACGCGGACCTTGCTCCTGCGTTCGAGGCCGTAGCGCTGCTGGCGGGTGACGCCCGCCTCGCGCAGCACCCGGAAGTGGTGGGTGAGGGTCGATTTCGGCCGGTCGATGCCGAACCAGCCGCAGGAGCGGTCGGTGTCGGGCGACTCGACCAGCAGTTTCTGGATCATGGTGAGCCGCAACGGATCACTGAGCGCCGCGAGCACATGGTCGAGGCGCAGTTCGTCGCGGTCCGGCTCGGGGAGGCGGGTGTCGTTGGCCGATGGCATCGGATCTCCTGCGGTCGTCGGTGCCTTGTACGTATTTTATCGTACTGATGCTATGTTCGACTCCATTCGTATTAGTTCGAGAAAAGTCGAACCAGTGGAGGTCGAGATGGTGACACGTACGGCGCACCCGCGGTCGGTGCCGGAAGAGCGGTCGGCGAACGGCATCGTGTGGCTGGCCGCGTGGCCGGTCATGGCGGTATTCGTGCTGTCCAACGCGGCGACGCCGCTGTATGTGGTGTGGCAGCGCGAGCTCGGCTTCTCCTCCGGCACGCTGACCGCGATCTTCGCCAGCTACATCGCCGGACTGCTCGGCGCGCTGCTGGTGGCCGGCGTGGTGTCGGATCGGGTGGGGCGTAAGCCGGTGCTGCTGCCGCTATCGCGCTGGCGGCGGTGGCCTGTGTGTTGTTCGCCACCGCGGGCTCGGTCGCGGTGCTGGCCGTCGCGCGGCTGCTCACCGGGGTCGCGGTGGGCGCGGCGGTGTCGGCGGGGATGGCGGCGGTGACCGACGCGGGCGGGCCGGGACGCAAAAAGACTGCGGCACTTGCCGCCTCGTCGGCCATGGTGCTGGGCGCGGGGTTGGGGCCGCTGCTGTCCGGTGTGTTGTCGGAGACTCTGCCCGGACCGACGGTGACCATCTTCATGGTCGAAATGGTGCTGCTGGCAACGGCTTTCGTGGTAGTCGCCCGGCTGGATCTGCCCAGGGGCGCGGGCGGGCGCGGTCCGTGGATCCGGATCCCGGCCGTCGCGCCCGGTGGGCGGGTGGCAGTGCTGCTCGGCATCGCGGTGTTCGCGCCGGGGATCACCTCGACCTCCTTTGTGCTCTCGCTGGGACCATCGCTGCTCACCCACCTGCTCGGCGCGGCCAACCGGGTGAGCGCGGGCGGGTTGGCCTTCGTGATGTTCCTGGGCGCCACCGGCATTCAGTTCGCCGTCCGGCGGCTTCGGGTCCGCACGATCCTGCTCGCAGGCGCCGCGGCGACGACTGCGAGCATGCTCACCCTGATCTGCTCGTTGCGGTTCTCGTCGCTCGCGCTGTTCGCGGCGGCCGCCGTACTCGCCGGAGTCGGCCAGGGCCTTGGGCAATTCGGTGGACTGACGGCGATCAGCGCCGCCGTGCCCGCCGATCGGCTCGCCGAGGCGAACGCCGCGCAGAATGTCGGCGGCTACCTGCCCGCCGCCGTACTGCCGCTGAGCGCCGGGTTCCTCAGCGACGCAATCGGTTTGACCGCCGGTGCGACAACCTTCGCGATCGTGGTGGTCGCCGCCGCGCTGGTGGGCGGTGTGCTGGTGGCTCTTCGCTCGCGCGCCGAATCGGCCGCTGGGTAGGCGACCTCCGTCTCGGCCGGGCACACGATGTCATTCTCCGGTGAGCGAGGCCGGATCTGTGTCGGGTAGGTCCGGGTCCGGGGTCGCTGCCGTGCCATCATTCGGGAATGATGCGCGGATCCTTATTGCTGGTGGCGGGTGCCCTCATGGCTGCCTGCGCACTGACCGGCGTCACCCCGCCGGCCTCCGCCGACCCGCGGTGCGCGATACGAGTTCAGCCGGTAGCGCTCACCGTCGACGGCGAGGAGGCCACGGGACGCGTCTACGAGCCGAGCGAATGCCGGGCCGGTGATGTCGCGCCGACCGACCTGGTCGTCGCGGTGCACGGGCACGACGGTTCGTCGGGCGACTACGCCGGATATCTGGCCGCCATCGCGCGACGCACCGGGACGCCGATCCTCTCGATGGATCTGCGCTCGGCGACCAGCGTGTGGCGCACCGGCGAGTGGAACCTGTGGGCGGGCTGGCGCGATATCGTGGCCGCCACCCAGCGATACCGGGACGAACACCGCTCGATCACGCGCACGGTGCTGTGGGGCTGGAGTCAGGGCGGCATCACGAGCGGCCTCGCGGCGGCGCACGGGCCGGCCGGGCTGTTCGACTACTGGGTCGACAACTACGGTCCCGCAGACGATTTCACGATGTGGCTCGGTTCGGCCGCCGTCGATCCCGACCTGCCCGCACAGATCGAACGCGACGCGGGCGACTGCACGCCCGTCGTCTGCCCGCACAACTACGTCGAACGCTCGCCCGCGCTGCTGGCCGGTCGCCTCGGCGTGCGGCGCGCGTTCCTGATCCACGGCACCGGCGACGCCGTGGTGCCGTACGCGGCGACCCTGGAGATGCGGGCCGGACTGCTCGCCGCGGGCAAGCCCACCTCCCTGTACACCGTCGTCACCGGCCGCGATCTCGACGGCACGGTCGTCCCCGGCGATCACAGCGTCGGCCCCGCGTTCTTCGAGGGTGGCTGCGTGGTCGAGCGGCTGCTCCTCGGCACTGAGCCCGTGGACGGACCGGATCGCGACTACGTGATCGACGTCGCCCACGACCTGGCCACCGGCCCGGCCGCCCCGCCGAACGCCAAGTGCGCCGCCTGACGCGACCCTCACGGCCCCCGGGAACAGGAACGGGACCGGGCACCGTTGAGGGTGGACAACAACGACGAAGTGAGGGTGAGATGAGCAAGCCGACCGACCCGGCCTACCACTGGAACGGCGCGGAACTGGACCTCGACGCGTACCTGGCGCGCATCGGGTTCGACGGCGAGCGCGCCCCGACGGTCGAGACCTTGCGCAAGCTGGTGCGCGCGCACACCACCTCGATCCCGTTCGAGAACCTGGAGATCCTGCTCGATCGCCCCATCCTGCTCGATCTGAAGTCGTTGCAGGACAAGCTGGTTCGGCGGCGGCGCGGCGGCTACTGTTACGAGCAGGTCGGTCTCTTCGCCGCCGCGCTCGAGCGCCTCGGATTCGGCGTCACCGGGCTCAGCGCGCGGGTCACCATGGGCGCGTCCGAGGGCGTGCGCCCCGCGACGCACGCCCTGCTGCGCGTGACGACCGCCGACGACGACCGGGTGTGGCTGTGTGACGTCGGCTTCGGCTCCGGTCCGCTCGAGCCGTACGAATTGTCAACGGAGACAGGAGAATTCACGGCGGGCGAGTGGCGGTTCCGGCTCGAGCACACCACGGACGAGCTGGACGGCGACCTGTGGGTGCTGCACCAGTTCGGCAGAGACGGCTGGATCGATCGCTACACCTTCCCCATGACCCCGCAGTACCGCATCGACTTCGCCGTCGGCAACCACTTCGTCTCGACCTCGCCCCGCTCGCCGTTCACCACCCGCCCCTACGTTCAGCGCTTCCTGCCCGACGTGCACCGCGTCATCGACGGCGTCACCATGGTCACCGACCGGCCCGACGGCACCGCCGAGACCCGGCTGATCGAGCCGAGCGACCTGCCGAAGATCCTGTCCGAGGAGTTCGACATCGACCTCACCGACGCCGACGCCACCGCTCTCGCCGCAGGTTCCTGGCGCACGACCTGACGCGGCTGCGCTGCTGCCCGCGGGCCCGGCCAGACCGCGCAGCGTGCGGTCGTTCATCGACGGCGAGACCCGATGCCCCCGGCGCAGCCTCAGCCACCGCGCGGGAATCGGCGGATACAGTCGGCGGGGTGCGTACCCACCGGAAGTACCTCGTCCTGTTCGCCGCACCCGCGCTCGTGCTCGCCGCCTGCTCGTCCGGGCCGGATCAGCCCGACACCGTCGCAGGCCAGTTCGCCGACGCGCTGAACCGTGACGACGTCGCCGCCGCGGCCGGGCTCACCGACGACCCGGCCAAGGCGTCCGACGCGCTGAGCAAGCTCTACGACGGTCTCGGCAAGGAGGTGCGTTTCGACGTCGAGTCCGTCGACAAGAGCACTTTCAAGCTGGCCGCCACCTGGAAGCTCGGCAAGGACGGCAAGTCCCAGTGGACCTACACCACCACCGGCGCCGCCGCCGACGGCGACAACGGCTGGAAGATCAAGTGGAACCCGGACACCGTCGCGCCCGGCCTGGCCACCGGCCCGCTGAGCTACAGCCCGGTCTATCCGAAACCGGCGCGTGTGCTCGACTCCACCGGCGGCGAGCTGATGGCCCAGCAGGTGGTCACCCTGGTGAATGTGAGCCAGGGCGCCGACACCGCCGCGCTCGCCGCGCTGCTCGCCCCGATCTCGCCGGACATCACCGCCCAGTCGCTACAGTCGGAACTGGCTGCGGCGCAAGGCAAACCGGTCACCGCCATCAGCCTGCGCGACGCCGACCTCGCGCCCATCCAGCCGCAGCTGGCCGCTGTGCCCGGCGTCACGCTCGCGCCGCAGACCCGGCTGCTCACCACCGACAAGGCGCTGGCCTCGCCCGCCCTGTCCGGCCTGGCCGAACTGTGGCAGCACGACGCCGACGAGAACGCGGGCTGGGCGGTGCGCGCGCAGACCGCCGACGGCACCCAGCGCGTCGCAGGCCAGGACCCGAAGCCGACCGCGGACATCGCGTCCACCCTCGACATCGACCTGCAGCAGGCGGCGGAGGCGGCGCTCGCGCCGATCACCCAGCCCGCCGCGATCGTCGCGCTGCGACCGTCCACCGGCAATGTCGTCGCGGTCGCGCAGAACAACGCCGCCGACGCGCAGGGGCCCATCGCGCTCACCGGTCTCTACCCGCCGGGCTCGACCTTCAAGACGGTGACCGTCTCGGCCGCGCTGCAGGCGGGCACGGTCACCCCGGACACCGTGCTGCCCTGCCCGGGCGTCGCGAACATCGAAGGCCGCAAGATCCCCAACGACAACAACTTCGACCTCGGCGAGGTGCCGCTGCACACCGCGTTCGCCCGATCGTGCAACACGACCATGGGCGCGCTCGCGGTCAAACTGCCCGCCGACGCGCTGACGAACGCGGCGGCACAGCTCGGGCTCGGCATCGACTACGTCACACCCGGCCTGACCACCGTCACCGGCAAGGTGCCGCCCGCGGACACGCCCGCCCTGCGAGTCGAGTCCGCGATCGGTCAGGGTCAGGTGACCGCGACGCCGTTCGGCATGGCGCTGGTCGCCGCGTCCATCGCGCACGGCTCCGCGCCCGCGCCTGCCATCGTCACCGGCAGGCCCGGCACGCCGGACAAGACGCCGGCCGCCCTGCCCGTGGCCGTCGCCGACCAGGTCAAGGCCATGATGCGGGAGACGGTCACCGCGGGAACCGCGACCCAGTTGCGCGATATTCCCGACCTGCTCGGCAAGACCGGGACCGCGGAGTTCATCGACGACAAGCACGCGCACGGCTGGTTCGTCGGCATCTCCGGTGACCTGGCGTTCGCCGTGTTCGTCAACGACGCCAACAGCTCCGGGCCCGCGGTCGACGCGGCCGGGCGGATGCTCCGGGCGGCGCGCTAGTTCCGGCGCGCCGATCTGGGCGGAGAATATGCCCGTGCTGGCGCGGACCGAAGTCGCGCGGCCCGCTACACTCGTCCCCGGACCGCGTCTGTAAGCAATATGCGGGATGTCACGATTTCGAGAAGGTTCGGAGTAGGCGCCATCGATACCGGTCAGTTGATCGCGGAGCATTACCGCCTGGTCGAGCGGATTGGTAGCGGCGGCACAGGCGTAGTTTGGCGTGCCATCGACGAGCGTCTGCAACGCTCGGTGGCCGTCAAGCAGATCCACATCAAGCCGAGCCTCCCCGAGGCCGAGCGTGATGTGGTGCGCCAGCGCGCCATTCGGGAGGCCCGCAACGCCGCCCGATTCCAGCATCCGAACGCCATCGTGGTGTTCGACATCACCGAGCATCAGGGCGACCCGTGCCTGGTGATGGAGTACCTGAAGTCCAACAGCCTGGCCGGCGTGCTCTCCGCGCAGGGCCCGCTGCCGTTGACGCAGGTCGCGCGGATCGGCGAGCAGGTCGCCTCCGCGCTGATCGCCGCGCACGACGCGGGCATCGTGCACCGCGACGTGAAGCCGGGCAACATCCTGCTCGACGACCACGGCACCGTGAAGATCACCGACTTCGGCATCTCCCGCGCCGCGGGCGACGTCACGCTCACCGAGACCGGTCTGATCTGCGGCACCGCCGCCTATCTCGCCCCCGAGATGGCCCGCGGCGCCGACCCGACCCCGGCCTCGGACGTATTCGCCCTCGGCGCAACGCTTTTCCACGCCCTGGAGGGCGAGCCGCCGTACGGCGCGAACGCCAACCCGCTCGCCGTGCTCTACGCCGCGGCCAACGGACGGGTCAGCGAGCCGCGAAACGCCGGGCCCGCAACGGATTTCCTGCTCGACCTGCTCAGCCCGGAGCCGCAGGACCGGCCGACCATGC
>NZ_BAGH01000148.1 GCF_000308715.1 Nocardia tenerifensis NBRC 101015
GGTGCCGTCGACCGGCAGGGTCGAGTCCAGCGGTTCCCGGTTGGCCAGGATCTTCTCCACCAGCAGCAGCCGGTTCGGGCCGATCAGTCGGCGCACCCGCGCGAGATAGGCTGCCGGATAGGCCAATCCGTCCGGGTGGTCGATCCGGACGCCGTCGATGAGGTCGTGCTCGCACCAGGCGGCGAGCTCGCGGTGGGTGATCTCGAAGACCTCGTTGTCCTCCTGGCGGATGGCGGCGAGGCTGCTCACCGCGAAGAACCGGCGGTAGGTGCACACCCCCGCCTTCCAGCTCACCAGCCGGTAGTGCTGCTTGTCGTGGATGCGCAGCGCGTTGTCGCCGTCGGTGCCCTGCGCGATGGGGAAGCGCAGATCATGCAGGGCCAGCATGGGTTCGGCGCCCGAGCGGTCCACGGTCAGCGCCGCCGGGTCGTTCTCGCTCTGCAGCACCGGCAGCGCGAGGCGCCCGCCCGCGCCGTTGCCCGGACTCCAGTCGATGTCGAAGTAGTGCGCGAACGCCGATTCCCGCCCGTTGCGCAGCACGTCCCACCACCACGGGTTCTGCCGGGGGTCGGCCACCCCGACGTGGTTGGGTACCAGGTCGACGAGCAAACCCATGCCGCGGCTGCGGACTTCGTCGGAGAGCGCCTTGAACCCGACGGGTCCGCCGAGCGCGGCCGACACCGTCGTCGGGTCGGTGACGTCGTAACCGTGCGTCGAGCCGTGCGCAGCGGTGAGGATCGGCGACAGGTACAGGTGCGAAATGCCCAGCTGCTGTAGATATTCCGCGATCGTTCTGGCGTCGCTGAAGGTCAGCGCGTCCGGGCGCAGCTGGAGCCGGTAGGTGCTGCGGATCGTCGTCGGCCTGGCCTGGGTGCGGCGCAGCGAGAGCGGATCGGTCACGTGCGTCTCGGGGGCTTCCGGTGTGGTCATCGGTGGTCTGGTCATCCGGCGTGGCGCAGGACCAGCAGGCAGCGGGAGACCACCGGCACGGTGGCCGACGCGGGGTAGCTCGCGTCGGAGTGGCCGGTCGGCGTCGAACAGTCCAGTGCGACATCCCACTGCGTGCCGTAGTCGGTGTCGGGCAGCGTGAACTCCAAGGCCTCGTCGTGGGCGTTGAAGCACAGCAGGAACGAGTCGTCGGTGATCCGCTGGCCGCGCGGGCCGGGTTCGTGGATGCCCTTGCCGTTGAGGAACACGGTGAGCGACTTGCCGAATCCGCTGTCCCAGTCCGCGGTGGTCATCTCCGCGCCCTCCGGGGTGAGCCATGCGATGTCGCGCGCGCGGTCCTTCGACCGCACCGGCCTGCCGTCGAGGAAGCGACGGCGCCGGAAGACGGGGTGCTCGGTGCGCAACGCGATCACGTTGCGGGTGAATTCGAGCAGGTCCGAATTCTTTTGCATCAGTGACCAATCCATCCAGGCCAGCGGGGAGTCCTGGCAGTACACGTTGTTGTTGCCGTGCTGGGTCCGGCCCATCTCGTCGCCGTGCGCGAGCATCGGCACGCCCTGGCTGAGCACCAGCGTGGCCAGCAGATTACGACTCTGCCTGGCGCGCAACGCGAGCACGTGCGGGTCGTCGGTCTCGCCCTCGACCCCGCAGTTCCACGATCGATTCCAGCTCTCGCCGTCGCGGTTGTCCTCGCCGTTGGCCTCGTTGTGTTTCTCGTTGTAGGACACCAGGTCTCGCAGGGTGAACCCGTCGTGCGCGGTGATGAAGTTGATGCTCGCGCTCGGCCTGCGGCCGGTGGCCTCGTACAGGTCCGAGGAGCCGGTGAGCCGGGAGGCGAACTCGCCGAGCGTCGCCGGTTCGCCGCGCCAGTAATCGCGCACGGTGTCCCGGTATTTGCCGTTCCACTCCGTCCACAGCCCGGGGAAGTTGCCGACCTGGTAGCCGCCCTCGCCCACGTCCCACGGCTCGGCGATCAGCTTCACCTGGCTGACCACCGGATCCTGTTGCACCAGATCGAAGAACGTGGACAGGCGGTCGACGTCGTGCAGCTCGCGGGCCAGCGTGGCGGCCAGGTCGAAGCGGAAGCCGTCGACGTGCATGTCCAGCACCCAGTAGCGCAGCGAGTCCATGATCAGCTGCAGCGTGTGCGGGTGCCGCACGTTCAGGCTGTTGCCGGTGCCGGTGTAATCCATGTAGCGCGAAGGGTCTTCGTCGAGGACGCGGTAGTAGGCCGCGTTGTCGATGCCGCGGAAGCCGATGGTCGGCCCGAGGTGGTTGCCCTCGGCGGTGTGGTTGTAGACCACGTCGAGGATCACCTCGATGTCCTCGGCGTGCAGCGCGCGCACCATGGCCTTGAACTCGGTCACGGCCGAGTCGGCGCGTTTGATGGCGGCGTACTCGTTGTGCGGGGCGAGATAGCCGAAGCTGTTGTAGCCCCAGTAGTTTCGCAGCCCCTGGTCGAGCAGCACGCGGTCCTGGAGGAACTGGTGCACCGGCATCAGCTCGATCGCGGTGATGCCGAGGCCCTTCAGGTGCTCGATGATCGCCGGGTGCGCGATGCCGGAGTAGGTGCCGCGCAACTCCTCCGGGACGTCGGGGTGGGTGGCGGTCATGCCCTTGACGTGCGCCTCGTAGATCACCGTCTCGTGGTACGGGCGGTTCGGCGCGCGGTCGGTGCCCCAGTCGAAGTACGGGTTGATCACCACGCCTGCCATGGTGTGGCCGAGCGAGTCGAGGCCGTAGGTGTAGAGCGAGGGGTCGTTGTCGAACTCGCCGTCGAACGCCTTGCCGTACGGGTCGAGCAGCAGTTTGCTCGCGTCGCAGCGCAATCCGTGGTCCGGGTCGTAGGGGCCGTGCACCCGGAATCCGTAGCGCTGACCCGGGCCGACCGCGGGTAGGTAGGCGTGCCACACGTACCCGTCGACCTCGTCGAGCGGCACCCTGGACTCGGTGCCGTCCCTGGCGATCAGGCACAACTCGACGGCGTCGGCGACCTCGGAGAAGACCGAGAAGTTGGTGCCGGCCCCGTCGTAGGTCGCGCCGAGCGGGTATGCGGTGCCGGGCCACACGCCGAGGGGGGTCGCGTCACCGGACGCTGCGTCGGGCTGAGCCATAGCAACGACATTAGCGGCAGCGGCCGATCGCTCGGCGCGGGTGGGTTGCGACCCGGCCGGTCAGCGCAGGGCTGGTCGGGTGTCCAGCCAGCGTCGCCGGTACCCGAGCCGGACGGCCAGGCGGGCCAGCCCGCCCAGCACCGCGCGCTGGGCCCAGCGCGGGAGTCCGGCGAGGTAGCCGTCCTGGTACTCCCACAGCAACGCCATGGCGAGCGGGTCGCGCGGCACGCGTCCCGCGGTGGTCTTGCCCGCCCTGTCCAGATTGGACCAGAGCTCGAACATCTCCCAGTGCCGCAGCGGCGGGCGGATCTCGTGGTCGAGGACGGTGTCGGGCGCTTCGGTCCAGAATTCGTGCACCGTTCCGGCGGGTGCGGTGACCGTGTCGCCCGGATCGGCGACGTGCTCGACGCCGTCTATCTTGTATCGCGTGCGGCCCTGGCGAATCGTCCAGCGCTCGGTGAGCACGGGGTGCCAGTGCGGACCCGCCTGCCGCTCGGCCCGCGGCAACTCGTGGCGAAGCCGCAGGTACGGGCCGTGCTCGTCGGTGCCCGAGGCGACGAGGGTGACCCGATGCCCGTTGCGGAAGGTGAGGGTCGGGTTGTCTTCCATAGGACAATTTATAAAGGTATCCTTCATATTGTGTCAACGAGCAACCCGGACGCCTCGCTGCTCAAATTGTTGAGCCGGGCCACCGCCGCCTACGAGCGCGCCCTGAACCTTGAACTGCGGGCCCGCCTCGACGATCAGCTGCGCCCCGCGCACTACACCGTCTTTCGCCACCTCGACCCGGCCGGTTCGCGGATCACCGCGCTGGCCGAGTCGGCGGGCATGACCCAGCAGTCGATGGGGGAGTTGGTAACCCATTTGGAGCGTTGCGGTTTGGTGGAGCGTCAGGTCGACCCGTCCGATCGGCGCGCGCGACTCGTCGTGCTGACCGAGGCAGGCGAGGCGGCGCTGGGCGTTGCGGCGCAACGGATTCGGACCATCGAGCGGATGATCGCCGAGCATCTGGGCAGTGGTGGGCTCGCCGAGCTGCGCCGGGCGCTCGCCGCGGTGAACGAGGCGCTCGACGCCGAATGAGCCTTACTCGGGCGGGGTGAGTGAGCGCCGCCAGGTCTGGCCGATCAGGTCGGCGCCCCAGCTGTGGTGCGGACTCTCTTCTGCCAGTTCGAAACCCGCGCGCTGATAAATGTGCCGTGCCGCGGTGAGGACGTCGTTGGTCCACAACACGATCTCGCGGTAGCCCGCCGCGGTGGCGAAGCGCAGGCACTCCTCGACCAGCGCGGCGCCGATGCCGAGGCCGCGCGCGGTCGGCTCGACCAGCAGCAGGCGCAGCCGGGCGGTCGTCTCGTTCTCGGCGACGCAGAAGACGCTGCCCACCGGCTCGCCGCCGGACTCGGCGATCCAGGCGCGCTCGCGTCGCTCGTCGCGCCCGGCGAGGTAGTCGGCGACGATGCGCACGATCAGTTCCTCATACGTTCCGTCCCAACCGTATTCGTCGGCGTAGAGCCGGGCGTGCCGCTCGATGACCCACCCGTAGTCGCCCGACTTCGGCTCCCGGAGGACGAAAGGGGGCGCGGCGACCGCGTTGGCCGGGTGGTCGAGGATCTGCTGGATGGTGTTCATCGCCGTGACCAAGCGGGCTCGCGCGGCGGGCGGTTTGGCGTTGAGCAGATAGCCGATCTCGTCGCTGGAGCGCCGGTCGAGCACCGCGGCGATCTCCTTGCCGCGGGCGTTGAGTCGCACCTCCTGGCGGCGGCCGTCGCTGTCGGAGCGGTTGCGCTGGATCAGCCCCGACTTCTCGAAGTTCGCCAGGATGCGGCTCAGGTAGCCGGCGTCGAGATCCAGTGTCTGGCGCAGGTTCACCACCTCGACGACCCCGGAGTTGGCCAGCTCGAACAGGATTCGCGCCTCGGTGAGCGAGTACTCGCTGTCGAGCAGTCCTTCGCGGAGCACGCCGATGACCCGGGTGTAGCGGCGGTTGAATTCCCGGACTGCGGCGATGTCCGTGGCGGCGACGGTGGTCACGACGGCTCCGTTCTCGTGTTGATCGTTGACTCAGTCAAAGAATAACCCGAAGTTGCCGATCGGCACCGGGAATCGAGCCGGCCCGCAGCTCTGGTGGTAACTTGAACGGCGTTCAAGCCCGCGACTTCGCGGGCGCGTCGCTCGATCGCGAGGATTCCCGTGGCACTGACCCCCGCCGAGATCGCCGCCATCGATGCCGAGCATGTCTGGCATCCCTACGGCGGATTTCCTGCGACGACCGAGCCGCTGGTCGTCGCCGAGGCTGCGGGCACCCGCCTGCGGCTGGCCGACGGTCGGGAACTGATCGACGGAATGAGCTCGTGGTGGGCCGCCATCCACGGGTATCGGCACCCCGTGCTCGACGCGGCGCTGGTCGCGCAGACGCGGCGGATGAGTCACGTGATGTTCGGCGGTCTCACCCACGAACCCGCCGCGCGGCTGGCCGAACTGCTGGTCGAGCTGACTCCGGCCGGGCTGGACAAGGTGTTCCTGTGCGATTCCGGTTCGGTATCGGTGGAGGTCGCCGTGAAGATGTGCCTGCAATACTGGCGCGCGCTCGGCCGACCGGGCAAGCGGCGGCTGCTCACCTGGCGCGGCGGCTATCACGGGGACACGTTCACGCCGATGAGCGTGTGCGACCCGACCGGCGGCATGCACTCGCTGTGGACCGATGTCCTGGTCGATCAGGTCTTCGCGCCGATGCCGCCGCGTGCGTTCGAGACGGAGTACGTGGCGGAGCTGGAGCGGCTGCTCGAAGACCACGCCGACGAACTCGCCGCGGTCATCGTGGAGCCGGTGGTGCAGGGCGCGGGCGGTATGCGCTGGCATCACCCGCGCTACCTCACCGAGCTGCGCCAGTTGTGCGACATGCACGGCGTGCTGCTCGTCTTCGATGAGATCGCGACCGGATTCGGCCGCACCGGAACGTTTTTCGCGGCCGATCAGGCGGGCGTGCACCCCGATGTGATGTGTGTCGGCAAGGCCTTGACGGGCGGGTATCTCACCCTGGCCGCGACGCTGTGCACCGCGTCGATCGCCGAGACGATCAGCGCGGGGCACGGCGGGCTGATGCACGGGCCGACCTTCATGGGCAACCCGCTGGCCTGCGCGGTCGCGGTGGCCTCGCTCGAACTGCTGACGGCCGGGGAGTGGCGCGGCGACGTGGCGCGGATCGAGTCGGGGCTCGAGGCGGGACTCGCCCCGCTGCGCGGGCTGCCCGGCGTGGTCGACGCGCGAGTGCTCGGCGCGATCGGCGTGGTCGAACTCGACCGGCCGGTGGACATGCGCACCGCGACCGACGCCGCCGTGGCGGCCGGGGTGTGGCTGCGGCCGTTCCGAAACCTGGTCTACACCATGCCGCCGTTCATCAGCACCGCCGAGGACGTCGCGGCGGTCACCGCCGGGATGCGCGCCGCCGTCGCGGCGCAGACCCGAATTGCGGTGTAGCTCAGGCGATCCACGGCGGCACGACCATCGAGTCGCCGCCGGGCACGCCCGCCTTCGCGCTCGCCTGCGCGGTGACGATGGCCGTGAAGCCCTCCGCGCCCGCGCTCACCTGACGCGGCAGGTCGGCGGGCAGGATGACCGTATCGCCTTCGGCAGCAGTGAGTTTCGTGCCGTCGAGATCGACGGTGAGGCTGCCCGCGGTGACGGTCCAGATCTGTTCGGTGTCGATGAAATGGACCGGGCCCGTCCGGTCGGCGGGGACGTCGACCCGCCAGAGTGCGAGCGCCGTGCCGCCCTGGGTGGGGGAGGCGAGGGTGGTCATGACGCCGGCGGGGGTCTCGGTGCGGCGGGTTTCGGTGTGTCGGATGAGGGTCATGCTCTGGCGCTCCATAAGATAGACAATCAGGTTGTCCATATAGTCAACGAGGTTGTCCAATATGTCAAGTGATGCGGGTGGGTACGAGCTGCCGTTGCGAATGCTGCTCGGCTTCCGTGCCGTCGTCGACGAGGTGCACGCCGACCTGGCCGAGCACGGGCACGCCGAGCTGCGGCCGATGCACGGCTTCATCTTTCAGGCCGTGGGCCGTGCGGGCGGCCCGCACGGCTGCACCGCCGCCGATCTCGGCCGGGCCCTCGGCATTTCGAAACAGGCCGCGGGCAAGCACATCGAGGCGCTCGAGCGGTCGGGGTACCTGCGGCGTGGACATGACCCGGCCGACGCGCGGCGCAAGGTCTACACGCTCACCGAACGCGCGCTCGACGTGCTGAACCGGTCCGCGCGGACCTTCGATCGGATACACGCGCGCTGGGCGCGGCAGCTCGGCGCGGAGCGGCTCGCGCAACTCGAGCGGGATCTGCGCACGGTCGCGCCGGGGGAGGTGTTCGGGCTCGATACGCCGAACTGGTTCGGCGGATGAGCGCTATGCATCTTGAACGGTGTTCAAGTATGCTCCGGAGCTGTGACTACCGATCCGTTGAGGTGGCTGGACGAGCGCGCGGCCGCGCGGGTGGCCGCCGGGCTGCGCCGTGAACTCCGACCCCGGGCGGCGCGGTCGCCGTCGATCGACCTCGCCTCCAACGACTACCTCGGGCTGGTTCGCCACCCCGAGGTGATCGACGGCGCGGTCGAGGCGGTGCGGCGTTGGGGCGCGGGCGCAACCGGCTCCCGGCTCGTCACCGGGACCACGGCGGAGCACGAGCTGCTGGAAGGGGAGCTGGCCGAATTCGTCGGTGCGGAAGCGGGTCTCGTCTTCGCCTCCGGTTACGCGGCCAACCTCGGCGTGGTCACCGCGCTGGCCGGGCGCGGGGCGCTGGTGGTCTCCGACGCGGGCAGCCACGCCTCGCTCGTCGACGCGTGCCGGCTGTCGCGGGCGCGGGTCGAGGTGACCGCGCACGGCGATGTCGAGGCGGTCGATCGGGTGCTGGCCGCGCGGACCGAGGACCGGGCGCTGGTGCTCACCGACTCGGTGTTCAGCGCCGACGGTGATCTCGCTCCGCTGGTGGAGCTGCATCGGGTCACCCGGGCGCGGGGCGCGGTGCTGGTCGTGGACGAGGCGCACGGGCTCGGCGTGCGTGGCGTCGGTGGGCGTGGGCTCGTGCACGAACTCGGCTTGGCCGGGGCACCGGACCTGGTGATCACCGCCACCCTGTCGAAATCCCTTGCCGCACAAGGCGGTGTGGTGCTATCCAGCGAACGGGTGCGGGCGCATTTGATCGATGCCGCGCGCACGTTCATCTTCGACACGGGGCTCGCGCCCGCCGCGGTCGGCGCGGCGCGTGCGGCGCTGCGGGTGTTGTGCCGGGAGCCCGAGTTGGCGGGCCGGGTGCTGGCACGGGCCGCCGACATAGCGCGGATAGCCGCTGTGTCCGTGCCGGATTCGGCGGTGGTGTCGGTGGTGCTGGGCACGGCTCAGGTCGCTTACGAAGCGGCGCAGGCATGTCGGGCGCGGGGGCTCGACGTCGGGTGCTTTCGGCCGCCGTCGGTGCCGGACGGTACGTCGCGGCTGCGACTGACTGCTCGTGCCAACCTCACGCCGGGTGAGATGGACACCATCGCAACGGTTCTCGGAGATGTTCTGGTCCAGGCACGCGGACTGGTTCGCGCATGAGTGTCGCGGCGGCGGGGCGTCGGGCATGAGCGCGCCGGTCGGTCCCGTGAATCTGTTATCGATCGTGGTAATCGCAAAGGCGGTGCGCGGATGAGCATTCTGTTGGTAACCGGAACCTCCACCGAGGTCGGCAAAACCGTGGTCACCGCGGCCGTCGCCGCCCTCGCCATGGCAGAAGGCAGGTCGGTGGCGGTGTGCAAGCCGGGCCAAACCGGAGTCGCCCCGGGCGAACCCGGCGACCTGGCCGAGATCGAGCGCCTCACCGGCGTCACCCGAACCGTGGAGTTCGCGCGCTACCCGGACCCGCTCGCCCCAGACACCGCCGCCCGGCGCGCGGGACTGCCCGAACTCACACTGGCCGAAACCGTCACGGGGATAACGGCGCTCGCCGACGCCCAGCTCACCCTGGTCGAGGGCGCGGGCGGACTGCTGGTGCGACTCGGCGATTTCACCCTGCTCGACCTGGCCCAAAAGCTCGACGCGCCGGTACTTGTGGTAGCCGCCGCAGGCCTCGGCACGCTCAACCACACCGAATTGACCACCCGCGCACTGGCCTCGGCGGGCGTGCGATGCGCGGGCGTGGTCATCGGCTCGTGGCCCGCCGAGCCGGACTTGGCAGCCGAGTGCAACCGAATCGACCTGCCCCGGGTCACCGGCGTCGACCTCGTCGGAGCCGTGCCCGCCGGTGCGGGTGCTTGGGACCGTGCCAGGTTCACCGCCGCAGCGCGCGGCTGGTTCGAGCCGACCTGGTCGCCGTTCGCCTAAACCGGCGTCGATGTCCACCTGGCGCATCCCGGCTGCATCGCCGCCTAGCCGCGTCGTCGTCGCGGATACAACCTGGCATGGGCTCCCCTCCTTGCCTCCAGGTGAATGCCTTGCCGCCCGGTGAACGCCCTGCTGCGCGCCGCGGACGCTTTGCCGTGATGCCGATCTCTGTGCGCCTGGCGAACGCCCTGCCGCGGCCGATCGCCTTGCCGCGCAATGATCGCTCTGTCGTGCGGCGGACGCCTTGCCGGGTGGCGGACGCCTTGCCGTGCGCTGCTCCCCTTGGCGTGCGGCGCACGTCTGGCCAGGCGACTTCGGATACATTCGGCCGGACTTCGAGAACAAGCCTTATGCCGTGAACTTGCGCGGCCCAGCGGGTTTCAGCGGACGGTGTCGTCGGCGCGGGGCTGGATCGTGGAGGTGGGGACCAGGTTCCAGGTCTCGAGTCGCTTGCGGATCTGTTCGGCGGCGTCGATATTGAGGGGGCCGCTGGTCCACATGGCGTAGGGCAGGTTGAGGAAGCGGCCCTCGGTGACGGCGCGGAGCTGGTTGATGCCGGGCTTGGCGCGCAGGGCCTCGACCTTCTGGTCGAAGGTCTGCGGCGGGTAGTCGACGAACATGATGGCGTCGGGGTCGGCGGCGGCCAGGCGCTCCCAGGACACCCTGGTCCAGGTGTCGGGCACGTCGCTGAGCGCGTTGCGTCCGCCCGCGGCGTCCAGGATCGCCTGCGGCGCACCGAAACTGCCACTGGACATCAGGGAGTCGGTGGCGCTGTCGAACAGGAAGATGGTCGGCTTGCGCTCGGCCTGCGGCGCGCCGCCGAGCGCCGCGAGCCGTCGATCGAGGTCGGCGGTGACCTCGGCGGCGCGCTCGGCACGGCCGGTGATGGCGCCGAGGTTGGTGAGGTCGGTGCGCAGCGCCGTCCACGGCTCGACGATGCCGCGCGGACGCTCGCCATTGTGCTGACGGCAGCTCTCGGTGAGCGTGTAGGCCGCTATCCCGGCCTTGCCCAACGACTCCGGGGTCAGGTTCTTGGCCTCGTCGTACCCGTAGCTCCAGCCCGCGACCATCACGTCGGGGCCTTGCGCCAGCACGGTCTCCCGCGAGGGATATTCCGGCGCAACGGACTTCAGCTGATCGACGGCCGGGCCGTAGTGCCTGCGCAGGGTGTCCGCGTCCCGCTGCACGCTCGACACCGCGACGACCTGATCCTGCGCGCCGAGCGCCAGCGCCATCGAGATCAGGTTTCCGTCGTTGACGAACAACCGTTGCGCGGGCGCCGGAAACCGCACGTCCACTTCGCAATTGCGGAGGGTGAGGTCACCGGCGGTCGCCTTCTGCGTACCGCACCCCGCGACCGCGGCGGCCAGCGCGACCGCCGCGACTACGCGCAAAGTGTGCTTCATATATCGCCTTTCGAGACAATCAGCAGGAACGAGAGCGCTCGAACATCAGGAGCGCGGGGTGATCAACAGGTGCGGCACGCCGGTCTCGGGATGCGGGACGCGCAGGGCGCGCACGCCGAAGACCTCGTCGACCACCTCGGGGGCGAGCGCGGCGGCGGGCGGGTTCAGCGGGTGCGCGGCGCCCTTGTGCAGCACCAGGATTCGGTCGCAGTAGCGATCGGCGAGCGCCAGGTCGTGCAGCGCCATGACGACGGTGCGGCGCAGCGTGCGGGTCAGGGTGAGCAGTTCCAGGCGGTGGGTGATGTCCAGGTGGTTCGTCGGCTCGTCCAGCAGCAGCACCGGGGTGTCCTGCACGAGCGCGCGGGCCAGCAGCACCCGCTGGCGTTCGCCGCCGGAGAGGCGATGGACCGGGCGGTCGGCGAACCCGGCCAAATCCACTGTGGTCAAGGCCTGTTCGACGGCCTCCCGCTCGCGCGGCGAGCCGGCGCCCCAGGGCGGTAGATAGGGCGTAAGCCCCAGCGCGACAACCTCGCCCGCGCGCAGATCGGCGGACGGCTGCTCGTCCTGCGCCACCATGGCCACCGTTCGCGCGCGCCGCCGCGCCGACATCTCGTGCAGCACTTTGCCATCCACGGTCACCCGGCCACGCACCGGCCGCCGCACCCCCGCGAGCGCCCGCAGCAGCGTCGTCTTACCCGTGCCGTTCGGCCCGACGATCCCGATCGTCTCGCCGGGTTCTATGAAGAACGTCACGTCGGAAACCACGACCCGCCGCCCGACCGCACACGCCAGCTCGTGCACCGCCAATGCGCCTGCCCCGCTGCAATTTTGGGACGAACCGGGATCGTTCGCCCGCCTGCCTGCCGCCTCGCGCCCGATCGGCTCGGCCATGTGCGGCGGGTGGTCGTGCTCGTGGGTGCCGGCCTGGCGCTCGATCGACTGGAGCGCGTGCGGTGGGTGGTCGGCGTGCTCGTGGGCGTCGGCCTCGCGATCCTGCTCGCGCCCGTACGCCGCCTCACGTCGATCGCGTCCGTTCACGCTTCACCGAACCGGTACCGTCGTCGCCCCATCAAGAGCAGGAACGCGGGCGCGCCGATCAGGCCGGTCAGCACGCCGACGGGGATCTCGGTGGGGCGCACCACGACTCGGGTCGCGGCGTCGGCGACGACGAGGAACAGCGCGCCGCAGAGGGCGCAGGCGGGCAGTAGTCCGCGGTGGCGCGGGCCGACCAGCAGGCGCGCGGCGTGCGGCACGACCAAACCGACGAAACCGATGCCGCCCGACACCGCCACGAGCACCCCGACCAGCACCGCCAGCAGCACGAACAGGGCGATGCGCAGCTCCTTCACCGGCACGCCGAGTCCGGCGGCGGTGTCCGCGCCGCCGGCCAGTGCGTCGAGCCATCCGCTCGCGCCGAACAGCGCGAGCCCGGCGAGTGCGACGACGCTGAGCGGCAACGCGATTCGCGTCCAGTCCGCCCCGGCGAGGCTGCCGAGCAGCCAGAACAGCACGGACTGGGCCGCGGCCGGATCGGGACGGCGAAAGATGAGATAGCTACTGAGGGCGGCGAACGCGGAGCCGAGCACGGTTCCGGTGAGCACGAGCCGCAACGGCGTCAGCCCGCCCTGCGCGATCGCGATCGCGAACACCAGCCCGGCCGCGACGAACGCGCCGACGAGCGCCCCGCCCGACAGCGCCCACACCCCGGCACCCGCGAACAGCCCGGAGGTGATGACCGCCGCCGCGCCGACCCCCGCACCCGAGGACACCCCGAGCAGGTACGGGTCGGCGAGCGGATTGCGCACCAGCGTCTGCATGGCGGCCCCGGCCAGCGCGAGCCCGGCGCCGACGATCGCGGCGAGCACCGTGCGCGGCACCCGCAGCTGCCACACGATGGTGTCCAGGCCGAAGTCGGCGGGCGACTGCCCGGTGACGCGGTGCCGCAGCACCTCCAGAACCGAACCGACCGGCAGCGTCTCCGCGCCGAAGCCGGTGGCGAGGATCATCGCGCAGATCAGTAGCGCGCCGAGGACGGGGAAGGCGATCGCTGTGCGGACGCGGGTCATGTCGGCACCTCGCCGACGCTCGGCCATCGGCTGCGCCGAGGTGCGTCGGCACATGATTCGCCCGCTACGCGCGCGCGTCGGTCGTGCTCCACAGGCAAGTCGCGGCCTCTCCAGAGTTGTCCTGGCAGGGGAGGTCTGACTCTCGCCGGTGAGGGCGATCACAGTGGCGCGACCGTTCCGGGATTGCACCGGATTCTCGCACCCGCCAGGGATGACGGGGGAACTCTACCGGTCGGTCGGGTTGACGCCCGCCGCCGGGTCGCGCGTGGCATGGCAGCGCCGCACACCCTTACCTACAGTGGGAGAGATGTCGCCGTTCGATGATCGGCACCCGTCCACCGTCACGGACTGGGACGACGCGCGACGCAAAGCCCGGCTACGGGACACCAGCCTGTGGCACGAGTGGAAGACGTTGCGCCGGACCAGGTCGGCGGTGCTCCGGGTGATCGCCCTGCTCGCCGCCGTACTCGTCGTCTTCGCGCAGTACCTGACCTTCGACGTGGAGCCGGAGCAGGCCCGGCTGGCGCACACCGATCCGGCGATCCTGCCCGTCGCCCCGCCCATCGACCCGAAGGACTGGGACACCGTGGTGGTGGACATGGTCGGGCTCGGCGGCTTGGACGCCAGCGCGACCGCCGCGGCCCTCCCTTCACTGCGCGGCATGGGCGTGGTGTGGGCCATCCGCTACGACAACGAGGGCATCGACACCAAGGTGATCGCCGACCTGATCGTGCACGCCACCAAGCTGTCGGGGTTGAAGAACATCGTGCTGGTCGGGCACAGCATGGGCGGGGTGATCGCGCTGGAGGTCGCCAAGCACGTCCACCTCGACAGCGACCGCCGCCTGGTCGGCGTCGTCCTCGACTGCACCCCGGTCGATCTCGACGCGGTCCGCCCGGAGAGCCGCGGCGCGGGCGAGGACATGGTGCGCTGGATGCGCTGGCTCCCCGGCGCGCGCGAGAGCAGGCTGCTGCGGATCGCCGTCGAAACCTATGCGCGCCGTGACCGTTTCGTCTATCACGGCGGTCGTGGCATACCTCCGGGCATCCGCTTCGCCGGCTTCCGCGATGTGCTGGGAGAGGTGTTGCGGGAGAAGATCTTCTCGCGCAACGCGGCGAGCAACGGGTTGATCGAGTCACAGTTCACCGCGATCGTGGCGGGCGGCGCGACGGGCGATCTGCGCGCGCTCGCCGCGCCCGCGGACGGAAAGCCGCGCCCCGCCATCGTTTTCATCCGCCCGCGCGACCCGGAGCGGGACCGGGTGGTCGACGTCGAGTACTCGCATCGGGTGCTGATCGAGCAGTCCGGCGGGGTGGACGGCACGCTGTCGGTGGTGCTCGCGCGAAACACCGGGCACGCAAACCCGATGCAGCGGCCGGTGGAGTACAACACGGTGATCGAGCAGCAGATCGTGCCGTTCATCGAGCGGTACCAGGCACAGGTCAGGGCGACGCAGGCGGCGGCGGCACCGCGCTGAAGGGTTCGAACCAGGCTGAGACAAACGGTGTTCCGGCCGGTTTTGTCTTGTTTGAATCCGTGCATGTATCGACCACGCACGTTCTTGTTCGGCCGCCAAGGCCGCACCACCGCCGCATTGCTCGCCGTGGCAACCGTTGCGACCCTCGGACTCACCGGCTGCGCGAACAACGACAAGCCGGTCGGTCCCGTCGCCGCGGACGCGCCGCTGCCCGTTGAGGTTCCGGCCGGAACCAAATTGGTCCTCGCCGATCAGTCCGAGCGCTTGCAGTCGGTGCTCCGGATATCCGGCGAGCTGGACCGCCTGCCGTTCAAGGTCGAGTTCGCCAATTTCGTGGGCGGCCCGGCCATTCTGGAGGCCTTCCGCGCCGGCGCCGCCGACGCCGCGCAGGTGGGCGATGTCCCGCCGATCCACGCGCTCATCGCGGGGCAGGACGTGCCGATCGTCGCGGCGTATCAGACCAGCCCCGCCGCGCTGAAACTCGCGGTGGCGCCCGGAAAGTCGGTGACGACGCTCGCCGACCTGAAGGGCAAGAAGATCGCCTACGCGGAGGGCACCGCGCAGCAGGCCGCGGTGCTGCGCGCCCTGGACAAGGCCGGGCTGAAACCCGCTGACGTGCAACTGATCCGATTGCAGCTCGCCGAGTTCCTCGACGCGGTGCGCACCGCGCAGGTCGACGTCGCGCCGCTGATCGAGCCGAATGTCACTCGGCTGCTGCGGACTCCGGGCGCGGCGCTGATCCCCGACGCGCAGACCGAGGGCATCTACGGCGGCCTCGGCTACCTGTACGCCCGGCGCGCGGTGACGCAGGATCCGGCGAAGGCGGCCGCGGTCCGCGCCCTCGTCGCCGCCTTCGTGCGGGCCAACCAGTGGGTCAATACTCATCAGGAGGAGTGGGCGCGCAGGTACTACGTGGACAACCAGAAGGTGAGCCCCGAGGACGCCAAGCGCATCGTGGACTCGCTGGGCACCTTCACCTTTCCGCACCTGGACCAGCAGCTGATCGACCGGCAGCAGGCCACCATCGACGCCATCGGCAAGGTGGGCGAGCTGCCGAAGAAGGTGCAGGCGGCCAAGGGTTTCGACCTGCGCTACGACGCCGCGGTCACCGAGGCGGTCACCGCCAGCGGCGCCGCGTTCGAGCCGAGGCAGCGGTGATGGCCACGCTGGACGCCGGCGTATGGCACCGGCTCGGACGCAATGCCACACCGGCGCTGGCCAAGCGCAAGCCCGCGCGGCCGCGCCTCGGACCCGGCCGGCCGATTCCGTTCGGCGCCGCCCTCGGCCCCACGCTGCTGATCGCCGCCTGGGTGCTCGGATCCGCCTCCGGCGCACTGGATCCCGAGACGCTGCCCGCGCCGTGGACGGTGGCCCAGACCGCCGGTGACCTGATCGCCGACGGCAGGTTGCAGTCCAATCTGCTCACCTCGGTGCAGCGGGCCGGTAGCGGACTGGTGATCGGCGTGCTCGTTGGACTCGTGCTCGCGCTCGTCGCGGGGCTGAGCCGGATCGGCGAGGCGCTGGTGGACGGGCCGATTCAGATCAAGCGCGCCATTCCGACGTTGGCGTTGATCCCGCTGTTCATCGTGTGGTTCGGCATCGGCGAGGAGATGAAGCTGCTCGTCATCACGACCAGCGTGGCGATCCCCGTCTACCTCAACACCCACGCCTATCTGCGCAGCGTCGACGCGCGGTACGTGGAACTCGCACAGACGGTCGGCCTTTCGCGCTGGGGCTTCATCCGCCGGATCGCGCTGCCCGGCTCGCTGCCCGGCTTCTTCATCGGGCTGCGGCTCGCGGTGACCATCGCCTGGCTGGCCCTGGTCGTGGTGGAGCAGGTCAATGCCACCAGCGGCATCGGCTACCTGATGACCCAGGCCCGCACGTACGGGCAGATCGACGTGATCGTGGTCGGGCTCGTGATCTACGGCCTGCTCGGGCTTTTCGGCGATCTCGCCGTGCGCGCGGTGGAAAGGAAGGCGCTGTCATGGCGACAGACACTGGGGGACTGAGCGTCGTACGCACCCGCGCGTTGCGCCGTGGGTTCGGCGAGCGGATCGTGCTGCGCGACATCGACCTCGACATCGGGCGCGGAGAGTTCGTCGCCCTGCTCGGGCGCAGCGGCTCCGGCAAGAGCACGCTGCTGCGGGCGCTCGCCGAGCTGGACTACGACGTGCCGGGCTCGGGCGAGCTGACCGTGCCCGCCGAACGCGCCGTGGTCTTTCAGGATTCGCGGCTGCTGCCGTGGATCCGCGTGCTCGACAACGTGATCCTGGGCACCAGCGGTGGCGGCGCCGCCGAGCGTGGACGTGCCGCGCTCGCCGAGGTCGGCCTCGCTGGACGCGAAAAAGCTTGGCCCAGACAGCTTTCCGGCGGCGAGCAGCAGCGGGTCGCGCTGGCCCGTTCGCTGGTGCGCGAGCCGGAGCTGCTGCTGGCCGACGAGCCGTTCGGCGCGCTGGACGCGCTCACCCGGATCAAGATGCACGCGCTGCTGCAAGACCTGTGCGCCCGGCACCGGCCCGCCGTCCTGCTGGTCACCCACGACGTCGACGAGGCGGTGCTGCTCGCCGACCGCGTGCTCGTGCTCGACGAGGGCCGCATCGCCGTCGATCAGCGCATCGAGCTGGAACGCCCGCGCACGCACAGCGATCCGGCCTTCATCCGTCACCGTTCCCTGCTGCTGGCCAGCCTCGGCGTCGGCGCCCGGCCGAGCACCCACGAAGAAGAGAAGCAAGCCTCATGAGTACTCCGCGTCAGCTCAGTCTCAACGCGTTCATCTACCCGTCCGGTCACCACGAGGCCGCGTGGCGGCACCCGGACAGCCAGCCCGGTCGAATCTACGACGTCGACTATTACCAGGAGATCGGCCGGACCGCCGAGGCCGCGAAACTCGACGCGGTGTTCTTCGCCGACGGGCCCGCGCTGCGCACCAACGTCAAGCACAACGCGGGCTCCGGCCTCGAGCCGATCACCCTGCTCACCGCCATCGCCACGGCGACAACGCATCTCGGCCTGATCGCCACCGCCTCCACCACCTACTACGAGCCCTACAATCTCGCGCGGCTGTTCTCCACGCTGGACCACATCTCGCGCGGCCGGGCCGGCTGGAACATCGTCACCACCGGAACCGACCTGGCCGCCGCCAACTTCGGCCTCGACCGGCACCCCGACCACGCCGAAAGGTACGCGCGGGCAAGGGAGTTCGTGGACGCCGTGGTCGCGCTCTGGGACAGCTGGGAGGACGACGCCATCCTGCTCGACCTGGCGAGCGGCGTCTACGCCGATCCGGACAAGATCCACCCGATCGACTTCGTCGGCGAACACCTCAGCGTGCGTGGGCCGTTCAACGCGCCGCGCACGCCGCAGGGCTACCCGGTGCTCGTGCAGGCGGGCGCGTCCAACGAGGGCCGCTCGTTCGCGGGCAAGTACGCCGAGGCGATCTTCACCGCGCACCAGCGCCTCGAGGACGCGCAGCGGTTCTACGCCGACATCAAGGCGCAAGCCCGCGGTTTCGGACGCGATCCGGAGCACGTGAAGATCCTGCCCGGTATCAGCCCGTTCATCGGCGACACCGAGGCGGCGGCCAAGCGGCTCGAGCGCGAGTTCAACGAGCTCACCGTGCCGGAATACGGTCTGTCGCAACTGGAGAACATCGTCGGCAAGAGCCTGCACCACCTCCCGCTCGACGAGGCGGTGCCGGTGGATCTTTTCGACGACGCCGGCGACGTCACCGACAACGGCCGCAGCAGACTGCAGGTTGTCGCGGGCATCGTGCAACGCGAGCGGCCCACGGTGCGCGGGCTGCTGCACCGGCTGGCGGGCGCCCGCGGACACCGGGTGTTCGCAGGCACACCCGAGCAGGTCGCCGACACCATCGAGGAATGGTTCCGCAGCGGGGCGGCGGACGGTTTCAACGTCATGCCGCCCTACTACCCGGGCGGACTACAGGTCTTCGCCGACACCGTCGTCCCGATCCTCCAGCAGCGCGGCCTCTTCCGCACCGAGTACACCGGCACCACCCTCCGCGACCATCTCGGCCTGCCCCGCCCGGCGGGCAGGACCGCGCCCGAGCCCGCGCTGACCTCTTGACACCCGCACGTCTCCTGATTCGCCGCACGCGATTTCATGTGCGCCGAATCGGGAGGTGTTGGTGTGTCAGTGCGTGTGCGGCGCGTAGGAATGCATGCGGCGTGCCGGATGCGCTTCAGCGAACCTCGGTGCCGAGCAGGTGCCGGACCCCGGCGATGAACAGTTGCAGCCCGAAGTCGAAACGCGCTGTGGCGTCGGGGGTTTCGTCGATAGGCGTGTCGTCGTCGGGAAGCGCGCCCGCGGAGTCCATCTGCATCCTGGATTGTTCGTCGACGGTCTGGCCGAGGACGTAGTACAGCAGCGTGAAGGAGCTGAGCTCGGCCTCGTGGCGGGGCATGCCCGCGCGAATGGCCGCGCTCGCCATGCGTTCCCGGCCCTTGCTCGTGGTGAGCCTGGAAGCGTAAGTGGCGGAGACCAATTCGGCGCCGTCGCGGTAGGCGAGCAAGCAGTCGCGCAGCCGGTGCGCCAATTCACTGAGCTGGCCGGACCATTCGGTCGCGACGATCGGCTCCGCCATGGGCGCCAGGATCTTGTCCGCGACCGCGCCGAGCAGGGCCTGTTTGTTGGGGAAGTGCCAGTACAGCGCGCCGGGCTGCACCTGGAGCGAGCCGGCCAGCCTGCGCATGGTCAGGTCCGCGAGGCCGTACTGGTCGAGGATCGCGACGGCGCCGTCGACCACATCCGCTCTGTGCAGTTGCACCCGAATTCCTTCCCTGTCCGAGGGCGGCGCGCGCGGCCTCCGTCGTGGTTACGCAGGCTACCGTCTCCCGGTTCGCCGGTCGCCCACGCGGACTCTGCCTCGTTGTGACGCCCTGTGCCGTCCACCCTAGCCTGAACGCCGTTCAAGTTGTAGCCTGAACGCTGTTCAAGTTGCCCGGCCACCTCGGCCGAACGAAGGGATTCGCGCAGTGACCCAGGCCCCAGTCGCACCCACCACCCCGCACATTCTGTCGACCGCCCGCGAGCAGGTGCTCGAGCGCGGCGAAGGACTGACCGAGCGGCAGACCCTCGAGGTGCTCCGACTCGGCGACGAGCACCTCGAAGATCTGCTCGCCCTGGCCCACGACGTGCGGATGAAATGGTGCGGCCCCGAGGTCGAGGTCGAGGGCATTATCAGCCTCAAGACCGGCGGCTGCCCCGAGGACTGTCACTTCTGCTCGCAGTCCGGCCTGTTCCAGTCGCCGGTGCGCGCGGCCTGGCTCGACATCCCGAGCCTGGTCGAGGCGGCCAAGCAGACCGCGAAGACCGGCGCGACCGAGTTCTGCATCGTCGCCGCGGTGCGCGGACCCGACGAGCGACTGATGGCGCAGGTCGCCGCCGGTGTCGAGGCGATTCGCAACGAGGTCGACATCCAGGTCGCGTGCTCGCTCGGCATGCTCACCCAGGAGCAGGTCGACCAACTCGCCGCCATGGGCGTGCACCGCTACAACCACAACCTGGAGACCTCGCGCTCGCACTTCCCCAACGTGGTCACCACGCACACCTGGGAAGAGCGCTGGGACACGCTGCGCATGGTCCGCGCCGCGGGCATGGAGGTCTGCTGCGGCGGCATCCTCGGCATGGGCGAAACACTGGAGCAGCGTGCGGAATTCGCGGCGAACCTGGCCGAACTCGAACCCGACGAGGTGCCGCTGAACTTCCTCAACCCGCGCCCCGGCACCCCCTTCGGCGACCTCGAGGTGCTGCCCGCCGCCGACGCGCTGCGCGCGGTCGCCGCGTTCCGGCTCGCGTTGCCGCGCACCATCCTTCGCTTCGCGGGCGGTCGCGAGATCACCCTCGGTGACCTCGGCGCCAAGCAGGGCATCCTCGGCGGCATCAACGCCGTCATCGTCGGCAACTACCTGACCACCCTCGGCAGGCCCGCCGAGGCGGATCTCGATCTGCTCGGCGAGTTGAAGATGCCGATCAAGGCGCTCAACGAAACCCTGTAGCAGGACCCATGAGTAAGGTC
>NZ_BAGH01000147.1 GCF_000308715.1 Nocardia tenerifensis NBRC 101015
GGTAGGCAAATCCGCCGGACATGTAGCCTGAGAGGTGATGCGTAGCCGATTGAGGCGAATTCAGTGATCCTATGCTGCCGAGAAAAGCCTCTAGTGAGTTGGTACACGGCCCGTACCCCAAACCGACACAGGTGGTCAGGTAGAGAATACTGAGGCGATCGAGAGAACTGTGGTTAAGGAACTCGGCAAAATGCCCCCGTAACTTCGGGAGAAGGGGGACCACGTCTGGTGACGGCCCTTGCGGCTCGAGCTGGGTGTGGTCGCAGAGACCAGTGAGAAGCGACTGTTTACTAAAAACACAGGTCCGTGCGAAGTCGTAAGACGATGTATACGGACTGACGCCTGCCCGGTGCCGGAAGGTTAAGAGGACCGGTTAGCGCCCTTCGGGGTGCGAAGCTGAGAATTTAAGCCCCGGTAAACGGCGGTGGTAACTATAACCATCCTAAGGTAGCGAAATTCCTTGTCGGGTAAGTTCCGACCTGCACGAATGGCGTAACGACTTCTCAGCTGTCTCAACCACAGACTCGGCGAAATTGCATTACGAGTAAAGATGCTCGTTACGCGCGGCAGGACGAAAAGACCCCGGGACCTTCACTATAGCTTGGTATTGGTGTTCGGTACGGTTTGTGTAGGATAGGTGGGAGACTGTGAAGCGGGCACGCCAGTGTTCGTGGAGTCGTCGTTGAAATACCACTCTGGTCGTATTGGGCTTCTAACCTCGGACCATGATCTGGTTCAGGGACAGTGCCTGGTGGGTAGTTTAACTGGGGCGGTTGCCTCCTAAAGTGTAACGGAGGCGCCCAAAGGTTCCCTCAGCCTGGTTGGCAATCAGGTGTCGAGTGCAAGTGCACAAGGGAGCTTGACTGTGAGAGCGACAGCTCGAGCAGGGACGAAAGTCGGGACTAGTGATCCGGCACCGGCAAGTGGAAGCGGTGTCGCTCAACGGATAAAAGGTACCCCGGGGATAACAGGCTGATCTTCCCCAAGAGTCCATATCGACGGGATGGTTTGGCACCTCGATGTCGGCTCGTCGCATCCTGGGGCTGGAGTAGGTCCCAAGGGTTGGGCTGTTCGCCCATTAAAGCGGCACGCGAGCTGGGTTTAGAACGTCGTGAGACAGTTCGGTCTCTATCCGCCGCGCGCGTCAGAAACTTGAGGAAGGCTGTCCCTAGTACGAGAGGACCGGGACGGACGAACCTCTGGTGTGCCAGTTGTTCCGCCAGGAGCACCGCTGGTTAGCTACGTTCGGAAGGGATAACCGCTGAAAGCATCTAAGCGGGAAGCCTGTTCCAAGATGAGGTTTCTCACCCACATTGATGGGTTAAGGCCCCCCACAGACCATGGGGTTGATAGGCCAGAACTGGAAGCCCGGTAACGGGTGTAGGTGACTGGTACTAATAGGCCGAGGACTTACCAACAAAGAAGCTACGCGTCCACTGTGCAGTATCTGAAACAACACACG
>NZ_BAGH01000145.1 GCF_000308715.1 Nocardia tenerifensis NBRC 101015
CCGGCGTCCTCGGCGGGCGCCAGAATCGGCCAGGTCGGCGCCGACCGCGGCGCTCGCGCGCAGCACCGTCGCGAGTTCCGCGCTGCTCGCGGCCGCGGCGACGAGCAGGAGCAGGCGTGTCCGTGCGGGCAGTCTGCTCGCCTGACCGTGGAAGGCGACCTGGAGCCGCTGGGTCAACGGCAGCGGATTAGGCCCTGCCCCAGGCGTTTCCGCCGCGAGCACGGCGGGCAGCTCGCGCAGGGCCAGGGGATTGCCGCCCGCCTCGCTGAGCAAACGGTAGCGCAGCACCGGCGACAGGTCGGGGTCGCGGCTGTCCACGAGCGCGGCGGCCGCCTCCTGCGGCAGCCCCGTCACGATCAGCTCCGGCAGGCCCGGCGCGGGGAAGACGTCCGCGCCCTGGCGGGTCGCGAAGATCATCACGACGCCCTCGGCGTCGAGTCGCCGCGCCGCGAACAGCAGCGTCTCCGCGGTCGCGCGATCGAGCCAGTGCGCGTCGTCGATGAGGCACAGCAGCGGTCCGTCGGCCGCCTCCTCGGCGAGCAAGGACAGCACCGCCAGGCCGATGAGCATCCGATCGCCCGGATCCTGTTGTGCCAGACCGAAAGCCCCGCGCAGCGCGGCGCGCTGCCGGTCGGGCAGGCTGTCGAGCAGCGCCATGCCCGGGCGTACCAGCAAATGCAGTCCGGCGAAAGGCAATTCGGCCTCGGATTCGATGCCGGCGCTGCGCACCGTCGGAAGACCTTCGGCCGCCGCGTAATCCAGCAGCGCCGTCTTTCCGATCCCCGGTTCGCCGCGCAGCACGAGCGCGCTGCTCCTGCCGTCCCTGGCCGCCGCGAGAAGCCGATCGATATACGCTTGTTCGGCGTGTCTTCCCTGGAGCATGTGCACACCGTATCCGTTTACTGGACGTGTGATCAGCCTTGGCTCGCGGCGCGGTCGGCGCGCGGATTCGTCGTGTCGTGCACGTCGGACATAGCGAATGGCTACTAAGGTCTGGGGTTATGGCGTCTACTGTGAAAAGGGCGATCCAGACAGCGGTGGGTGCGGCCCTGGCGTGCGCATTCGTTACTGCCCTTACGCCGACGGCCCATGCGGAGGTTATCAGCATGCCGCCGCACGAGAAGTCGTTCGTGCCGCCCGGCGGCGGCGCGCGGAAGTTCGTCATCGGCAGCCGCGAGGAGTACATCTACCGGATCCCGCCCTTGAATTTCATGGCGACCACCCGGGAGGCGCTGGTCAGCTCCATCTCCTATGGCCAGGTCGAGGGGGCATCGGGGGGCAAGCTGCGCATCGGCTACCACGTCGGCTGCGCGGTGACCATCGGCGCGGGCACCCTCGGCGCGACGCCCGACATCATCATCGGCCAGCTGCCGAGCGTGAATCCGAACCCGGTCGCCACTCTGACTCTCGCGCCGGGTGAGGTCGGCGAGGTCGAGATCGCGGAGAAGGACATGATCCCCGGCAAGCTGATCCAGCTCAGCTTCCGCGATTTTCATATCAAGGTGAATGCGTGTACCGGACCCGTCACGCTCCGGCAGTATTCGTACGTCGATTACAAGTCCCCCGAGGTCGACGATTCCGGCGCCGTGTTCGGCGATCCCACATGGCTATGAGCGGCTAAAATTCACTTTCACCGGAGAGCTCTACCTGTTGAAATGGGCGTGATTCATTAACACCGCCCTACGCGCGCTCGATGATTCGAGTAGTCGAGTACGCGGGTTTCAGCGGGAATCCGGCGGGAGGATTTGGTCCATGAAACGCCTGGTCGTATGTTGTGACGGAACGTGGAAAGCGGAGTCGAGCAGCACCGTATCGAACATCATCAAGATTGCGCAGACGATCCGCTACGATGCGCCCGGTCCGCTGGGCGAGACGATCCCGCAGTGGGTCACCTACGTATCGGGCCCCGGCGCCCGCGGCTTCCTGTCCGATCGGCTGGTCGGCGGCGCCTTCGGCCTCGGCCTCGAGGCGAACCTGTCCTCCGCCTACTGGCACCTGGCGCTGAACTGGCAGCCGGGCGACGAGATCTACATCTTCGGGTTCAGCCGCGGCGCGTTCACCGCCCGCAGCCTGTCCGGCCTGATCGACCGCATCGGGATCATGACGCCCGAGGCCATGATCAACGGCAAGTACCCGGACGCCCTGCGGATCCACCAGCAGGTCCCGCCGAAGGACGGCACCATTCCCAAGGAGTGGAAGGACTTCCGCCGGGACAACTGCCACAAGGTCCGTCCCAAGATCAACTTCCTCGGCGTCTTCGACACCGTCGGCGCGCTCGGCGTGCCCGGCCTGACCTCGCTGCGGTACCGGTTCCACGACGTCAAGCTCGCCCCGAGCGTGCACTGCGCGCGCCACGCGCTGGCCATCGATGAGCGGCGGCGCAACTTCGAGCCGTGCCTCTGGGAGGTGCCGGTCGAGCCGAACGTCAAGTACCGCAGGGGATTCCAGCGGGTCAAGCAGGTGTGGTTCGAGGGCGCGCACAGCGATATCGGCGGCGGCTACAAGGAGTGCGGTCTCTCCGACATCACCCTGCGCTGGATGGTGCGCGAGGCCGAGTCCGTCGGGCTCGCCTTCGACCGGGACCGGCTCGAGGAGCTGTCCAAGGCCTGCCGGGCCATGGGCACGCGGCACGTGCAACCGCATCCGTCGCTCGGCGTCGGCTACCGCGTGCTTAATGTGTTTCGTACCCTGCGTAATCCGCGCAGCCCGCGGTTCTACCTCGACTCCTGGCGGCGGCTGGCCAACGGTCACGAGCAGGGCATCCGGCTGGCTTCGCTGGTCAACGAGGCCGCCACCTACCGGCCGCCCAACCTGCGCCGCTGGCGCGCCCAGCTGGGCGGGATGTTCCCGGAGGAGATGCTGGAGAAGGTCAGCCCGGTCTCAACGCACCAGTAGCGCGACCGGGAGGCGGCCGAACAGCTTCTCCAGCCGGGCCCGGCCCTGGAAGGTGTGGCCGGTGAGCCGGTCCGTCCAGGTGCCCTGGGGCAGGTCCAGTGTCGTGTCGCCCCAACCGGTTTCGGCGAGCGCGACGCTGTGCCGGGTGGCCGCGACGATCACCTCCGGGGCCGCGCCGAAGCGGCCCCGGGCGTAGGACACCAGCTTGCCCGCCTGCTCGCCGGTGGCGTACAGCGGCAGGTAGGTGCCCCCGACGAAGCAGTCGGGGCGCTCCCGGCGCAGCCACAGCGCGTACGCGACGATCCACATCTTCGCGGCCCCGGTGGTGTCCAGAGCCGGTGTGCCGGTGAGCGATTGCAGCATGCCGGTGCGGAACGCGAAATCCACCGGGCGGCGGTTGTCCGGGTCGACGAGGGAGTCCTCCCACAACTCGCAGCCCTGGTAGACGTCCGGGATGCCGGGCCCGCAGAGCTGAAGCAGCTTCTGCGCCAACGAGTCCGACCACGCGTGCGGCGCCAGCTCGTGCACGAGATCGCCGAGCTCGGAGCCGACCGGCCCGTCGATCACCGTGTCGATCCAGCTGTGCACCGCGGACTCGAACTCGGCGTCGGGCTCCTCCCACGAAGACTTGGTGCCCGCCTCGCGGATCGACTTCTCGGCGAACTTGTGCAGCCGCTCGCGCAGGCCGGGCACCGAGGCCGCGGGGCGGCCGTCGGCGGGCCAGACGCCGAACATGTTCTGCAACAGGAACAGTGTGGTCGCGCCGTCCGGTCCGGGCGCGGCCTCCTCCCACGCCTCGACGCACTGCGCCCACGTGTCGGCCGCCTGGGAGAGCACGCCGATGCGGGCGCGCACGTCCTCGCCGCGCTTGGTGTCGTGCGTGGACAGCGTCGTCATGGTGGCGGGCCAGCGCTGCGCGCGGTCGCTGTTGGAGAGATGGAACTCGTTGAGCGAGTGGGCGAATCGAGCCGGATTGCCGCCGACCTCCTGCAGCGAGACCAGCCGGGCGGCCTGGTAGAACATGGTGTCCTCCACCGCCTTCGCGGTGACCGCGCCGCACACCTGGCTGAACCGCACCGCCGCCTCGCCGTCGGAGGCGAGCGCGGTGACCAGCACCGCCAGCGGCGCCGTGAGCTCGCTGTTGCGCTTCTCCACCTCGGCGATGACGGCCCCGATCATGCCGGCCAGCGGCGCGTAGTCGGCCCGGTACACCGGCATGAACGCGAGCACCTCGATGGTGGCGTTGGTCAGCGCCATGGTGTCGAAGCTGTCCGCGCCCGCGTCCCGCTTGATCGCCGCGACAAGCCGCCGAACCTCCGGTGCGAGAAGGGTTTCCGCGACGGCGCGCTTGATCCGGTGCTCGGTCTCGCCGATCCACGCGCGATCGCTGCCGTGGCCGGCCACCTGCCGCGACAGCTCGGTCAGCGCCTGCTCGCCGTCCGGGTCGATGAGCACG
>NZ_BAGH01000144.1 GCF_000308715.1 Nocardia tenerifensis NBRC 101015
TTCGTGCCGGTGCCGGGTCCGGTCGGTGACAAGTTCGTGCCGGTGCCGGGTCCGGTCGGTGACAAGTTCGTGCCGGTGCCGGGTCCGGTCGGCGGCAAGTTCGTGCCGGTGCCGGGTCCGGTCGGTGACAAGTTCGTGCCGGTGCCGGGTCCGGTCGGCGGCAAGTTCGTGCCGGTGCCGGGTCCGGCCGGTGACAAGTTCGCGCCGGTGCAGCCCCCGCCCGGTGACAAGTTCGCGCCGGTGCAGCCCCCGCCCGGTGACAAGTTCGCGCCGGTGCACCCCGCTCGGCGGCAAGTTCGTGCCGGTGCCGCGTCCGGCCTACGACTAGACGACCGAACTTCCCGGTCGCGATCCCGGCGGGCTCGGCGCTGATCACCTGGCCAACTCCTGCTGTTCTCGCTTGTCCGGCCACCTCGACGCCAGGCAACTGGCCGGCGCGGTCGACCTGTGTCGATCGTGCGATGGCGGCGACGTGCGGGTCCCACATGACCGGCCGGAATAAGGCGTTCCCCATGGCCGTTTCCTCGTCTTCGGGGTGGCGTGTTCAACCACTACGCCATGGATCCCCAGCGCTCGAGACTATCGAGCTGAGTGCATCAGCCGATAGCGGCATTCGGCCGAAACTCACACGCCCCCAAAAGAACTGGACGCCGATCCGTCAGGTCGGTCCGGCAGCGCCGACCGAGCCCACCGACGCCAGCGACCGACCCCACCCCACCCGCACATCCGGGACCATTGTGCGGAACACCCTGCGCCACAGAACATTCCGGCAAAATCAACAGGATTTTAACTATCGCATCGCCGGGACCCGACCGGTATCCATATTTCAGGTCCGAAACTCGGACTATAGAACTCTGTCATAGCGCTACGCCGACATGCCGGCATCGACTGGCCTGCGGCGCGCATCCATCGGGTGTAGGGGAGGGGGCTCTGAATGGTTGTGCGGCAGGAATCCGAAAGCGCTCTATCTCCGACCGTAGGCAGCCGTTCCATTGTGTTGACCGCGTGTACCGCGGTCGCGGCGGCGCAAATGGCGACGACCATTTATCTTCCGAGTATGCCCGCGCTGGGCGCCGATATCGGCGCCGGTGACGGGACGCTGCAATTGTCGGTGGCGGTCTTCGTGGTGTTCGCGGCGCTGCCGGTGGTCGCGTGGGGGCGGGCGGCCGAACGGTTCGGGCGGGTGCCCGCGTTCGTGGCGGCGGGATTGTGCTTCATTCTCGCTAGCGCGGGCCTCGCGCTCATCACGAACGCGCCGGAACTGCTGGGCCTGCGGGTTGTGCAGGCGATCGGCGCGGGCGGGATCGCCGTGGTCGCACGGATGATGATCAAGGACTTGTTCTCGGGCGCCGAACTCGCGCGCCAACTCTCGCTGTTGTCGATGGCGTTCGTCGTGGCGCTCGGCGGCGGGCAGGTGATCGGCGGCGTCATCACCTCGACGGTGGGATGGCGATACGGATTCGCGGTGCTGGCCGTACTCGCCGCGGTCCCCGTCGCACTCGCCCTGCGGATCTCGCTGCCGCGGCCGGCGGCGAAGACCCCGGCCAAGGGCACGATACGCAGGCTGATCGCGGACCGGGTGTTCGTCGCCAGCGCGGTCGCCGGCGGTGTCGGGTTCGCCATCATCGTCATGATCCAGCAGAAGTCGGCGTTCATCTTCACGGACCGATTCTCGTTGCAGCCGTGGGTGTTCGGCCTCTTCGGCGTCTTGTACGGCGCGGCCTACCTGGCGGGGGCGACCTATGTGCGGCGCGCCGTCCGACGCGTCGGGGCGCGCGCCATGATGCGGCGGGGCGCGTGGATCATGCTCGGCGGCTGCGTGCTCATCACCGTTGTCTGGGTGTTCGAGCCGCACCGGCCGATCGCACTCGCGATCTTTCTCGCCAGCTACATAGCGACCACCTTCGGGCAGGCGACCCTGTTCCCCAACAGCGCCGCGCACGCGGTCAGCCACCTGGTCTCCGGGGCGGCGATCGCGGTCACCTGGTGCGCGCTGATCCAGCAGGGCCTGGCGGGTATCGCCTCGCTGGCCGGTCCATCCCTGACCGGGTTGATCGCCTGGTCCATTGCCATCACGCTGCTCGCCGCAGTGAACGTACTTCTGGTAGCGGCGCCGGAAAGGCCTGCGACTACTTCCTGATTCACCGATTGACGTGCATGCCAAGGTAGGGAAACAAGGGGAATGGTTAATCATCAATTCGCCAATGTCCGTCGGCAGTTGCATCTGAGCAACTCCTTCTAGGACGACAGCGCAGCTCACGGCCTGGTCGACATCGTCGCGACGGACATGCGCGACGGGCACGTGCACGACCGTGACGGCCGCACGATAGTCAATTTCTCGTCGTACTCGTATCTCGGCCTGGACAGTGACCCTCGGATAATCGCGGGCGCCCATCGGGGACTCGACGAAACCGCGACGATCAATTCCTCCATCTCGCGCATGCGAATTCGGCTCTCCTTATTGGAGGAGGCCGAGCAGCGCCTGTCTCGGACCTTCGGCGCACAGGCCGTCACGGTCTCCTCCTGTGCCGCCGCGGCCTGGGCGACCCTGCCGCTGCTGGCATCGGGGGAGCTCACCGACGGACACCCGCCGCTGGTCGTCTTCGACAAGAACGCGCACTTCTGCTTGAACGCGATGAAGCCGCTCGTCGCGGACGAGACCGAGCTGGTCACGATCGCGCACAACGACATCGCCGCGCTGGAAGAGTTGTGCCGCAGCCATTCTCACGTCGCCTACGTCGCCGACGGCGTCTACAGCACGGGCGGGGGAGCGCCGCTGGACGAGCTGTTCCGGCTCCAGGACGATTACGGGTTGTTCCTGTATTTCGATGAGGCGCACGGCATCTCGACCCTCGGCCCCAACGGCCGGGGTTATGTCCTCGGCGCCTACGAGGGCTGGCGGGACCGGACGCTCGTGATCGCCTCGCTGAACAAAGGTTTCGGGGCGAGCGGCGGCGTCATCTTCTTCGGGGCACTCGGCGACGATGCGCTGAAGAACACGCTGCTGCGCACCAGTGGGCCACTGATGTGGTCCCAGCGGGTCAACACGGCCGGGCTCGGCGCCATCATCGCGGCCTGCGATCTCCACGACGACGGCACGGTCGACGAACGCCAAATCGCGCTGCAAGAACGGATTCGGCTCTTCGACTCGCTGGTCGACACCGACCTGGCGGGCGACGGGCTGCCTATTCGATTCGTCGATATCGGCCGGGAGGACAGCACCATCGCCGTGGCGCGGGACATGCTCGGTGCGGGCTTCTACACCTCGCCCATCTTCTTTCCGATCATTCGCCGCGGCAGCGCGGGCCTGCGCCTCATGCTGCGTGCCGATCTCGAGCCGGAGACGATTCGCCGGTTCGCCGAGACCGTGCACGCAAGTCTCGCCGCACATCAGGATCGAGCGGAGCTACCCGCATGACCGTGACCATCGAACACAACACCGGATTCGAAGCGCAACGCCGACTGCTGCGCGACCACAACGCCGGCGTGGTCGCACCGCGCCGCAGGCAGGGCGACGCCAAACTCTCGGTTCGGGAACGGGTGAACCGCCTCCTCGACCCGGGCACACCGTTTCTGGAGATCGGCCTGCTCGCCGCGCACGACGTGTACGACACCGATCTGCCCGCCGCCGCGCTCGTCGTCGGGATCGGCAGCATCCACGGGCGCCCCTGCATGGTGTTCGCCAATGACCCGCACGTCAAAGGCGGAACGTACTACCCGCTCACCATCAAGAAGCAGTTGCGCGGCCAGAAATTGGCTCGCGAGTACCGCCTGCCGTGCGTCTATCTCGCCGACTCCGGCGGTATCTATCTCCCGTTGCAGGAAGAGATCTTCCCGGACGAAGAGCATCTGGGAAAGATGTTCCGCAATATCGCCGAGATGTCCGCGCTCGGGCTGCCGCAGATCTCCGCCGTGCTCGGAATATGCACCGCGGGAGGCGCTTACATCCCCGCGATGTGCGATGAGACCGTCATGGTGAAGGACCTCAGCACGGTCTTTCTCGGCGGCCCGCAATTGGTCGAGGCCGCCACCGGCATCAAGGTCGACGCCCAAACGCTCGGCGGCGCGGACCTGCACGTGCGGGAGACCGCCGTCGCGGACCATCTGGCCGCGAACGAGGCGGAGGCGCTGGCGATGGTGCGGGACATCGTCGCGCGCACGCCGGGCGACTCGGTGCGTCCACCGGCCTTCGCGGCGCTCGAGCCGGCCGACGATCCGGCGTTGCTTCCCACGCTGATTCCGGCCACCACGAAGAAGGAGATGAACGTTCGCGCGATCCTGCGCTGCGTTGTCGACGCGACATCGTGGACGGAGTACCGCAAGGACTACGGCATCACCATGGTGTGCGCGACGGCGCGGATCGCCGGATACGAGGTGGGCATAGTCGCGAATCAGGGCGTGATCTTCCCCGACAGCGCGCTCAAGGCGACCAACTTCATTCAAATCTGCAATCAACGCCGCATCCCGTTGTTGTTCGTGTACAACGTGAGTGGCTTCATGGTCGGCGAGCAATACGAGCGCGCGGGCATCGCGAAGCACGGCGCGAAAATGGTCAATGCCGTCTCGTGCGCGACGGTGCCCAAGATCTCGCTGGTGATCGGCGGAAGTTTCGGGGCGGCCAACTTCGCGATGTCGGGCCGCTCGATGGGCGGGCAGTTCATGGCCATGTGGCCGAACGCCCGCTCGACCGGCGTCGGCGGCGAGCAGGCGGCGGCGGTGATGGCGATTCTCAAGCGCGACAAGCTCCGTCGTGCGGGCAAGGAACTGAGCGCGGACGAGGAAGCGGCGATCAAGCAGCCGATCATCGACAGCTTCGAACGCCAGTCGCACCCGGCGTATATCGCCGCGCGGATGTGGATCGACGCGGTCGTGGAGCCCGAGGACACGCGCACCTGGCTCGCGCAGTGCCTGTCCCTGGCGCACGAACGCTGGGATCGGCCACAGCCGACCGCCAGCACGTTCGGGGTGTTCCGGCTGTGATCACGACACTGCTCATCGCGAATCGGGGCGAGGTCGCGGCGCGGATCGCGCGCACCTGTGACCGCCTCGGCATCGACTACGTCACCGTGAGCGTCGACGAGGATCGCGACGAGACCTATCACCACGGCGCGGTGGCGACCGTGCGACTGCCCGAGGTCGGCAGCCATCTCGATGCCGCCGCGCTGGTGCGTGCCGCCACCGAAACCGGCTGTGACGCCGTGCATCCCGGCTACGGCTTCCTCTCCGAGAACGCCGGCTTCGCCCGCGCCGTCCGGTCCGCCGGATTGGTGTTCGTCGGGCCGAGTTCCCGGGTCATCGAGACCATGGCCGACAAGGCCTCCGCCCGCACGGTGCTGGCCGACGCGGGAGTGCCGGTGCTGCCCGGAACCCGGCAGGCCACCGATGACCTCGATGCCTTGGCCAGTGCCGCCGAGGACGTCGGCTACCCCCTCATCGTCAAACCGGCCGGTGGCGGTGGTGGCAAGGGGATGTCGGTGGTGCGCTCCCAGGCAGAGTTGCGGGAGTCGCTGGCCTCGGCCACGCGCACCGCGACAGCGGCCTTCGCCGACGGCCGCCTGCACCTGGAACGCTACGTCGAGCACGCGCGCCACATCGAGGTGCAGGTCTTCGGCGACGAATTCGGCAGCGCCGTGCACCTTTTCGACCGGGACTGCTCCTTGCAGCGGCGACACCAGAAGGTGATCGAAGAGGCGCCCGCGCCGCGGATCCCGGAGACCATCCGCGCGCGAATATTCGACGCCGCGGTGCGCGGTGCGCGGGCGCTGAACTACGTCGGCGCGGGCACCTTCGAGTTCCTGCTGGTGGGCGAGGAGTTCTTCTTCATCGAGATGAATACGCGGCTACAGGTCGAGCACACGGTCACCGAGGAGATCACCGGTATCGACCTGGTGGACTGGCAGTTACGGGTCGCCTCGGGTGAGCCGTTGCCCGCCACGCAGGAGCAGATCGCCTACTCCGGCGCCTCGGTTCAGGTCCGGATGTACGCGGAGGATCCGTTCCGGGCCTTCCTGCCGTGTCCGGGTGCGCTCGAGGTGACGCAGTGGCCGGACGTTCGCATCGAGCGCGCGTTCGATCACCGGCTGAACGTCACCGGCGGATTCGACCCCATGATCGCCAAACTCGTCGCCACCGGCGCCACCCGCGACGAGGCACTCGCGGCGGCCCGGCAGGCCTGCACGGATCTGCGCTGGACCGGTATCTCCACGAACCTCGGGTTCGTCGGCCACGTACTCGGTTCGCCGATCGTGGCGGCCGTCGAACACGACACCGCCTACCTGGACCGGATCGACCCGACGGCGGAGTTCGCGGACCCAGATCTGTTGGGCGCGTTGGCGGTAGCCGCCGCATTGACCGCACCCGACCGCACGACACCGTGGTCGGCCGGCGCACCGGTCGGCGACCGCGCGCTGCTCGATCCCGCCGATCGCGATCTCGGCAGCATCGATCTGTCCGTCGACGGGCGGCCGTTCACCATTCGCGTCAACGGATACGACGGTGACGCGGTGCGGGTGCGCGCGGACACCACCGATCGGGGTGTCGCGTGTGTCCGCACCGGCGGCGAAACGATCTCGGTCGGCTCGATTCCCTGTGTGGTCCGGCGTGCCGGGGAGGCGTGGGCCATCCAGGTCGCGGGCGTGTCGAGGGAGGTCCGCTACGCGGAGTATCGCTCGTTCGGCGCCGCCGAGGCCGACCCCGAGATCCGTTCCCCGATGCCGGGCACCATCGTTCGGCTCCATGTCGAATCGGGCGCGCGGGTCGAGAAAGGCCAGCTTCTCGGCGTGGTCGAGGCCATGAAGATGGAGCACGAGTTGACCGCGCCGCATCCCGGAATCGTCCGCGTGACCGCGACAGAAGGCGCGGTCGTCACCGCCGACCAACCACTGTTCCTCATCGAAGAGAGGAGTGCCGCACTGTGATGCGGACCCGACGACTGGCGACCGCGCTACTGGTGGCCACAGCCCTACTGGCGACCGCATGCGGTGGATCGGACACCACGGCCGGCACCTCGACGCAACCGAGGAGCGGCGGCTCGCTGGTCTGGGGTGTGGAGACGGAGCCGACCACGCTCAATCCCCACCTCAACGGTCAGAGCAACACGAAGCTGTTGTTGCGCAACACCTTCGAAACACTCCTGGCGCGCACGCCGGACGGCGGCTACGTGCCCTGGCTGGCCACCGGCCACGAGGTGTCCGCCGACGGGCTGACCTACACCTTCACCCTGCGCGAGGGGGTGAAGTTCACCGACGGCAATCCGCTGACCGCGGCGGCGGTGGCCCGCAACTTCACCACCATGCAGGACGTGGCCTACTCCGGCGGGTTCTCCTCCGGACCGCTGTCCAACCTCGCCGGGGTGATTGCGCGCGACGAGCGCACGGTCGTCTTCACCCTGAAGAACCCCTACGGGCCGTTCCTCGACTTCGCCTCCGGCTTCGACATCATCTCCCCGGCCGCGTTCGACAAGCCACAGCTCAAAGCGGGCGGACCCGAGATCGCGGGCACCGGGCCCTTCATCCTCGACCGCTACGTCAAGGGTCAGGAGCTGCACTTCAGGAAGAATCCGGACTACAACTGGGCGCCGCAGAACGCCGCCCACCAGGGCCCGGCCTACCTCGATGAGCTGACCTACCGGTTCCTGCCCGAGTCGTCGGTGCGCACCGGCGCGCTCACCTCCGGCCAGGTCGACCTCATCGAGGGGGTGTCCGGTAACGACGCGCCGCTGTTCGGCGCGGATTCGGGCTTCAGCTATCAGCGTTCGCTGAACAACGGCAGCCCGTACACGCTGTACTGGAACGCCACCTTCGGCCCGGCCGTAGACGAGAAGGTTCGCAAGGCGCTGAACAGCTCCGTCGACGTCGACGCGGTGCTGAAGTCGATCTATCGCGGCCAGCGCACGCGCGGCTGGGGCATCGCCTCCAGCGTCGATACGCTGTTCTACGACAAGAGCATCGAGGGCGGCTACGGCCCGAACAAGGACGCCGCCAACCGCCTGCTCGACGAAGCAGGCTGGACGGCAAGGGATTCCGACGGATTCCGGACCAAGAACGGCCAGCGCCTGACGATCGACCTGGTGCAGGCTCAGTCCACCCTCCGGGATCAGCGTGAGGTGCTGTTGCAGGCCGTGCAGGCACAGGCCAAGCAGAACGCGGGCATCGATCTGAAGCTGTCCTACGTCGATCTCGGCACGTATGCCGAACTGCGCAAGAACAACACGTTCGGCTCGATCGCCAACTCCGACACCCTCACCGGGGGCATCGACATCGAAAACCATTGGTACCCACCGACAACCAAGGGAACGCTCAACTACAGCCGGGCCACCGACCCCGAACTGTCCGGCTGGCTCCAGGCCGCCGCCGCGACGGTCGACACCGCCGAGCGCGCCAAGCAGTATGCGCAGTTGCAGCGATTCGCGCTCGTGGACAAGGCTTATGGGCTGCCGCTCTACATTCCGGAAAATCAGATCGCGGCCGCCGCGCACGTGCACGGCGCGGGTTTCCGCCCCTACAAGCAACTGGTGGAGAACGCCTACGACATCTGGATCGATCGTGGCTGACGCGGTGGGCGGGCGAGCCGAACCGGCGTGGTGTCCATGACGCTCGACATCGCCGCACAGCAGGCGGTCGAACTCCCCGCCGACCCCGCTCCGGACGCACGCTTTCGGATCGCGAAACGCATTCTGCTGCGGTTGATCTCGGGCGCCGGCGTGCTGTGGGGCGCGGCCACCCTGTCCTTCCTCGGCGTGCGGCTCGCGCCGGGCGACACGGTCGACGTGTTGCTCGGCGAGCAGCCGCGTACCCCGGAGGTCGAGGCGGCTATCCGCGCCGAGTGGGGGCTCGACAGCCCCGCGATCGTGCAGTACGGCAGGTATCTGTGGAATGTGGCGCACGGGGACTTCGGGCGCTCCTACGTGCTGCAACGGCCGGTGTCGGAGGTCATCGGCTCGCAGGCCGGGCCGACGCTCGCGCTCACGGGGGCCGCGCTGCTGGTGGCGGTGGTCTTCGCGGTGGTCGTCGCGACGACCAGCGCGCGGCGGCCGCGAGCACGTGCCGTCGCGAACGCCGTTGAGCTGGCGCTGATCTCGACGCCCTCGTTCTGGCTCGGCATCGTGCTGCTCTCGGTGTTCAGCTTCCAGTGGAAGATCTTCCCGGTGGCGGCGAACAAGGGGCTGTCCGCCCTGGTGCTGCCCGCCGTCGCGCTCGGTCTGTCCCTCGGTGCGGTCATCGCCCAGGTCTTGCGCGACGGCCTGGAGCGGGCGCTGGACGAGCCGTTCGCGGTGACGGTGCGCTCGTGGTCGGTGAGCGAGACCGAGCTGCGCCTGCGGCACGGGCTGCGCCACGCCGCACTGCCCGCGGTGACCCTGACCGGCTGGCTGGTCGGCGGACTGCTGGGCGGGGCGGTGATCGTCGAAGAGGTCTTCGGCAGGCCGGGTCTCGGCCGTGTGACGGTGGAAGCCGTTCTCGCACAGGATCTTCCGGTGGTGCTCGCGGTCGCCATCCTGTCGGCGACGGTGTACGTGGTGATCAGCACGCTGGTCGACCTGCTGTATCTGTGGCTGGACCCGCGACTGCGCCGGGAGTCCGGAGGAGGGGAGCGACGATGACGATCGCCGGTTCGCCCCGCGTGGCCGTCGCTCGGATAGTTACGCGGGCAAGGAGTTTCGGCGTCACGCCGGGTGTCGCCGTGGCAGCGGCGACGGTCGGCCTGGTCGCCGTCGCGGTGATCGCGCCCGCCGTGCTGGCCGGTGCCGACCCGCTGGCCGCCGATCCACTCGCCGCCCAGCTCGCGCCGAGCGCGGAGCACTGGTTCGGCACCGATCACCTGGGGCGCGACGTCTTCACCCGGGTGGTCCACGGCGCGCGCTACTCGCTGCTCATCGGCGTCACCGCCGTCGCGATCGCGGTGCTGGTCGGCACGGCGCTCGGCCTGCTGGCCGGATTGGCGCGCGGGGCGCTCGACGAGCTGATCACGCGCGTGCTCGACGTGGTCTCCGCCTTCCCCGATCTCCTGCTCGCACTGGTCCTTATCTCGTTCACCGGACCGGGGACGACGAACCTGATCTTCGCGCTCGGGATCGCCTCCATTCCGCGGTTCGCCCGGGTGGTGCGCGCGCAGACCCTCGTCGTCCAGGAGTCGGGGTACGTCGAGCAGGCCCGCACCTTCGGGCTCACCCGGGCCACGCTGGTACGCAGGCATGTGCTGCCGCACGCGGTGGCCCAGGTGCCGATCCTGGCCACCATCGGCCTCGGCACCGCGATTCTGGGCGCGGCGGGCCTGAGCTTCCTGGGGATGGGACCGCAACCGCCCGAACCGGAATGGGGCGCCATGCTCGCCGAGGGACGCAACTATCTGCGTAACGCCTGGTGGATCGCGGTGCTGCCCGGCGTGGCGGTCACCGCAACGGTCATCGCCGTGAGTTCGCTCGGGCGGTCCTGGCAACGGCACTACGACGGAAGGTCGTCATGAGTCTGGTCTCGATCACGAATCTGCGTATCGGGTTTCCGGCGAGCGCGGGCCTGCGCGAGGTAGTGCACGGTATCGATCTGCGGATCGAGCCGGGTGAAGTCGTCGCGCTCGTCGGGGAGTCGGGTTCCGGCAAGTCGGTGACCGCGCGCGCCCTCGTCGGTCTGTCCGGACCCGGCGCCGCGGTCCGCGCGGACAGTCTCGAACTCTTCGGGCAGAACGCGCGTGCGTATCGCGAGCGGCAGTGGCGTCGGATCCGCGGCTCCGACATCGGGTTCGTCCTTCAGGACGCGCTGGTGTCCCTCGATCCGCTGTGCACGATCGGCGCGACGCTGGCGCAGGCGCAACGCGCGCTGACCGACCTGCGCGGGCGGGCGCTCACCGCGCGCAGCGTGCGGTTGCTCACCGATGTGGGGGTTCCCGAACCGGAACGGCGATTGCGCCAGTACCCCCACGAGCTGTCCGGCGGGCTGCGCCAGCGGGTGCTGATCGCGACGGCGATCGCGGGCGATCCGCGACTGATCATCGCCGACGAGCCGACCACCGCCCTCGATGTGACTGTGCAACAACAGATCCTGGAGCTGCTTCGCCAGCGCAAGGCGGCGGGTAACGCACTGCTGCTGATCAGCCACGATCTCGCGGTGGTCGCGGAGTTGGCCGATCGAGTGCTGGTCATGAAGGACGGTACGGTCGTCGAGCAGGGCAGTACCCGGGATGTCCTGACGCGACCGACGCACAGCTACACGAAACGACTGCTCGCCGCCGTGCCGTCCGCCGATTCACGCGGTACGGCGTTGTCGATCCCCGACGATCCGCCGGCCGGCATCGAGGTGCACGACCGCAGGCCATTGCCGCCGCGCACGGTGGACGAGACCCGAGTCGTGTTGTCGGTACAGGGTCTGCGGAAGACGTACGGCAGCGGGCCGGTCGCCCGCACCGTGGTCGACGGGGTCGACTTCGACCTGTTCGCCGGTGAGACGCTCGGCATCGTCGGTGAGTCGGGCTCCGGCAAGACGACCACGGCCCGGCTCGCGTTGCGCCTCATCGCGCCGACCTCCGGCCGCGTCGTCGTCGACGGAGAACCCTGGAGCGAGTACTCCGAACGCGAACTGCGCCGCCATCGCGGCACCGCGCAATTGATCGCCCAAGACCCGCTGAGCTCCTTCGACCCGCGCTACACCGTCGAACGCATCATCGGCGAAAGCCTGGACACGGTCGGCGTTCGCGGCCGCGCTCGCGCGGATCGCGTGCGAGAGATACTCGACGCGGTGCAACTCGGCCGCGACGTCCTCGATCGTCATCCCCGTACCCTCTCGGGTGGGCAACGGCAACGCGTCGCCATCGCCCGCGCCATCGCACCCCGCCCGGCCTTGCTCGTCGCCGACGAGCCGGTATCGGCGCTCGACGTCTCGGTGCAGGCGCAGATACTCGACCTGCTGGCGGTGCTGCAAGCACAGTTCGGCACCGCGCTGCTGCTCATCTCGCACGACCTCGGGGTGGTACACCACGCCGCGGACCGGGTGGTCGTCATGAAAGATGGCCGCATCGTCGAATCCGGTGAGGTGGACGCGGTATTCGACGCACCGCGACACGAGTACACCCGCAGGCTGGTGGACTCGATCCCGCGACTGCCCGGCCTGGCGCGGTCCTGACTACGCTGTGCGCCGTGTTCCCCGCCGATCAAGTGGCCCGCCCGACCGTCCGCCGACGATGGAACCGAACGCGAACCCGCGTTCTCGGAGCGTGACCTTTCGGCCGCTCGCTGCACGACTCGTTCGCGATCGTCGACGAGGCGCAAGTCACTGGAGCGCAAACCCGCGGTGCGACCTGACGGCCACGGGCGCACGTGGAATGCTGGCGTGGTGACCTTGTTCGAGGTGTGGGCACCGCGACCGGAGCGGGTGCGGTTGGACCTGGACGGCGCGGTTCATGAGATGAGCCGGAGCGGCGGCGGATGGTGGCGAGCGGAGGTGACCGCCGCGAGCGGGGCTCGCTACGGCTTCCTGCTCGACGACGATCCGACGGTGCTGCCGGACCCGCGGTCGGCTCGGCAGCCCGACGGCGTGCACGAGCGATCGGCCTTGCACAGCCTCGATCCGTCGGTGTGGACGGACGCGGACTGGACCGGCCGGCCCCTGGCGGGCGCGGTGTACTACGAGCTGCACGTCGGAACCTTCACGCCGGAAGGAACTTTCGACTCCGCCATCGAACGCCTCGACCACCTGGTCGATCTCGGCGCGACCGTGGTCGAGCTCATGCCCGTCAACGCCTTCGACGGCCCGCACAACTGGGGCTACGACGGCGTGCTCTGGTACGCGGTGCACGAACCCTACGGCGGCCCCGACGGCCTGCAGCGCTTCGTGAACGCTTGCCACACAAAAGGTTTGGCGGTCGCGCTCGACGTGGTCTACAACCACCTCGGCCCCTCCGGCAACTACCTGCCGCGCTTCGCGCCCTACCTCACCGAGGGCCGCAACACGTGGGGGCAGAGCCTCAACCTGGACGGCCCCGACTCGGACGAGGTGCGCCGCCACATCATCGGCAACGCACTGCGCTGGCTGCGCGACTTCCACATCGACGCGCTGCGACTGGACGCCGTGCACGCGCTCGTCGACCGCACCGCGAACCACCTGCTCGCCGAACTGCCCACCGAGACAACGCGTCTCGCGGCCCACGTGCGCAGGCCGCTCACCCTCGTCGCGGAGAGCGACCTCAACGACCCCACCCTGATCACCCCGCGCGCCGCGGGCGGCTACGGACTGACCGGCCAGTGGAGCGACGACCTGCACCACGCCATCCACACCGCGGTCTCCGGCGAACGGCAGGGCTACTACGCCGATTTCGGCTCGCTGCGCTGCCTGGCCCACACGCTGACGCACGGCTTCTTCCACGCCGCGACGTTCTCCAGCTTCCGCGGCCGCACCCACGGCCGCCCGCTCGACACCGCGCTCATCCCGGCGAGCGCGCTGCTCGCCTACACCTGCAACCACGACCAGATCGGCAACCGCGCCCTCGGCGACCGCCCGAGCGTCAACCTCACCGACGGCCAACTGGCCGTCAAGGCGGCGCTCGTGCTGTGCTCGCCGTACACGCCGATGCTGTTCATGGGGGAGGAGTGGGGCGCGCGCACCCCGTTCCAGTTCTTCACCTCGCACACCGACCCGGTGATCGCCGCCGCCACCGCCGACGGCCGCAAGGCCGAGTTCGCCGAGCACGGCTGGAGCACCGACGAGGTTCCCGACCCGCAGGACCCGGCGACGTTCCTGCGCTCGAAGCTGAACTGGGCCGAGCTCGAGGAGTCCCGCCACGTCCGGCTACTCGCTTGCTACCGAAAGCTGCTGGCTCTGCGCCGGGAGCGCCCGGAGCTCACCGACCCCTGGCTGACCCACCTCTCGGTCGACTACGACGAGAACGCGCGCTGGATCGTGCTGCGCCGTGGCGCGCTGAAGCTGGTGTGCAACCTGTCCGAGGACCAGGTCATCGTGCCGGTCACCGGCTTCTCGCTGCTGTCGTGGGAGCCGCCGACCGAAGGGCCAACGGCGACAACGATTCCCGCGCACTCCTTCGCGATCCTCGCGGACCGCTGACGGCGAGTCCGCACAACCGGCCCGCCACCGATTGCGGGAAAGTCACGATAGAGCACTGTCCGAGACAGACGCATTGCCGGGGTGCGCCTTCGCTATTACCGTAGGAAGATGAGCAACGACGCTTCGGGGGATCCGGCGCCCATCCCGACCGGAATGGGCGGCAGCGCGACCGCCGAGTTCGCCCCACTGGTCCGCGCCTTCGACCGGACCTTCGGACATCGCCGCGACGCGGGCGGCGCGCTGGCGGTGCACCTGCACGGCGAGCCGCTCGTCGACGTCTGGACCGGGTCCGCGGGCACCGGCCCGTGGACGCAGGACACCGGCTCGATCATCTTCTCCGCGACGAAGGGCATCACCGCCACCGTCATCCACCGCCTCGCCGACCGCGGCCTGATCGACTACGCCGCGCCGGTCGCCGAGTACTGGCCGGAGTTCGCCGCCAACGGCAAGGGCAAAATCACCGTGCGCCAGGCGATGACGCACAGCGCGGGCCTGTCCGCCCTCGCCCCGATCGCCACCGGCCTCGACGACGTGCTCGACCACGAGCTGATGGAGCGGCGCCTCGCCGCCGCGAAACCCGATCGCCTGCGCGGTGTTCCGGCCTACCACGCGCTCACCTTCGGCTGGCTCATGGCCGGGCTCGCGCGCGCGATCACCGGCCGCGGCATGGCGGAGCTGTTCCGCACGGAGGTCGCCGAGCCGCTCGGCGTCGACGGTATCCACCTAGGCCTGCCGCCGGCCGCCGCGCCGACCACCTACGCCCCGCTGGCGGGTTCCCAGCTGAGTCTGGCCGGAAAGCCGCTCGGCGCAATGGTGTTGGGCCGCAGTCACCTGATCCCGGGCGCGCTCGGCGCCGCGACCCGCTGCCTGTTCCTGCCCGGCCTGGAGACCATCCTGGAGGGGCAGGACCCGCCCATCCTGCGGACCGAACTCGGCGCGGGCAACGGCGTCTGCACCGCGTCGGCCTTGGCCACCATGTACAGCGCGCTCGCGAACAACGGTGTGGTGGAGGGCGATACCTACCTCAGCCCGCGAACCATCAAGGAGATCAGGCGAATCCAGTCCTACCGGCTCGACAGCGCGCTGTTCTACGCGCCGATGATGTGGCGGCTCGGCTACCACTCGCTGCCGATGCCCGGCGCCCGAGCGGGTTTCGGCCACATCGGCCTCGGCGGCTCCTTCGGCTGGGCCGAACCGCGGCTGGGTCTCTCGGTCGGCTTCGTGCACAACCGGCTGTCGGCGGCCCAGCTGTCCTACGACCAGTCCGCGGCCTTCTGGCTGCTGCCGCGGGTGTTGAACTGCCTGCGCGCCACCCGGCGCATCCCCGTGGAGCAGACGCGCGAGGCGGCGGCGTAGGCAGGCTCAGGTCAGGTAGCGGTAGGCGGGCGAGCCCGGTTCCAGTCGCTCGCACTGGATCGGGGACTCGGCCATCCGTTCCAGCAACGCGCCCAGCCCTTCCGGCGCGCCGAGCTCGATACCGACCAGCGCCGCACCGGTTTCGCGGTTGTTGCGCTTGACGTACTCGAACATGGTGATGTCGTCGTCCGGCCCGAGCACCTCGTCCAGGAAGCGCCGCAGCGCGCCCGGCTCCTGCGGAAAGTCCACCAGGAAATAGTGTTTCAGCCCCCGGTGCACCAGCGAGCGTTCGATGACCTCGCCGTAGCGCGACACGTCGTTGTTGCCGCCGGAGACCAGGCACACCACCGTCGACCCCGGCTCGACCGCGACCTCGGTGAGCGCCGTGACCGCCAGCGCGCCCGCGGGTTCGGCGATGATGCCCTCGTTCTGGTACAGGTCGAGCATGGTCGTGCAGATCGCGCCCTCGTCGACCTGCATCATCCGGAAAGCGCTTGTGCCGCTGGGCGACTCGGTGGTGGTCAGTAACGGCAACGAGGCGTGCGAGACCACCCGCCCGCCGAACCCGGCGACGGCGGCGAACGGCACGCCGCCGATCCGGCGCACGGCGGCGCCGTCGACGAACGGGTCGATCTCCGGCAGGGTCACCGGCCCGCCCGCGACCAGCGCCGCGGTCATCGAGGCGGCCCCGGCCGGCTCCACGCCGAGCAATGCCGAGTGCGGCGACCGTTCCCGCAGGTAGGTGCCGATCCCGGCCAGGCAGCCGCCGCCGCCCACGGGCACGATCACCAGATCGGGCGAGGCGCCGAGCTGCTCGAGGATCTCCCGGGCGATGGTGCCCTGCCCGGCCGCGGTGCGCACGTCGTCGAACGGCGGCACCATGGTCGCGCCGGTGCGCTCGACGTCGTCGGCGGCGGCCGCGGCGGCGGCGTCATAGGTCTCGCCGACCGCGATCAGCTGGACGAACTCGCCGCCGTGCACGCGAATGCGGTCGCGCTTCTGCCGGGGAGTCGTGGTCGGTACGTAGATGCGGCACTTGATGCCCATCGCGTGGCAGGCGAACGCCACGCCCTGCGCGTGGTTGCCCGCGCTGGCCGCCACGACGCCGGCGGCGCGCTCGCTCTCGGTCAGCTGCACCACCAGGTTGTAGGCCCCGCGCAGCTTGTAGGAGCGGACCGCGGAGAGGTCCTCGCGCTTGAGGTAGACGTCCGCTCCGGTGAGCCGCGAGAGCCGCTCGCTGCGCTGCAGCGGAGTCGGCTCGATAATGTCGGCGATCCGCTCGGCGGCAGCGTCGATCTCGTCCGCGCTCAGCGCGGGACGAGAAGTGGACAGTGCGTCGATGACATCAAGCGGGTTGGACACCCGAAATATGCTGCCACCCGCCGCGTCGGCCGGACGCGGCGGGTGGCGGTGCCGGGAGGAAACGCCGGGCGGGCGAAGGCGCTCGCTACCGGGGTGTCAGCACGAAGACCGGAATCACCCGGTCGGTCTTCTTGGTGTATTCGTTGTAGTCCGGCCAGACCTCGGCGGCCCGGTCCCACCACACCTGGCGCTCCTCGCCGAAGACCTCGCGGGCGGTGTAGTCCTTGTTCACCTCGCCGTCGCGCAGCTCGACGTGCGGCTCGGCCTTGATGTTGTAGTACCAGACGGGGTGCTTCGGCGCGCCGCCCAGCGAGGCGACCACCGCGTATTCGCCGTTGTGCTCCACCCGCATCAGCGGGGTCTTGCGCAGCTTGCCGGACTTGGCACCCTTCGTGGTCAGCAGGATGACCGGTTTTCCCTGCAGGCTGGTGCCGTCGGTACCGCCGGACTTCTCATACGTCTCGGCCTGTTCGCGGGCCCAGTCGGACGTGCTCGGTTCGTACTCTCCTGTCAGTGGCATACCTGCGCAAACGCGGCGGGGTCCGACTGTGTTCCCGGCGACATAAAGTTTGGTGGACCGAACTTCGCCGTCCGTATATCCTTACTGGATGGCAGTTGTTCACCCGTCGGCCCGCTCCGCGACGGTCGACATCGCGGGCACCGCGTGGCCGCTCTACAAGCTCGAGGCGCTGGCCGCCGCGCTGGTGACCTGTCTGATTCTCGCCGTGATCACCGGGTCACCGCAGGTGGCCGTGCTGGTCGCCGCCGCGGTCGGCGCGACCCGCTGGCTCGTCGGGCTGGCCGTCGCGCGCCGCGCGGGCGATCGAGTGCGCTAATCCGCGTCCAGCGGTAGATCCGCGAGTTCACCTCGCGACAGCACGCCGAGCTTCGGATACGCCTTGTACAGGTGATGGCCGACGGTGCGCGGGCTGAGGAACAACTGCGCGGCGATGTCCCGATTGGACATGCCCCGCGCCGCCAATCGCACGATCTGCAACTCCTGCGGCGTGAGCGTGGCCAGCACGCCGTGGGCGGGTTTGGCCGACGTGCCGACGCCGAGCGCCCCGAGTTCGGTGCGGGCGCGCTGCGCCCACGGCCCCGCGTCGATCCGCTCGAAGGTCTCCAGCGCGGGCTGCAACTGGGTCCGCGCGTCGGCCTTGCGGCGGTTGCGCCGCAACCACTCTCCGTACAGCAGCTGGGTTCTGGCCTGCTCGAACGGTCTGCCGCCGAGCCGCAGCGCCGCCGGGTAGTGCCGTTCGGCGTTCGCGTCGTCGAGCAGGGCGCGGCAGCGCAGCGCGAGCGCCTCGACCCAGTCCTGTCGCGCGGACCGCGCCCAGTCGGTCAGCCGGTCCAGCGCGTCGCCCGCGCGGTCCGGGGCGCCGAGCCGGACCGCCGACTCGATCAGGTCGGGCAGCGCCCGCAGCCCGACCACGTGATGCCGCGCGGGCTCGACGGTGAGCAGTTCCAGCCGGGCGAGCGCGCCGTCCACCTTGCCGAGGCCGAGCTCGAGCAGGCCGAGCGCGGCGTGCGTCCACGGCGCGCCCGGCGCGGCGTCGCCGCCGAACTCCTCGGCCAGCGCCCGGTCGACCAGCTCCCGGCACTGCTCCGAATCTCCTTCCAGCGCAGCCACATAGGCCAGATAGGCGGAGAGCTGGCTGATCCACTGGCCGTGCCCGAGGTCGGTCGCGATGCGCAGTCCCTCGGTCGCGGCGACGCGGCCCTCGCCCGGCCTGCCGAGGAACACCTCGGCCTCGGCGCGGAAGAACAGCAGCGTGGGCAGCAGGGCGATCCGGCCCTGCTCGCGGCACTCGGCGATCAACTCGCCGGCCAGTTCACAGACCTGGTCGTCCTGCCCGACGACCAGGCCCATCCCGCACATCTGCACCAGGTCGCGCGGGCTGTCCGCGCCCGCGGCCCTGGCC
>NZ_BAGH01000143.1 GCF_000308715.1 Nocardia tenerifensis NBRC 101015
CGGTGCCCGCCGACAGTTCGTGCGCGCCCGGCGCCAGCGGCACGCGCCCGTCCACGGGATGGTCGTCGAGCGTTCCGCTGATCGAAACCTGTTGCGGCGCGGCCACTCGAACCACCACGTCGGTGCGGACGTCCACCACCGTGCGCTCGGTGACCACCGGCGGGGCGGGCGCACCGAGCTGCTGATCCGCGGCCAGGAAATGCCCGAGCAGCACCAGCGCGGGGATCGCCACCGCGGTCAGCTTCAGCCAGTACTGGAACGCCTGCACCAGCGTGATCGACCGCATCCCGCCGCCCGCGACATTCGCGATCACGATGGCCCCCACCCCCGCCGCGCCCACCCAGTCGGGCAGGCCGAGCAGCGTGTGCAGCGTCAATCCCGCGCCCTGGAACTGCGGAATCAGATACACCGCGCACACGAGCACCACCACGGTGGCGGCCAGCCTGCGCAATCGCACCGAGCCCAAACGGAATTCGGCGAAGTCGGGCACCGTGTAGGCGCCGGAGCGGCGCAGCGGGGCGGCGACGAAGAGCAGCAGCGCGAGGTAACCGGCGGTGAAACCTACGGGGTACCACAGCGCGTCGGCGCCGTACTTCGCGATCAAACCCGCGACGCCCAGAAAGGAAGCGGCCGAGAGGTATTCACCGGAGATGGCGGCGGCGTTCCACCCCGACCGGACACTGCGCGAGGCGACGAGGAAATCGGAGGTGGTGCGCGCCAACCGAACTCCGTACGCGCCGATCGCGACGGTGGCCAGCGCGGCCAGCAGCAACGCGAGCACGGTGAGTACCGGCACCGATCCCGCGGTCACCGGGTGTCCTCAACGCCGTTGCTTGGCGGTGCTTTCCGCGCGGCTGTCACGTCAGTCCTCGGCCAGGTCGAGGAAGTCCTGCTCGTTGTGCTCGGCCAGCCGAACGTAGAGCCGCCCGACGAGATACAGCAGCGGATACACCGCCACCCCGAGCAGCAGCCACGGCAGGCGGAGGCCGAACACGACCGTCGACCCGACCGTTCCGATGCCGAAAAGCACCGGCAGCGAGCACAATACGACCACGGTGACCAGCCCGAGCCGCAGCGCCAGGCCGAGCTGCGCGCGGATCAGCCCGCCGATCAACGCCTCGCCGATCTCGGTCTGCTCGGCCACCTCCATGCGCGTGCGCACCCGTCGCGCGCCGCGCCGCTCCGACAGCACGACGCGCTGGCGGGCGGGGCGGTGCGGCCCGGTCACTGGCCGGTCCACTGCTGCCGGGGGCCGTGCACCAGCCGTTGTTTCAGCTCACGCACCTGCCTGCGGCTGACCGGCAGCTCCACCGCGCCTGCGTTGCCCTCGGCGCGCAGGCACACCACCGTCGCGGTGCCGACCGTGCGCAGGCCGGTCACCAGCCGCAGCGCGACGAGGTAGGAGCGGTGCACGCGCAGGAATCCCGCGTCTTGCCAGCGAGATTCCAACGCAGACAACGGAATTCGCACCAGGTGCGAGCCGCCGCTGGTGTGCAGGCGCGCGTAGTCGCCGTCGGCCTCCACCCAGCTGACGCTCGACCGGGGCACCAGCGTGGTGACGCCGCCGAGCTCGACCGGGATGACCTCGCTCGGATCGGCGCGCGGCTCGTCGACCACGGGGGCCGGTGTGCTGCGGGCGGCGACGATCCGGCGGACCGCCTCGGCCAGGCGCGCCTCGCGCAGCGGCTTGAGCAGGTAGTCGACCGCGCCGAGATCGAAGGCCGCGACCGCCCGATCGTCGTGCGCGGTCACGAAGACCACGGCGGGCGGGCTGGCGAACTCCGACAGAATCCCCGCCAGCTCCATGCCGTCCAGCCCCGGCATGTTCACGTCCAGGAAGACCGCGTCGATCGCGTGCGCCCGCAGCACCCGCAGCGCGGTAGTCGCGTCGGCCGCGCCATGGATCTCACCGACCCCCGGCTGCGCGCGCAGCAGATACACCAGCTCATCCAGAGCAGGTTTCTCATCATCGACGGCCAGCACCCGCAAGGCGCCCGCCGCGTACTCGGTGGTCCGCGTCACAACCGCTTTATCGTAAACATCCGATTCGCCCGCCGGGATGCGCCCGCCCGGGTGGACCGCCGACGCCCCGCGCGTCTGCGCCCTCACGCCTGAATCGCCGCGTGAAATGGGGCGTGTGGAGTGCGTTCTCGGCCTCCATGCCCGGTGTGTGGGCCGCAGACGCCCGGCCCGTCGACGCCGGGCGCGTTTGCGGCCTGATGCCTAGATGCCCGCCCGGAATTGGCGCGTGGAGCGTGCCTTTGGCGCCGGCGCTCTGTGGTGTGGTCCGCCGTCGCCCCGCGCATCTGCCGCCTCGATATCCGCGGCCCCCGCGCCCGGTGGTGTGGCTCGCCGACGCACGGCGCGGCTGTGCCATCATGCCTGAATCCCCGCGCGAAATGGGCCGCGTGGAGTGGGTTCTCGGCCTGCGCGCCTGGTGTGTGGGCCGTCGACGCCCGGCGCGTCTGCGGCCTGATACCTAGATGACCGCCCGCAAATTGGCGTGCGGGGCGAGACCTTGGTGCCCGCGCTCGGGGGTGTGGTCCGCCGATGCCTCGAGCGTCTGTCGCTCACGCTTGGATGCCCGCGCGGAACTTGGGCACTCGGAGCGAGACCTTGGTGCCCGCGCCGGGCGCGGTTTCGACGATGAGGCCGTAGTCGTTGCCGAAGGCCGCGCGCAGGCGGTCGTCGACGTTGGCGAGGCCGACGTGCGCCGCCTCGCCCGAACCCGCGGGGCCGCTGCCGGTTTCGATGGCGTCGAGGGCGCCGGAGCGCAACAGCTCCGGGTCCATGCCGACGCCGTCGTCCTCGACGCTGATCAGGCAGTCGGTGCCCGCGTCGGCGGCGGTGATGCTCACCGTGCCGCCGCGGGTGGCGCCCGCGAGGCCGTGCCGGACCGCGTTCTCCACGAGCGGTTGCAGCGCGAGGAACGGCAGGACCACGCCGAGCACCTCCGGCGCGATCTGCAGGCGCACGTCGAGGGCGTCGCCGAAGCGGGCGCGCTCGAGCGCGAGGTAGCGCTCGATATTGCGCAATTCGTCGGCCAGCACGGTGAATTCGCCCGCGGCGCGGAACGAGTAGCGGGTGAAGTCGGCGAACTCGAGGATCAGCTCGCGCGCCCGGTCCGGGTCGGTGCGCACGAACGAGGCGATGGTGTTGAGCGCGTTGTAGATGAAGTGCGGGCTGATCTGCGCCCGCAACGCGCGCACCTCGGCCCGGTCGAGCCGGGCCCGCGAGGCGTCCAGCTCGGCCAATTCCAGCTGCCCGCAGGCGTATCGGGCCACCTCGGCCACCGCGCCGAGCCAGCCGGGGCCGGGCTGGCCGGTGGTGACCACGCCGATCGCGCCCGCGACGCCGGTGCTGTCGATCAGCAGCGGCTGAGCGATCAGCGTGCGACCCGCGTGCTCGCCGCTGCCCAGCCCGGCGACCAGCACCGGTCGCTCGCCCGCGACGGCCCGCTTGGCTGCCTCGGTGAAATGCTCCGCGAGTTCGGCGTGCGGCCCGTCCCAGGCGAGCAGCGTGCCGTCCGGGTCGGTGACGCCGAGCGCCTCGGCCCCGGTGAGCACCCGCAGGTGCGGCGCGGACTCCTGCGCCGACTGCGCGGTGAGCCCGCGCCGCAAGGGAATCGCGGCCAGCGAGGCGGTGTGCAGCGCCGAGTGCACCGCGCGCTCGGCCGGCGTCGTCACCACCCGGCGGGTCCGCGGCCAGATCACCAGGGCCCCGGCGATCAGCGTCGCCGAGACGACGAGCGCGACGACGGTGGTCGTCATCGCGGAAACCGGTGTGGCGAGTTCATCCGCCGATTATCGCGTCCGCGATGGTGGCGGCGGTCTATCCCTGGTAGCGGTCGACCCAGAACTCCACCGAGCCCGGCTCGGGAATGTGCGCGGCCCCGACCGTCATCGTGGCGGTGAACCGGCCGATGCCCGGGTGGAACAGGGCCGAATAGCCGCTGTTGCCCCAGTATCCCGGTCCATGCGCGACCACCGTGAAGGCGCCGGTCTCGCCGGTTTCGACATTGCGCCAGTTCAGCGTCAACGGCAGGGTGCAGTTACCGACGCCGACCATGGTGGTCGCCACGCTGAACGCCGCGTGCTCGGGGTAGGCGTTGCTGGTGACGGCCGAGCTGACCTGCGCGGCGCAGAGCCCCTCGGTGAGCGAGTAGAAACTGTCGAACTGGTCGACGATCTGGGCCGCGGCGGGCGCGGCGGTGGCGACCATGGCCGCCGCGGCGACGGCGGGCAGGGCGGGAATCGCGAACAGTGCTTTGAGCATCGGTACCTCGGACGGGTCTGGAAACACTCTTCTCTGTCCACAGGACTATGCCCTCTCCACAGGCTGGTGTTTTCCGTTTCGCTGCCCTCGATTCCCGGGGCACCGCCGCTTACAGTCGACCCATGACAGCCGGTTACTCCGGAACACCACTGGCCAAGAAACTCGGCATCAAGCCGGGGCATCGGATCGCGCTGCGGCACAGCCCACCCGGCTGGCGGGTCCCCGATCTCCCCGCCGACGTCGAGTTCGTCGACGAGTCCCCCGACGTGCTGCTCGTCTTCTATCGCACGCACGCCGAGCTGGCCGACGAGGCGCCGGACCTGGCGGCGCGACTGCCGCGGGGGAGCATGCTGTGGATTGCGTGGCCGCGCAAGGCGGGTGGGCACGTCAGCGACATCGCCGAGAACGACCTGCGGGCAATGCTGCTGCCGGTCGGTGTCGTCGACGTGAAAGTGGCCGCGTTCGACAATGATTGGTCCGGTTTGAAATTCGTCTGGCGGCAGCGGAACTGACCGATGGCCGCCGTCGTCGGAGCGGGCGGGCCAGGGTAGGGTCGACCGGTCCGCGCCGCACGTCATGCGCGGAAATCAGACAGATCGCGGGCGGCTCGCGTGACGCGCCGGTGATCTTCGACACCGACACGCCGGGCCCTCCTGGGACGTCTCGGCACCCGCCGCGCGCCTCGGAAAAAATGTCACACCGACGTGCCTAGAATCGCTAGGCCAACCCCCGTCGAGACCTTGGGAGGAAGGACCGTCTTGGCCGCCTCGTCCGGATCGTTCGTTCACCTGCACAACCACACCGAGTACTCGATGCTCGATGGTGCGGCCAAAATATCGCCCCTGTTCGCGGAGGCGAAACGGCTGGGGATGGACGCGGTGGGGATGACCGACCACGGCAACATGTACGGCGCCTCCGAGTTCTACAACTCCGCGAAGAAGGCCGGCATCAAGCCGATCATCGGCATCGAGGCCTACATCGCCCCCGGCTCCCGGTTCGACACCAAGCGCGTCCAGTGGGGTGACCCGAGCCAGAAGGGCGACGACGTCTCCGGCTCCGGCGCCTACACGCACATGACCATGGTCGCCGAGAACGCGACCGGCCTGCGCAACCTGTTCAAGCTGTCGTCGCTGGCGTCGCTGGAGGGCCAGCTCGGCAAGTGGGCGCGCATGGACGAGGAGATCATCGCGCAGTACGCCGAGGGCATCATCGCGACCACCGGCTGCCCGTCGGGTGAGGTGCAGACGCGACTGCGCCTCGGCCACGACCGCGAGGCGCTGGAGGCGGCGGCCAAGTGGCAGGAGATCTTCGGCAAGGAGAACTTCTTCCTCGAGATCATGGACCACGGGCTGTCCATCGAACGCCGGGTCCGCGAGGGCCTGCTCGAGATCGGCAAGAAACTCGGCATCCCGCCGCTGGCGACCAACGACTGCCACTACGTCACCAAGGACCAGTCGACCAATCACGAAGCGCTGCTGTGCATTCAGACCGGCAAGACGCTCAGCGACCCGACCAGGTTCAAGTTCGACGGCGACGGCTACTACCTCAAGTCCGCCGAGGAGATGCGCGAGCTGTGGGACGCCGAGGTGCCCGGCGCCTGCGACAACACCGTGGCCATCGGCGAGCGCGTGCAGTCCTACGACGACGTCTGGGCCTTCAAGGACCGCATGCCGGTCTTCCCGGTGCCCCAGGGCGAGGACCAGAATTCGTTCCTGCGCAAGGAGGTCGACCGCGGCCTCGCCCGCCGCTTCCCCGACGGCGTGCCCGAGGAGTACTACAGCCGCGCCTACTTCGAGCTCGACGTCATCAAGCAGAAGGGCTTCCCCGCCTACTTCCTCGTCGTCGGCGACCTCGTCTCGCACGCGAAGGAGGTCGGCATCCGCGTCGGTCCCGGCCGTGGTTCGGCGGCCGGTTCGCTGGTCGCCTACGCGCTCGGCATCACCAATATCGACCCGATCCCGCACGGCCTGCTGTTCGAGCGGTTCCTGAACCCCGAGCGCCCGTCCGCGCCCGATATCGATATCGACTTCGATGATCGCCGCCGCGGCGAGATGGTTCGCTACGCCACCGAGAAGTGGGGCAGCGACCGGGTGGCCCAGGTGATCACCTTCGGCACCATCAAGACCAAGGCCGCGATCAAGGACTCCGCGCGAGTCCTGTTCGGCCAGCCCGGTTTCGCCATCGCCGACCAGATCTCCAAGGCGCTGCCGCCGCCGATCATGGCCAAGGACATCTCGGTGGCCGGCATCACCGACCCCGACCACGAGCGGTACAAGGAGGCCGCCGAGGTCCGCGAGCTCATCAGCAGCAACCCCGACGTCGCGAAGATCTACGAGACCGCCCGCGGGCTCGAGGGCCTGATCCGCAACGCGGGCGTGCACGCCTGCGCGGTGATCATGTCCTCCGAGCCGCTGACCGACACCATCCCGATCTGGAAGCGCGCCCAGGACGGCGCCATCATCACCGGCTGGGACTACCCGTCGTGCGAGGCCATCGGCCTGCTGAAGATGGACTTCCTCGGCCTGCGCAACCTCACCGTCATCGGTGACGCGATGGAGAACATCAAGGCCAATCGCGGCATCGACCTCGACCTGGACAACCTGCCGCTGGACGATCCGGCCACCTACGAATTGCTCTCGCGCGGTGACACTCTCGGCGTGTTCCAGCTCGACGGCGGCCCCATGCGCGACCTGCTGCGCCGCATGCAGCCGACCGGCTTCAACGACATCGTCGCGGTGCTCGCGCTGTACCGGCCCGGCCCGATGGGCATGAACGCGCACAACGACTACGCCGACCGCAAGAACGGGCGGCAGGAGATCAAACCGATCCATCCGGAGCTCGAGGAGCCGCTCAAGGACATCCTCGCCGAGACCTACGGTCTGATCGTCTACCAAGAGCAGATCATGTTCATCGCGCAGAAGGTCGCCAGCTACACCATGGGCAAGGCCGACGCGCTGCGCAAGGCCATGGGTAAGAAGAAGCTCGAGGTGCTCGAGGCCGAGTACAAGGGCTTCCACGAGGGCATGACCGCGAACGGGTTCTCCGAGGGCGCGGTGAAAGCTCTGTGGGACACCATCCTTCCGTTCGCCGGGTACGCGTTCAACAAGTCGCACGCCGCGGGCTACGGGCTCGTCTCGTTCTGGACCGCCTACCTCAAGGCCAACTATCCGGGCGAGTACATGGCCGGGCTGCTCACCTCCGTCGGCGACGACAAGGACAAGGCCGCGGTCTACCTGTCCGACTGCCGCCGCCTCGGCATCACCGTGCTCCCGCCGGACGTCAACGAATCCGAGCTGAACTTCGCCTCGGTCGGCAAGGACATCCGGTTCGGGCTCGGCGCGGTGCGCAATGTCGGCGCGAACGTGGTGTCCTCGATCATCGCGGCGCGCAAGGAGAAGTCGAAGTTCACCGACTTCTCCGACTATCTGAACAAGATCGACGCGATCGCCTGCACCAAGAAGGTCACCGAATCCCTCATCAAGGCGGGCGGATTCGACTCGCTCGGGCATCCGCGCAAGGGCCTGCTGCTGGTGCACTTCGACGCCATCGACGCGGTCATGTCCACCAAGAAGGCCGAGGCGATCGGGCAGTTCGACCTGTTCGGCGGGGTGGACGCCGACGAGTCGGTGTCCTCGGTGTTCAACGTGAAGGTGCCCGACGAGGAGTGGGAGGCCAAGCACAAGCTGGCGCTCGAGCGAGAGATGCTCGGCCTGTACGTGTCCGGGCATCCGCTCAACGGCGTCGAGCATGTCCTTGCCGCGCAGGCCGATACGCAGATCCCGGCGATCCTCGAGGGCGATATCAAGGACGGCACCCAGGTGACCGTCGGCGGCATCCTCGCCTCGGTGAACCGGCGGATCAACAAGAACGGCCTGGCGTGGGCCTCGGCGCAGCTCGAAGACCTGGCCGGTGGCATCGAGGTCCTGTTCTTCCCGCAGGCGTACTCGGTGTACGGAATGGACGTGGTCGAGGACGCGGTGGTGCTGGTGAAGGCGCGCGTCTCGGTCCGCGACGACCGAATCTCGTTGATAGCCAACGACCTAGCCGTCCCCGACCTGTCCTCCATCGGCGTAGCCAAACCACTCTCGGTGGTCATGTCCACCCGAATGTGCACCCCCGACAAGATCGGCGAACTCAAGCGAATCCTGTCCCGCCACCCCGGCACAGCCGATGTGCACGTCCGCCACGTCGGCGCCCGCGAAAAGACGACCCTGCTCAAACTAGACGACAGCCTCCGAGTAACCCCCTCCTCCGCCCTGATGGGCGACCTCAAGGCCCTACTCGGACCAGGCTGCTTAGCAGTCTGACACGCCGGACCCGCACCCTCCCCCAGGACCCGCACCCGCCGTTGGTCCCCAGAACGGTCGCCGCTCTCGAGAGCTGAAAGTCCGCACCGTCTCTCGGGATCTGCACTCGCTTTTGGTCCCTAGAGGGGGTGCGGCTCCTGAGAGACAGTGCGGCTGTTGGTTCGGGTGCGGGGCGCGGGGCGCGGGCCGTCGGGTGTGCGGCGGCTGGGTGCGCGGCCGCCGGGGGCGTGGTGCCGAAATCCGCACTGTCTCTCGGGAGCTGCACTCGCTATTGGTCCCTAGAAGGGGTGCGGCTCCTGAGAGAGGGTGCGGGTGTTGGTTATGGGGCGTGGATGAGTTCGGGTTTCTTGGTGGGGGAGGTGGGGGTGGCTCGGTGGAGTAGTTGTTCGCAGGTGACGGTGCTCAGGGCGGCTAGGCCGATGGTGGCGCCGATCCAGGCGACCGAGGCGTAGCCGAGGCCGGCGCCGATGGCTAGGCCGCCGAGCCAGGGGCCGACGGTGATGCCGATGTTGAAGGAGGAGACGTTGAATGCGGGGGCGAGGGTGGGGCTCTCGGGGGCCAGGTTGAAGACCCGGCTGTTGAGGGTGGGGTTGGTGCCGAAACCGAAGGCGCCCAACAGGAATGTGAGCGCGACGACAGGAACGGGGTACTCGGCGGTGAGCGCGAGCAGGACCGAGGTGACGATCAGGCCGGTGATGCCGACGTAGAGCGTGCGGATCGGGTGGGCGTCGGCGGTGCGGCCCCCGACCACGATGCCGAGAAAACTGCCGACGCCGTACACCACCAGCACGATCGGGATCCACCCGTCGGCCAGGTCGGTCGTCGTGGACAGCAGCGCGCCGAGGTAGGCGAAGCTGACCAGCAGCGCGGCCGTGGCGAGAGCGGTGGTGCTGTAGCTGAGCCACAGACGCGGATTGACCATGCCGCGCAGTTCTTTTCGCAGATCCGGCTGGGTCGCCGAGCGGCCGGCGGGGATCTTGGCGAGCACGCCGAGCATGGCGAGCGCGGACATGATCGCCACCGTCCAGAACGCCGCGCGCCAGCCGAGGTGCTGGCCGATCACGGTGCCCGCGGGCAGCCCGACGACGGTGGCGACGGTGAGACCGCCCGCGACGATGCTCATCGCCTTGCCGCGCGCGTTCGCGGGAACCAGGCCGATCGCGGTGGTCGCGGCCACCGACCAGAACCCGGCGTACACGAACGCGCCGACCACCCTCGTCCCGAACAGCACCCAGTAATCCGAGGTCAGCGCCCCGACGACGTGGGCGGCGACGAACACTGCGAGGAAGGCCAGCAGCGCGCTGCGCCGGGGGAGCCGCAGCGTGGCCACGGCGAGCACCGGCGCGCCGACCAGCATGCCGAGCGCGAAGGCCGAGATCAGCAGGCCCGCTTGCGGAATGGTGACGCCGAGGTCGGTGGACAGCTCAGTGAGCAACCCGGAGAGCATCAACTCCGAGGTGCCCTGGGCGAAGATGGACAAGCCCAGGATGTAGACCGCGAACGGCATGGGTACCTCCCTTTTTGGATCATTCAGTTCAAAACTGGGACATGAGAAGACTCGCGAGAGCCTTGGTGATTCGGTCAGAGGGCTTGCAGGGCGGTCTCGGCGATCGCCTCCAGGGCATCGCGCCCGACGCCGCCCCGGGCCGCCACTCGCATGCCCGCGATGGTGGCGTTGATGAAGTGCGCCAGCTCGCGGGCATTCCTATTGTGGGCGATCTCGCCTGCGCGCCTTCCGCTTTCGAGCACGTCGGTCAGCGCGGCGAGGCGCAGTTCCTGATCCTTACGCAGCGCCGCGGCCACCTCCGGGTCGCGCGGAGCGAGCTCGATCATCGAGTTGACGACCAGGCAGCCGAGCGGATCGTCCTCCGGGGCGTGCGCGACCTGCCGCAGCAGCGTTCGCATCTTCGTCTTCACCGATTCCTCGCCGTCGAGGACCTCGAAGGTGGCGGCGTTCTTCGTCGTCATGTACCGCCGCAACGCTCGCTGGAACAGGTCGTGCTTGCTGGTGAAGGTGTTGTAGATGCTGCTGCGGCCGAGTCCGGTCGCGACGCACAGGTCCTGGGTGGAGGTCGCCTCGTAGCCCGCGATCCAGAACGCGCGCATCGCGGCGTCCACCGCCCGCTCCTCGTCGAACTGCCTCGGTCGTGCCATGCGGACGACGCTAGCACAGTTTTGAACCGATCGTTTCAAAAAAGTGTCGCATCACAATGTGATGCTTGATAGCGCATCAGCATCGATGTAATGTGTGATGCATGGCCAGGCGAACCACCTTGACCCTCACTGAGCGGGAGGAACGTACGTTGGCGACGCTCAGTGACCGAAAAGGAGCGGAGTGGACGCTGTTCGAATCCATTGCCGCTCATCTCGGCTATGCCGTTACTCCCGAAGCTTCCGAGGCGACCGTCATTCGAGTGCTGATGGCGATCGGCGCACAGGTGCTGATCGATGAGGCGCTGGAGCAGGGCTACGCCGAGCTCGCCAAGATTTGGCCTGAAATTTCCGACGAGGAGGAGTCTCGAGAGTTCAGCCGTCGGCGTGCGGCCAGGCTCGCGAAGGGCGGTGATGCCGAATGACGAACTCCGCTCCGGTCCGCGGGCAGATATACCGCGTCGACGTAGGTTGCGGTCCGAAGCCGTGGCTGATCGTCTCGAACAATCGGCGTAACCGCCTGTGGCCCGACGTGCTGGCAGCCCGGATCACGACCACGACCAAACATGCGCTGTTGCCGACCTGGGTGGAGCTTTCCCCGGCCGACCCCTTGGTCGGCAATATCGTCACCGACGATCTCGAACAAATAGAGCGTGCCGATCTCGGCCCCCTGCTCGGCACGATCAGTCCCGGCACCGTGATGGCAGTGAACTCCGCATTGAAGCTTGCCCTCGCCATGCCGTAATCCGCAGCTGTTGAACGACTTTGGGCGGTGCGGCTATGGGGAGACGGCGACGCCGAGGGATTGGGCGGCTAGGAAGCGGGGGGCGTCTTCGCCGTAGAAGATGTCGATTTCTTGGATTTCGAAGCCTGCGGTGGTGAGTAGGGTGCGGATGTCGCGGTTCAGGTGGCAGCCGCCGAAGAGTGTTTTCTGCAAGGGGTTCAGGCGGTTCTGCCAGGTCTGGACCTTGTCGTCGGGGGCGAGGCCGTGTTCGACGAAGTGCAGGGTGCCGCCGGGGGTGAGCACCCGGCGGACCTCGGCGAGGGCGGTCGCGACGTCGGGGATGGTGCACAGCGTCCATGTGGACACCGCGGAGTCGAAAGTGTTGTCCGCGAACGGAAGCGACTGCCCGTCCAACCCCGCCCGCTCGATCGGCACCCTGGACTCGGCCACCCGCCCGCTCGCCAACCTCCACCCGAGATCGGCCGGCTCCACCGCACTGACCGACTCCACCGCCCCCGGATAGAAAGGAACATTGAGCCCCGACCCGAACCCGACCTCGACTACGCGACCCTTAAGCCCCGCACACACCCGCTCCCGCAACGGATCATTGAACCGCATCCCGCATGCGGCATTCACAATCCGCGGCACAACCCGCTCACCATAAAAACCCACCCACCCACTCTCGCAGTCCAACCTCCTCCGCGCCACACCTCCCGATCGCGGTCGCACAGACAAGGATGATCCCGCCATGCACGCCCCCGACGAACCGGCAACATCCATCGCCGCCCCGCCTACCACCTCGCCGCCACCGGGCCCGAATCAGCGCCCCTGAGGCGCAAGTCGGGGCAGACCTCCATGGTCACGAGGGACTTTCGTGGTGACTGATCGGGCTGAGACGGCCGTTTACCTGCGGAAGCCGAGAGTAATGCCGTGTGCCGCAGGACGGCGCGGCGACCGCCATCGTCAGCGCGCACGACCCGGCACCACGCCGGCGACTTCGTCATCCGGCGCGCTGGCGTGCACGTCGGTGAGTCCTGCACCTTCGCGTATGGCTTCGTGGTGGTCGATCGGGCGCAGACCCAGTAGTACAACCGCAGTAGGCGAGAGCAAGACCCGTGTGCGGCACCAACGGCACGGCGACCGCCGGCACCTCGAGCGCACCGCCCACATCGGGGGGTGCATCGTCAACACCGCCGACTTCATTGCCGGCATGGGGACTTCATTGCTGGTGCCGCCGACTACATCGCCGGCGTCGCCGAGGCCGGGGCATGATCGCCCGGCGCTGGCGTGCGAGTCGAAGCTGTCCTGCACGGTAACGGGCTTCGCGGTGGCGGATCGGGCTGAGACCCAGTCGTGCACTGCGCACGGCGGGAGTGCAAGTGCGCGGGCTCGTGGGCTCGGTCTCGGCGGCGAAAGCCTGAGGGCGCGAACGCCTTTGGTGCCTACTTCGGCTAGGTGGCGCGGCGTAGTTCTACGCAGCATTCGCCGGGGTGAGGGGCGAGGACGGCTGAGACTGTGGTTGCTTGGAGGCCGGTTAGCAGGCCGGAGAGGTAGGCGTGGTTCAGGGCGCAGACGAGGTCAGGGGCCTGGGCGGCTAGGGGGTGGAAGGGGCAGTTGCGGAGGCGGACGCAGCCGGGGGCGGTGCGGGTTGGTTCGAAGCCCTGCTCGCCGAGGACTGAGGACAGGAGGGTCAGGGCGCGTTCGGCGCCGAGTCTGCCTGGGCGCAGGTGGTCGCGGGTGGCCTCGCCGAGGGCGGTTCCGCGGTCGGTGGCTACGCGCGCGGCGGTGTCGCGGGCGGTCTCGCCCTTGGTCGCTCCGAGGATGGCGCCCATGAGGATCTCGGCCAAGACCTCGTGGCGGCGCTCGGGAATGCTGACATTGACCTCGATCTCGGTGGGCTCGTACACCTTCGGCGCGCGCCCCACCCGGCGGACACCGCCGACCTGCTCGTAGCGGGCCTGCAGCAAGCCCGCGTCGATCAACTTGTCGAGATGGAACGCGGCGAGTTTGCGGGAGATGCCGACGTGTTCGGCGGCCTCGTCGCGCGTGACCGGCCGTCCGGCGACCCGGATGAACCGGTACATCCCCCGGCGTAGCTCGTCGTCCAGGGCGGCCACGGCGCCGATCGCGGAATCACTGGTCACCCGTCCACGATAACGCCTAACAGTGTTGGTGAAGATTGCTCGGCAAGTCCCCGGCGTGGTGGCGTTGACCACTCTCCGAATTTCGCCAATAATTATTGGCACAATTCGAACGCACGCATGGAGGTTGTGGTGACCGGCGACATGCAGCAAGCCAAACAGCCCGTCAGCGCCCTGCTGGCCGGACCGTATGGCCATCCGTTCCATCCGATCCTGGTCACGGTGCCGATCGGGGCATGGGTGGGGAGCCTGGTGTTCGACATCGGCTCGCACATCGTGGACGACCCCGACTTCCTGGCGCGCGGAGCGGTCTGGCTGCTGGCTATCGGTGTCCTCGGCGCGCTCGCGGCCGCCACGATCGGCTTCCTGGATTTCCTCGCGATCCCGCGCGGCACCCCGGCGTTCCGCACCGGCCTGATCCACATGAGCCTGAACCTGGCTGTCACCGTCGCTTACGCGCTCAACTTCTGGTGGCGCAACTCCGGTGACGGCCCGCACGGCGCGGTGCCCGCCGGCCCGCTGGTGCTGTCGATCCTGAGCCTGGCCGCGCTCGGCGGATCCGGTTACCTCGGCGGCAAACTCGCCTACCACTACGGCGTTCGAGTCGCCGACGAGGCGACCCAGCTCAGCGGCTATCGCCACTGAACCCACTCACCCTTCAGGAGACAGACATCATGAGCGTCGCGGCGTTGATCCTCTGGCTGCTCACCGCGGGCGGCGGCTTCTTCATGCTGGGCACCTGGATCGCGAAAGGCGGTACGCGCCAACCCAACTCCAGCCACCTGCCCGCACCGGTGATCTTCGGCCACTTCCTGCTGGCCGCCGCCGGACTGGTCGTCTGGATCGTCTACCTCGCGGTCGACAACGACGCACTCGCCTGGGTGGCCTTCGTGCTACTGCTCCCGGTCGCCCTGCTCGGCTTCGCGATGCTGCTGCGCTGGCTCCCGGTCTACCGGGCGCGCACCGCGACGGAGTCGCCCGAGCCGCCCGAACGCCACTTCCCCGTAGCGATCGTCGTCGGCCACGGCGCACTCGCCGTCGCCACGGTAATCCTGGTACTGCTGACCGCCCTCGGCGTCGGAGACTGAACCGCGACACCGCCGGCGCTCCCTGCGCGGGCAATTTCAGCAAACCCAGTCGTCGAATGTCAGTGCGCCCCTTGAGCCGTGCTCGATCGCGGCATGGGGCGGGCTGGCGACAACTTTGCGCGGGTGCCGCGTCCGGCTGGCGACAACTTTGCGCGGGTGCCCCGTCCACGCGGCGACATGTCTGCGCCGGTGCCGCGTCCGCCCGCCGACAACTTTGCGCCGGCGCCGCCCTCGCGCGGCGACAAGTTCGCGCCGGTGCGCCCCTGCCCGGCGACAAGTTCGCGCGGTGCCGCCCGCCGCCGAC